>CAYLJO010000259.1:0-8427 GCA_964383905.1 uncultured Blastocatellaceae bacterium
GAAAGTCCTGAGAGTCCGGGGAGATCGGGGAGTCACTTACAAGTAGCATATTCTAGTAAAAAAGGTCAGGGCCAGCCAGTACGCTTCAGTACACTTCGCCAGATGTAGCTGCTGCCGGACCTATTTGTTTGTTCTTTGTTCCCCTGTTTTTCCTCCGCGTCCTGCGGCCGTCTCCGTGGCTCATCTCTCTCTTTCTTCCATCCGCTTCTGAGACCTGCAACCTCCCATCGTAGTTCTTCATCTGAGATCTGAAATCTCCGATCTGAAATTCTTCCCCTTAATATCTGCCCTCAATTCATCAAGCTTTTCTCCGTCTTCCTCTGTGCCCTCTGCGGTTCAAATTTTTGTTTGCGGCTAATGATGGATAAGAGGCCTGCGATCAGGTCTTAAAAGTCAAAGCCGGACTATTCCGCAGGCACCGAATGCACAAGGCACGGATGATGTTACGCGAATTGTTCCTCCTGTACCACTGGAAATAATTTTCAGACGGCCCGGGAATATTTGCCCTGGCGATGCGGTATGGCTAGATGAACACAAATCGCGCTTCTGCTGACTGTTTAGGTAGATCACCAGGAAGCCGTGAAGACAATTAGAGGTTCGATTTAAAGATAGGAGATAATAATGAATAAAATCGATAGGCGAGGATTTGTCAAGCTCGCCGCTTTGGGCGGCGGCGTCGTTTTCGCTTCCAGCCTGGGCTTAAACGTCTTTGGGTCAGTGCTGTCCGTCGGGGGTAAGGGCGGGCGCCATGAAGACTTCTATTTCGTCCAGCTTTCCGATACCCACCTCGGCTTTGAGGGCCCGAAGGTCAATCCGGACGCCAAAGGCACCTTGAAGAAGGCGGTCGCGGCAGTTAATAGCCTTGAACAGCAGCCCGATTTCGTCGTCTTCACGGGCGATCTGACGCATACAACAGACGACCCCACAGTGCGCCGCGAACGGATGAAGGCATTTCAAGATATTTCAAGCGGTCTCAAGGTCAAAACAGTTCATTTAATGGCCGGGGAGCATGATGCTTCGCTTGATCGGGGTGAAGCCTACCAGGAGCTATTTGGCAAGCTCAACTACACTTTCGATCATAAGGGGATACATTTCATCGTCATCGACAACGTCTCGGACCCCGGCGCGGTCGTCGGTGACACCCAGCTCAAGTGGCTCCAGGCTGATCTGAAGCAACTGAAGCCCGGCTCTCATATCGTCGTCCTTACCCATCGGCCTCTCTTCGACCTCTACCCTGACTGGGATTGGGCGACGCGCGACGGGGCATCAGTCATCGAGGCCCTGATGCCACATCAGAACGTCACCGTCTTATACGGGCATATCCACCAGGAGCACCATTACATGACGGGTCACATCGCGCATCACTCGGCCAAGTCCCTGATGTTCCCCTTGCCCGCTCCCGGGTCGGTGGCGAAAAAAGCCCCGGTGCCGTGGAACGCGGCCGTGCCGTACAAGGGCCTGGGCTTCCGCGAAGTCGCCGCCGGTGTCAAAAAAGCTCGTTATGAAATCACAGAAATTCCTATCACGGAAGGATAAATCAATGAAAAAGAGACCAGCATCAGTAATTGCCGCCGCACTTGGCGTGCTCGCGTGCGCCGCAGTGTTCGGGGCCGTCAGCGCAGGACTATTGGCAACCCATTCGAACGCCAAAACCATAGTGACAGCGGCCGGAAGAGATACGGGTGGTCACACCGATGAGAAAGTGATCCAAATGTCGGCTAAGAAGTTTGCGTTCAGCCCAGACACGATTACCGTCAAAAAAGGTGTGCCGGTGGTTCTGGAATTGACCTCTGAAGACCGGGTCCACGGGTTCAAACTACCGGAATTTAAGGTGCGCAGCGATATCAAGCCCGGCGCCGTCACCCGCGTGAGTTTCACGCCGGACAAGACAGGAGAATTCAGCTTCTCGTGCGATGTATTTTGCGGCGACGGCCACGAACAGATGGATGGAACATTGATCGTCACGGAATAGCCCCCTCCGGCGGCTCTTCGAGCAAAACTTGATGACCGGCACGCGGCTGAACTCGGCCGGCCGAGAACAACTCGACAATAGAACCCGGTGAAGGGAAGAGGTTTTGATGAAGAAATTCATATCAGGCGCTGTCCTTGCCATCGCCATCCTGTTCCTGGGCGCGCTGCTGGTCATGAAGCTGGGGATTGTCGGCGTTAATGCGGACGCGCCCCCGCCGGGATGGGAGTCTCGCCTGATGCCCATGGCCCTCCACGCCTCGGTCGCGCGGCACGCCGCAGAACAGACCAACCCGGTCCGGCCGACTGACGAGAATCTGATCGCGGGGGCTGACGCATACAGGCAAATGTGCGCCAGGTGCCACAGCCTGCCAGGCGGTGCCCCCAGTGCCTACGGCGCCTCATTCTATCCCCCCGCGCCAAAGCTACCGGGCACGGCGATTCACTACACGGAGGGCGAGCTCTTCTGGATTATCAAGCACGGGATTCGGAACACGGGCATGCCGGCCTGGGGTAACATGCTTTCCGATGATGACATCTGGCAGATCGTGGCAGTTTTGCAGAGGTCTGAACATCTACCGACGGCAGTTGAGGCCGAGTGGAAAGGGCGACAAAACGCCGCGGATAAATAGCTGTGGCGCCGGCGCAAGGATCGAATCGCGAAGGGGTGACGGTTAATCAGGAGCTCAAAGAATAGTAGTCAACACTCCTTAGGGAGACCCGGTCGGCAAAACGGTGGGGGACAGACGTTGACTGCTCTCCCAATATCGATTATCAGGTCTCATGCTGTTACCCTCGCATCAGGCTTAACATTGCCAGCGCCCCGAAGGTGAAGATCGTGATACCCGAGGCCCGGTTCACCCAGGCCATCGCCCGTGGGCCAAACCTTCCCCGGAGAAGGTTGGTGCCGCCGCACAGGAAGAACCACCAGAGGACGGAACCCCGAAGACGCCCGAGACCAGTAAGAGGGCCGAAGAATAACCCCGACCGGCCATCCCCAACCCCGCAAAGATCGCCCCGAAAGAGAGAATGGTCAGCGGATTCGTCACCGTCAGGAAGAACGTCGAAGCGTAGGCGCCCGCGAGCCCCCCGCCGCCCGCCTGTGCCGCGCCTTCGGCCGGCGTCGCCCGGAACGTTATCACCCCCAGGTACAAAAGGAATAACCCGCCCAAGCCTCTTAACCAGTACTGCTCACCGACCAAAAAGCCCGAGACGTACGTCAGGCCGAATCCTGTGACGCAGCCGTAGAGCGCGTCCGCCGTGGCGGCACCTACGCCCGAGATCACCCCGGCGCCGAGACCGCGCGCCAGTGTCCGGCGGACGCATAAAATCCCGACGGGACCGACCGGGGCGGCAATTGAAAATCCAATTAACAGCCCTTTAAGCAGGTAACTCACCTCCATTATCTTTCTCCCCCGGTGTCGAATTCTCGTACTCACCCCATGCTACAATCCCTTTTTCATCGGCTGAATAAGCGAACACAGTTATTCACCCGTCCCCGCTTAACATTCAAAAGTATTTTGGGGAATTAGCTTTGGATAAAGAGAAGCTGCTGGACCGGATAGGGCGCAAGATCCTCGTCGCACTTCAGGAAGACGCCCGCCTGTCTTTCGCCGAGCTCGGGAAAAAAGTAGGGCTGTCGCCCCCCGCCGTGATCGAGCGCGTGCGCCGGATGGAGGAAACGGGCATCATCGCCGGCTATCATGCTGACGTGAATCTGAAAGCTATCGGCCTTGAGGTGACCGCCTTCATCCGTTTACGCTGCACGTCAGAGAAGTATCCGCAGGTCCTTGCGCTTTCGAAAAAACTTACGGAGATCCTGGAGTGTTATCACGTCAGCGGCCCCGACTCCTTCATCTTGAGGGTCGCGGTCCGGTCGGTTGAGCATCTGGAGGAGGTCATCGGAAAATTAAGCGTGTGCGGCTCGACGGCAACTTCCATCGTGCTGTCCTCACCGGTCAGGAAGCATGAGGCGCGAGGTGTATACGATGACTGAAGGATAGCTATCACGCGGGATCTCATAAAGACGTCGCTCCGAAGCTTAAAGGCAGAAGGCGCGACCGTAAGGGAGGGCACGCGCTTCGGAACTTGGCTTCATCCTGAGAATGGATAGACCCTCCGTGACTGGCCCCTTTCATCTTGCAATGGCTTTCAGGGTATGTTAATCCTCGGCGAGTTACTCTTCGCAAGCCGGGCAGACTTCAGGAGTCAGGAGAGAAAGCGGTGTCCGCAACGGCCCACACTATTGTTGTTCTTGAAGGCGACCAAACCGGGCAGGAGCTGCTCGAGGAGGCGCTGCGTGTCCTCGACCCGGGCGCCATCGGGATGGAGCTGTCGTTTCAGCGCTTCGATCTCAGCCTTGACGCGCGCCGCAGGACTAAGAACCAGGTGGTCTACGAGGCCGCCGAGGCGATGCTGGCGGCCGGACTCGGTCTGAAGGCCGCCACCATCACCCCCGAGACCAAGGGCGATGTCGGCAGCCCTAACGCGATCCTGCGCGAGCGGGTGGACGGCACCGTGATCGTCCGCACCGGCCGGCGGATCCCTGGCGTCCGCCCGGTCGGCGGCGTCCACGCCCCAATCTCGGTCATTCGCATGGCGGTGGGGGATGCCTACGGCGCGAGGGAGTGGCGCGAGGGTGAGGGGCTGGATGAGGTCGCGTACCGGACCGAGCGGATCACGCGTCGCCACTGCCGCGCCGTCGCCGAGTACGCCTTTCGCCATAGCGAGAAGCTGGGCGCGAAGGTCTTCGGCGGCCCCAAGTACACCGTTAGCCCCGTCTATGAGGGGATGTTAAAGGAGGAGATGGACGAGGCGGCCAAACGCCATCCCGGCGTCCGTTACGAACCGCAGCTCATCGACGCGACTTACGCGCTGCTGCTGACCAACATGGGCGACGCCATGGTCATCCCCACGTTGAATCGAGACGGCGACTGCATGAGCGATCTCGTCTTGCAGATGTTCGGCTCGATCGCCGGTTCGGAGTCGCTGCTGATCGGCTTTGACGAACAGTGGAGCACCCGCGTCGTGATGGCCGAGGCGCCACACGGCACCGCGCCCTCGCTCTTCGGCAAGAACCTTGCGAACCCGATGGCGATGATACTGGCGGGCGGGTCGCTGCTCTCCTACATCGGCGGCAAGGCGCAGTTGGCCTCGCGCGCGATCTCGGAGGCGGTCTTCGAGGCGGTCTACGATGGCGTGCGGACCGCCGACCTTCAGGGCCACACGACGACCAGCGAGTTCACCGACGAGGTCATCAGGCGCGTGCGAACCAAGCTGGCGGTCTGGCCCTCGATCGGTAGTCAGTAGGTGCCGGCGCCTTGCCCGCTCAATGAAGATAAGAACAGTCACGGCTACCCGTTACGTCACACCCTTGCGTGAAGGCGGCTCACTTCCGGCCATCGTCGAAGCCGACGACGACGGCCTCTACGTGCTGAAGTTCAGGGGGGCTGGGCAGGGGGTCAAAGCGCTCATCGCAGAACTCATCGCGGGCGAGATCGGCCGCGCGCTCGGACTGCTTGTGCCCGAGATTGTTTTCGTCGATCTCGACCCTGTGCTCGGCAGAACCGAGCCCGACCCGGAGATTCAGGACTTAATCAAAGCGAGCGCCGGACTCAATCTCGCGCTTGACTACCTGCCCGGCTCCATCACGTACGACCCGCTGGTGGAGAAGCCCGGGCCGGAGCTGGCGTCGGGCGTCGTCTGGTTCGATGCCTTCACGACGAACGTGGATCGCACGTCGCGTAACACGAACATGCTGCTTTGGCACCGGCGACTGTGGCTGATTGATCACGGCGCGGCGCTCTACTTTCATCACGCTTGGGATAACTATTTAGAGAAGAGCCGGAGTCCCTTCGCACAAATTAAAGAACACGTCCTGCTACCCTTTGCGGACGCGCTGGAAGAGGCTGATAAAATGATGAGCGAGCGGCTCACGCCGGACGTTCTGAGCGCCATCGTCGAGCTCATTCCCGACGCGTGGCTCGGCCGTGAGGCGCAATTCGCTGGCCCGGCGGAACACCGCGCGGCTTACGTCCGCTACCTGTCGAGGCGCTTGGAACCACCGCGAGTCTTTGTGGAGGAGGTGCGCAGTGCCCGAACTCTGCTCGTTTGATTACGCCATCATCCGCGTCGTGCCGCGCGTCGAACGGGAGGAGTTTATCAACGCCGGCGTGATCCTCTCCTGCCCCGACCACCGGTTCCTCAAAGCTCGCCTCGAACTGGATGAGCGTCGCCTGGCCGCGCTTGACCCGACCGTTGACGTCGAGACTGTTCAAGGTCACCTGAGAACGATCTCGATGATCTGCGACGGCGGTGCGCAGGCAGGCGTGATCGGTCGGCTGCCACAGCGGGCGCGTTTCCATTGGCTGGTTGCGCCTCGAAGCACCATTATCCAGAGCTCGCCGGTCCACTCGGGCCTCTGTGCCGACCCGGAGGCCGCCCTCGAACACCTCCTCGATAAGATGGTTCGACCGCCCGTCGCACGTTCCGAGTCGTCGCCCGGTGACAAGCCTTAAAGCGCGCTTGTAATGCCCAACATTGACAGCGGTTTACATATGCGTGCGACGGTATTTCTGTCTCGAAAGTTAACCGCCCCTTCAAGAGGAAGCCGGCGAAGCGACGCAACACGGGTCGCGCCGGAGGCCGGTTTCAAATGAAAGTAGACCCGACCGGAACGTCCGGCGACCGGTACTTCAACGGGTGACTGCCTAACGGTGAGCAGTGGTTTGGTGGAATCAATCCGGTCCGGCCGTGAGCTAAGGAATACCTCGACGGCTCCTGCGCCTGGCGAAGCCTGATAATCGACCAGGCAAACTCGCCTGCCCTCATTTGGCTGCTCATCTCAAGAGCGGGAGCAGGTGGAGTCGTCAAACACCCGTTCACCTTTCACTTGAGGACGACCAGCGCAAGCCGAACATGAAGGTCCGGTCATAAAATTCCCGCTGGATAGGATACTGCGGGCTCCCCTGATAGAACCCGAATACTTCATTGTTCAGATTCAGCCCGGAGACGATGAGCTGAAGTCGGCGCTTGAGGCGGATACTGGCCTGCGCGTCCAATTGTGTATGCGCGTAGAGGTACACATCGCCATTCGGTCCTCTCAGCCCGAGGTCTGCGCCGTCAGTGAAATTGTACTGGAAAATATAGGCGTCGTTGTGCGTCACGCCGAGCCGCGACGAGAGCCGGCCTCTGTCGTACGTCACGTCGAGGTTATAGTTGTTTGGCGCCTGGCGGAGCAGCGGCGGGTTATCCGACCGGTTTGGGACGATGGCTTTCGATTTAGTGTAACTGTAGTTGGCCGACACCCCGAGGCCACTGAGGAGTCCCGGCAAGAATGTGAGGCGCTGTTGCACCGTCGTCTCAAAGCCGAAGATGTGCGCTTTCTCTCCGTTGATCGGTTGTACCTGTTGGAATCCGTTGTATATTCCCCCCGTTGTAACCGGTGTTTGCAAGCTATAGATGGGGTTTCTTAAGTCTTTGTAAAACACCCCGGCTTGAATGAGGCCAAAGGGCTTCAGGTAGCGCTCGACCAGGAGGTCGAAATTATTAGCCCGCGTTGGCTTGAGGGCCGGATTACCTACCCTCACCAACTGCCTTCTGTCGTCCTGGACGATGTATGGTGGGAGGTCACTGAAATTGGGCCGGGCAATGCCGATCCCGTAGGCGGCGCGGAGATTCGTATTCGGAGTAATCGCGTACTGGAATTGCACGCTCGGCAGGACGTTCGTATAGGTGTTGTTCCCCAGGACAGGAGTCGTCGAGACATAGTTACCGCCTGCGTCGAACGTCACGTGGTAGCCGGTGAATTTTGATTGCGTCGTCTCGAATCGCACACCCGTCTGTAAGCGGGCACGGCCGAAGCCGATCGTATTCATCGCGTAGCCCGCATAGACGCGTTCGGTCGTATCGTAGTTGTTGGGGTCTGAACGCTGGTGAGATGATCTCACATTGAGCGTGAGGGCGCCCGGAGTCGCCGCGGTCAAAGCCAGAATCTTGTTGAAATCGGAGAGCGGGCCCATCCTGTAATCTCCGAAGTAATAGTGTGGGTCCGTAACGTTTCCCAACACTTGACTCAACAGTATTGCGGGGCCTCCATCCGGCGCGCTATAGACCTGTTCATTGATGATCTGCTTCTTATTCCCGTTACGGATCTTGGCGCCTACCTCCCAGGAGCCGAAGTGAGAACGAAAGGAATACTGCCTGTTCAGCGACACAGATCCTTCCAGGTCGAGCTCCCTGGCGTGATCGTCAACCGGAATGATGGTCCCGGAAAGAGCGTAAGTTGCCGGGTCGTAGATGTTGACGCCATTCAGTACCGGGAACTTTGGAGTGAAAGGGTTGGTGGTGTCGATCCCGAACGCCACATTGGACGGCCCGTTAAAAAAGGCGAAGGAAAAGCCTCCTTTCTGACGCGAGCGGGAAACTGCGAATTGGTAATTGAGTAGGTAGTGTCCCAGG
>CAYLJO010000260.1:0-8386 GCA_964383905.1 uncultured Blastocatellaceae bacterium
TTCTGTTCCCGGTCATTGACAGCAACGAATAATAGGACCTGAATATTAACGGTAACCAGTGCGATAGGGCACCCGATTCGTAGCCGCACAGTGCGTGCTCGCATAAAACTATGACATGATCGAAGATAAAATGAGCTAAAATTCCTGCGATCCTTGTATGCATAAAGATGGCAGCGCACAAAGAAGAAGCAGTCAGTTAAGGGAGCAGAATAACTATAAGGGCGCCCCTCAAGTGGTAACTTGAAGGTCTTCAATGTCTCTAAGTTACTCGCGAAAGAAGAGCCCTATGAAAAAGTATTATGTCGGGATGGACGTTCACAATGCAACCATCGCCATTGCGGTGCTGGATGCTTTCGGCAAAATCAGTGACATGCTCAGCGACCTCTTCCGGGCGACCAGGTCGGCCCATTGGAATACCTCCCAGTGAGTCCATCAGCCCTTGCCAAGCCGTATCAAGGTCGGCGCCGGCCTTCTCCGCCAATCGCTCGATGAGTCTCTCAGCCGCCTTCGTCTCGATGAAACCAGGCGCAACTTTCTTCCAAACGGCGAATCAGATAGCGCGACATGCTTTCCGCCAGCCCAGTCGAGCGAACCAGCACGTGAACGCGCCTGGCGGTTCGCGCGAGAAACGTCGCCGCTTGCCCGGCGGAGTTTCCCCCGCCCACAACCACTACCTCGTCACCGACGCATAACTGTGCCTCCATAGGTGTTGCGCCGTAATACACACCCGCGCCTTCAAACTGCGACAGTTTTTCGAGTGATAGTCTGCGGTAGGCCGCACCGGTGGCGATGATCACTGGGCGCGCAGGTACACGGGGGCCTTCGTCGATCTCGATGGCATAGGGCTTCCGCTCGCACGCCAGTTTCTTCGCTCCCTTAGCGATCATCACCTGGGCGCCGAACTTCTGTGCCTGCGTGTAAGAGCGCGCTGCGAGTTCCTGGCCCGAGATGCCTGTCGGGAAGCCTAAGTAGTTCTCGATCTTGGAACTCGAGGCGGCTTGTCCACCTGGTGAGTTTGATTCCATGACCAGGACATCGAGCCCCTCTGACGCGCCGTAGACGGCCGCCGTCAGGCCGGAGGGTCCGGCGCCAACAATGACCAGATCGCGGAGCTGTGTCTGGTCAATTGCCTCGTTGAAGCCGAGGCAGTCGGCAATCGCCTGATTAGTAGGGTTCCGCAGTACTATCTCGCCACGACAAATTAAAACGGGCACGTCTCCCTCGTTGACGTGGAAATGATCCAGCAGATCCTGAACGCCTTGCTCCCGGTCGAGGTCGATGAACGAGTACGGATAACCGTTACGCGTCAGGAATTCTTTGATGCGGAGCGTTCCGCCGCAATGGTTCGACCCGACGAGCACGACGTCTCCGAACCCATGAGCAATCAACTCGACCCTGCGGAGGATAAAGGCCCGCATCAGGATATCGCTCAGCTCGCTGTCTGTTTGCACAAGAGCAAGCAAACTCTCACGATCGACTTCGATCACTTCGCCGGCCTCGGCGACGCGGATTTGAGCAAACCCGCGGCGGCCGGAGAGCATGTTAATTTCGCCGGTGAACTGGCCCGGTCCGAAGACCGCTACCAGTTCCTCGCTTTCGCACGCCTTCCGGACAATGTGCACCTGGCCAGCCGTGACAACAAAGAATCTTGTGCTTTGCTCACCCGCTTCGACCAGCACCTCGCCAGGCTTCACCTGAAGCGCGTGTCCGTGCGCAGCGATGCGTGCGGCCTGCGCCGGCGTCAAGGTCGGAAATACCTGGTCGGCGCGAGAGTCCGGAGTCAATCGAACTGGCTGAGTACTATCGGTCATCGCGATGAGACCCCCTCTGTCATGAGTGCCCGGTGTGTCTGTCAATCGGGGCCAGCTTTTGGCTGAGCCATTCGTACCAACGTCGCAACAAATCTTTGCTCTATAATACGTGGGACGCCGGCGGAATGGTATCACGAGATCGGAGGTTTGGCCCCTAGCGCTCGATCTCATCCCTGCTTCATTCGTGCCCTCTGGCTGGCTAGGCGCGAGAGTTTCTTCCACCTCTTCTTTTCGGCGATCTGGGCACTCTTGTCCTGCTTGCGGGCCAGATAATTCAGCTCCTTTTGCAACTTCTCGTAGCTGCGATACCTTGCGGCATCAATCGCTCCTTCGGCCAAAGCCTCGCGGACCGCGCACCGCGGCTCATCCTGATGCCGGCAATCGCTGAAGTAGCAGCGGCCGGCCAAGGCTTCGATGTCGTCAAAGGTGCGGTGCAGTCCGCCTTCCCCATCCCAGAGTTGCAACTCGCGCATCCCCGGCGTGTCGAGCACAAGCACTCCCTGCGGCAAGAGAATCAACTCGCGATATGTCGTCGTGTGCCGGCCGCGATCATCGTGCTCACGCACCTCTTGTACCCTTTGAAGATCACAGCCGATTACGTGATTGATGAGGGTTGATTTTCCCACTCCGGATGAGCCTAAGAGCGCCACGGTTTTCCCCTTTCGGAAGTATCGCGCCAACTCATCCAGCCCCTCTTGCTTGACGACACTGACGGCGTGGATGGGCACGCCGCTCGCCAGCATGCGAATTTCCGCGAGCCGATCTTCGACCTCATCGCACAGGTCGGACTTGCTCAGGACGATGACCGGATCGGCGCCGCTCGACCAGGCGGCGATCAAGTAGCGTTCGACCCTGCGTGGGTTGAAATCCTGATTGAGCGAGGTGACCAGGAAGACGGTGTCGATATTGGCCCCGACGACCTGTTCTTCGGTGCGAGAGCCTGCCACCTTGCGCGTGAACTTACTCCTCCGCGGCAAGACGGCATGGATCGTCGCCTTGTTATCTTCCGGGCGCGCCCGGATCACGACCCAGTCACCCACCGCGGGCAGGGCTTCTCGGCTCACGGCCTCGTGCCGGAGTTTTCCCGCGATTTCGGCGAGCGCCTCTCCCCGCTCAGTGTAGATACGGTAGAAGTGTTTGTATTCGAGCATGACGCGGGCAGCCTTGTAATCGCTTGTAGAGTAAGGTTGGAAATAGGCCTCAAAAAATTCACTCCAGCCGAAAGCTGCCAGGCGATGAGCATGAAAATTCATGGTTAGTCTCTCCAAAAAAGTCTGACCGGCCTAGCCGGATCACCGCGCGAGAACTCGATCAGGCTGTCGTCACCTCATCGGTGGTCTGCGGCAGGTCGAGAGATTGCCGAGCACGAAAGCCCCCGAAACATGCTGAGTCGTGCCGGTCGCGCGTTTTGCTAATGGATCCTAAGCGGTTGTCGGAGTGGATGAACTGCTCTTGTGCTGGCGCAGGCTAAAATACCTCATCGCCGGGAGCAACGAGACTATCTGCTGCACACAAATAAACCGTCAGGCAAAGACGAGGCCCGATTATACCTGTGGTTTACCCCGCCGCGAGCAACTCATTTTAGAGGACAATCATAGGCGCTCTTGACCAAGAAGAAATTACTATCAACCACCACCACCTTGGTCCCGTGGAGGATTGAGTATTTCTCCAGCCAGCGTTTCACGTCGGTATTACTGCCAACTCGAAAGAAGAGATCGTACACGGAAAGCTTAGCTGAAAGCAACTCCCGATTCAGATCAAGCCCAGATCTTTGGCTTCGAGCACTCGGCAGGAGCGATCAAGTTTTGCCGGATACGAAGTTATCTGTGCGGCGCGTCGTCTTTATGATGAAGGGCGGCATCGTTTACAAGAACGCCGCGCGCGGTGCGATCCCTGTTTACGCCGGCACTCAGCCTTGATTCACCTCGCGCGGGCCACTACATGTTAGGCGTCTTGACGCGAATTAAAGTCTTGATCGGTGCGTCATCTATGGATAACGCTTCCGATGAATTCAAAGGTGGGTCAGTCAAGTATATAATGATCTTAGTTTTAGCCGGAGAGGAGAGGATCTTATACGGGGCCGGAAAGTGCCTCCCGCTGCGACGCAAGCGCACAGGTAAAAGATGATCATAGTCACACATCCCAAGCTTGAGGACTGCAATCAAGAATGCCCTTTGATCTCCAACCCATCTTGAAAGGCGAGTTGCTCGGACTCAGACCGCTTCGAGCCGAGGATTTCCGTGACCTTTACGCCGTGGCCGCAGACCCGCTCATTTGGGAACAACATCCGATCAAAGACCGTTACCAAGAAGAGGTTTTCAAGGAATTCTTTCGTGAAGCATTGGAATCCGGTGGGGCGTTGATCGCTATTGATTCCAAAGACGGGCGAGTCATCGGGTCGTCGCGATTCCACGGGTACGACGAAGAAAAAAGCGAGATCGAAATCGGTTGGACGTTCCTTGCCAGGTCCCACTGGGGCGGCCATTACAACCGGGAGATGAAACGGCTCATGCTACGGCACGCCTTCAGGTTCGTTGAGAGCGTTATCTTTCTCGTCGGGCCACAGAATTTGCGCTCGCAGCTGGCGGTGGAAAAAATAGGCGCAGTCCGTGTGGGATCAAGGGCGGACGGGGGTGGCCGAGACAGTTTTGTCTACCGAATCACTCGTTCAAGTTTTGCGCCAGATTAAAAATTGGTGAAGTATCTAAACTGAGCGGTGTCAGCATCGAGACACTGCGTTTTTATGAGAGGGATGGAAGTAGCAATCGAAGCTTCTGACATCACTCTCATCAAAGGTGATTTGCGCGGTGTGATGACGGCGATTGCGCTCTCACGCGCCATGATGCGGACGATCAAGCAAAATTTGTTCTGGGCATTCATCTACAACATCCTCGGTATTCCTATCACAGCCGGGCTTTTCTACCCCTTAATGGGCTGGCTGTTTTCACCAATCATCGCCAGCGCGGCGATGTCGCTATCGAGCGTTTCGGTGGTTACAAACAGCCTGCGGCTGCGACGTTTTCGCCCGGCCGCCCAGGAATATCTCCACTAAAATCTCCTCAATCGACTTGGGTGTTCAACCGTAGGATTTCGGCGAGATTTTTGGTGAAAGCAGAGCGCGTCATGACACGGTCGAAGCCCGCCTGCTCGGCCTGCTGTTTGAGCGCAGTTTGCACATGAGAGTAAAAACCTAGTAGCGGCACCATCCGCAGTGGCTCGTCTGCTTTCAGGGATTGGGCGAGAGCTAAAGGCTCTAATTGCCTTGATTGAAGATCGACGATGATTAGCGCCGGCGTAATCTCATGGGCCGCTTTCCGCACCGCGTCTACGCTTCGCGCAAAAATCACGTCCTGTCCGATATGTTCCGCCGTCGCCCGAATCTTCGCGGCGAAGAACATATCGTCGACGGCGGCGATGATCCGGCGGTTCACTTGTAGGGATCTCCTCTCTGTCATTGCCGCATCAAATGGCGGACATTTTGCAATATTACAGAGTTCGCGCAAAGATAGGGTTCGATGACAGCGCCAGAACTATCATTGATAAGCCCTTTGAGCAGCGCGGAAGGCGAGATTGAACTGGGGAGTTTCGCGCCGGCCCTGGCGTCACCGCCAAAGCGCTCGAAGCTTGTCGCTGCGTCATACAACATACGCTATGCGGTCGGCTCTTTTTTGATTACGGGGAGTCTGTTCCGTCGAGTCGGATTGACTCTGCCGCATCGTCGCCCGAGCCTTGTCGCGCGTCACCTTCGCCGTGCTGCAAATACGCTCGCAAATGGCTTACTGCTTCCACCCCCGGACATTGTAGCATTGCAGGAGGCTGACAAGCAGACTGCGCGCGCCGGAGGCCATCACGTTGCGCGTGAACTCGCCCGCGAACTCCAGATGCACTACGCTCATGCCGCAATCAATATTCCGCGCGGTGAGGAGCCAAAATCCAAGCAGTGGTATCTTGATTTTGAAGAGCATATCGCGCCGGCGGAGAGGGGCGACACGGGCCTTGCGCTGCTCAGCCGTGTACCCATGGCGGAGGTCACGCGCCTTGATTTACCGTGGAAGGAATGCGCTTGGCGACCGCGACTCGCGCTCGCCGCAACATTCTCTTTTGCGGCGCACGGCGTCAAAATCTTCAATTCCCACATTGATCCTCATGCGTCGACGGCCGGGCAACTGGAACAACACGCCGCGGTGCTGGCCCTTGCTGACAAGAAGCCCGGCCCGACCATCCTGCTCGGCGATTTCAACACTTTGACGAAGCGCTCGTGTATAGCTATGCGTGAGATGCTTGAGTCGCATGGCTACGTTTCACCATTTCCCACCGGCATTGCGACGTGGCGGGCCGGCCTGATTCGCCTGCATACGGATTGGATTTTCGTGCGCGACGTGAATATCACAAGGTGGGGTGTCGCGCGCCCCCTCGGCGTGTCGGACCACTGGCCCGTGTGGGTCGAAATTGCTCCGAACACAACGACTGATGCGTAGCATGAACGGCCCAATAATCACCAGCCGAGATAATGCGCTTGCCAAACGCGCGCGGGCTGTGCGCGACGGCAAAGTGCGTGACCTGATCTTTATCGAAGGCGTGCGTTTGTGCGAGGAAGCGGTGCGCGCCGGTCTCACGATCCAGGACGTAATATGCACGGAAGAATTGTCTGATGCCGACGGCGCGCTATCGTTGGGTGCTTTGAAAAAGAGGGCCGGGCGTGTCGCAATCGTCAGCGAACAGGTGCTTGCCTACCTGTCAGACACAAAGACGCCGCAGGGCATCCTGTTCCTGGCCGCCAGGCCGCAGGCTGAGCGGAGCGCGCTTGATCGCAGCTCGGATGAGCCTACTTTAATAGTTGTCATGCACCGGATCAACAACCCCTCAAACGCCGGGGCCATCATTCGCACGGCGGAAGCCGCCGGGGCGACGGGCGTGGTGGCGACCGAAGGCTCGACCGATCTCTTTTCTCCGAAAGCATTGCGGGGCGCGATGGGCTCAAGTTTTCGGCTGCCGTTATGGACCGGGGCAGGTTTTTCAGAAGTTCTGGCGTGGTGCGCGCAGCGCGGCATTCATACAGTCGCGGCAGATATTCGTTCCACGCGCGCGCATACAGACGTTGACTGGACAGTCTCATGCGCGCTAATTGTCGGGGCGGAAGCTTCCGGGCTGAGTGCCGCCGAAAAGGCCGAGGTCGACGAAGCGATCAGAATTCCGATGCGCGCTCCGGTCGATAGTCTCAATGTCGCTGTCGCAGCCGCGATTACGCTGTATGAGGCTGTGCGACAGCGACAAGAGCTTCAAACATAATAAAGTGAGGATTTGAATAGGGCGGTTTTCACTCGGGCTGACCAAGATCATTCGCGCTTACGCGCTCGTGCGCGCCTAGCGCTACCCCCGCCCCTGGGTAAAGGCGCGCGCAAACCGGCCTAGACATGCTGGCGGCGGACGGTCTCACTGGTAGGCGATAAGTCTCTCTCAGCGTGCTGCACGCCCATAGCAACGGTCTGAAAAAGGGTCAGAATATTTTTCGTGGTGGCCAGACTCCCCGTCAGGATGCATGGGACTTGCAGCTTACCTCTCAAATCTTCAGGCACTTGGGGGGAGTCTTTCTTGACAATAAACCAGGCCTGATCCTTTGCAACGGCTGGATGCTCGATGACATTAATGCCAAACATCTCCATAAAAACTCCTGTCTGACCAGTTGGTCTTCCGCGCACGTGCGCAGCGAAATAGAGTCAGATGCTAAGAACTTTTCGATCACCTCTTTAGGCCAGCGCCGATGATTAGTGCTTTCGCGTATTGTGGCGACTTCGACGTTGGTCACCTCTTCGGTCGTGAGAGGGTGCCTCGTGTACGATCCTCTCGTGCAAACCGCTGCTTTTCGCTGCCGTGTCTGAAGGGATCTCTCTGTTGATTGCTCGATCACGCTAGTAAGTAAGCCGGCCTGAGATGAAGGATCATTAACGCGGTACGAGCCCCTGGCTTGAGCACCATAAGTATTACTTAACATCGTTTCCCTCCAATGTTATGCGGCAGATAGCTTCACTGTATGGAAAAGGAGATCGTTGCTGCGGCACCGACCAGAACATCTGCCTCATGTTTTGACGACGCAGGAACGAAGTGGACATACCCTAAAGGCAAGAAGCCAATTGCGCTCTCCGCTTCGCATGGTGGCCCCTTAAACGGCCTCTCCCTCCGGTCATGACCGGAGGGACCGATTCTTTTCAAAGTTGCACGGCCGGTCGACACAGTGCGCCGAATTCGCGTCGCGTCCTAGTGTCTTAAGTCCGTGATCTTATCTAAATCAAAGCCTATGCCGCGTGAGATACTCATGTACTCTTTCACAGAACACATGGGTACACTTGAACTTACGTATGCGATCGATATGACGCGTCTGATCAGGCATTGAGGTGACGGTCAATCTGGCAGGTCAAGATGATGAATTGGTCAGGAGTCTGACAGATATTTATCCTATAAAGAATCTGGCTTTCCTCTGGCAGGGTTTTGCATCAGACACCTCGCATATTATGAAGAACCATGGCGGTGCGATTCGTCGCGGTGGCTGAAATTTATCATCGATGACGAACACTGCG
>CAYLJO010000261.1:0-8333 GCA_964383905.1 uncultured Blastocatellaceae bacterium
AATCAATCCTCATCTGGTGCGCTTTGCAGAGGCGCGCTTGGTATGGTATGTTGTTTGGCTTTTATTCCTGCCAAATTTGTTTCGCCTTAATGGCCCGTTAAAAGAGGAGTGAGTTAGAAGAGTATGGTTACGCCTAACGGAAATGCGAGCGTCACGGACGGCCAGCCGGCGGGTCGCGTCGTGCAAATTATCGGCCCGGTGGTCGATGTGGAATTTGAGGAGAAATACTTGCCGCCCATCTATCAGGCCCTGCGTATCACCTCGGAAGGTTTCGACGTGCCGCAGCCGATTGATGTCGTCTGCGAGGTAGAGCAACACCTCGGTGAAGGGCGCGTCCGCGCCGTGTCGATGCGGCCAACCGATGGGATGGTGCGTGGCATGAAGGCCGTTGATACAGGCGGCCCGATCACCGTTCCCGTCGGCGAGGCCACGCTGGGCCGCGTGCTCAACGTCATTGGTGAGCCGGTCGATAACCTCGGCGAAGTGCGTGCCAAGATGCGTTACCCTATCCATCGCCATGCGCCGGATTTTGACGAACAATCAACGGAGTTACAGATGCTTGAAACGGGCATTAAGGTCGTTGATCTGATTCAACCCTTCCTCCGCGGCGGCAAGATCGGGCTCTTCGGCGGCGCCGGCGTGGGCAAGACTGTCCTCATTATGGAACTGATCAACAATATCGCCAAAGCTCACTCCGGCTTCTCTGTTTTCGCGGGTGTTGGCGAAAGAACACGCGAGGGCAATGACCTTTTGCGCGAGATGGTCGAGTCGAAAGTCATCAACTTTGGCGACCCGTTCTACCATCATCTTGAGGAGACGGGCGACTTCGATATGACCAAGGTCGACATGAAGGCCCTCGAAGAATCCAAAGTGGCGCTCATCTACGGCCAGATGACAGAGCCACCAGGGGCTCGACTGCGCGTCGCCCTCTCGGGACTGACGGTCGCAGAATATTTCCGCGATCAGGGCCTCGACGTGCTGCTCTTCGTCGATAATATCTTCCGCTTCACGCAGGCCGGTTCGGAAGTCTCCGCACTGCTGGGTCGGATGCCTTCGGCGGTCGGCTACCAGCCCAACCTCGCGACCGAAATGGGCGAGATGCAGGAGCGCATCACTTCCACTAAGACGGGCTCGATTACGTCAATTCAAGCTGTTTACGTTCCGGCAGATGATTACACTGACCCGGCGCCTGCGACCACCTTTGCGCACCTCGACGCTGTCACCGCGCTTTCGCGCCAGATTGTCGAACTCGGCATTTATCCGGCGGTCGATCCGCTCGCGTCATCTTCGCGTATTCTTGATCCGCGCATCCTCGGCGAGGAGCATTACAACACGGCGCAGGAGGTCAAGCAGATTCTCCAGCGTTACAAGGATTTGCAGGATATCATCGCCATTCTGGGCCTTGATGAGCTCTCCGATGAAGACAAGCTCATCGTTGCCCGCGCGCGCAAGATCCAGAGATTTTTCTCGCAACCATTCTTCGTCGCTGCGCAATTCACCGGGCTGGAAGGCAGGTTAGTCAAGCTTGAAGATACGGTGCGCGGTTTCCGCGAGATCGCCGAAGGTAAGCACGACGATCTACCGGAACAGGCCTTCTACATGGTGGGCACCATCGAGGAAGCCATCGAGCGAGCACAGAGGCTAGCCGCAGAATAAAACGATGAGCGCGGAACGAGAAGATAAATGCTTGTGGATTCCGCGTTCCGCGCTCATGATTTAATCATGGCTGATCAGTTACAACTCGAAGTCGTGACACCCGAGCGACGCGTACTGGCGGAAGCGGTGGATACGGTGACCGTCCCAGGCGCGGGAGGTGAACTCGGCATCCTACCGGGCCACACGCCGCTTATTTCGCAACTCCGGACAGGGATTCTTTCATATAGTAAGGGCGGCACAACACAGCAACTGCATGTGTCCGGTGGCTTCGTCGAAGTGAATGAGGATCGCGTTTCGGTCTTGGCCGAGATCGCCGAGCGCCCTGAGGAGATTGATGCCGCGCGAGCGCGGCTTGCGCGTGAGCGGCTGGAAAAGAGCTTGAGCGCGTGGACCGGCACCGAAGAAGATTTTGAGACGGCACGGGCACGACTCGAACGTTCTATGACACGTCTGCAACTCGCCTCCGGCAGCGCGCCCGGCAGCCTTCCACGCTAATCCACAAGATTCTTCGTCGCCTTAAGAAAACTTTATCGGCGAACGTTCCTCTGAAATGATCACCGCACCGGCGCGTCAAGCAGTGTTGGCTTAAGACTCTCTCAACCTTCTCTGCGTCTTAAAAGTAAAACAGCCCACCCCTTCTCAGTCATTCCCCGCCTTTACCTTAAGGATTTCCTTACCAAGGTAGTTAATCCAAATGTTGTTTCACGCTTGAAACAACAAACCGGCTACGGTATAATCTGCTTTGTCGAGTCTATTGATTTCGGTTCATCAGAGGCTATTCAATGTCGCAATCCATAATGGAACCTGGTTCAACGGAAGCGCCGCGTTCGATTGCGGGAGAGGCAACGCCGGAAGACGCGCAGGCTGAGCCGAGTTTGCGCCCCCGTTGCCTTGACGAGTATATCGGGCAGACGAAGGTTACGAGCAATCTCAGAATCTTTCTGAAGGCTGCGCGCACGCGCCGCGAAGCTCTGGACCACGTTCTTTTCTACGGGTCGCCGGGCCTCGGGAAAACGACGCTCGCCAACATCATTGCCGCCGAAATGAGCGCGGAGCTTAAGAGCGTCAGTGCGCCCGCGATTGAGCGGGGCGGCGACCTCGCTGCGATTCTGACCAATTTGCAGGAAGGCGATGTGCTGTTCATCGACGAGATTCATCGCTTGCGCCCGCAGATTGAAGAGGTACTCTACCCGGCGATGGAGGACTACCAACTCGACATTATGATCGGGCAGGGTACGGCGGCTCGCTCGGTCAAACTTGATTTGCCGAAATTCACGCTGGTCGGCGCGACGACGCGCGCCGGACTTATCACCGCACCCCTGCGCGGGCGCTTCGGCATCGTCCAGCATCTAGATTTTTATTCCCAGAAAGACCTTGAAATCATCATCCATCGCTCGGCAGAGATTCTGGGCGTCGAGATCGAAGCCAGTGGCGCGCGTGAGATAGCCCGCCGGGCGCGCGGCACACCGCGCATCGCCAATCGCCTCTTGCGCCGTGTGCGCGATTACGCGGAAGTACTGAGTGATGGGCGGATCACACAGGCTGTTGCGCGACGGGCACTGGACGAGATGGAAGTTGATCGCTTCGGACTGGATGAAGTTGATCGCAAGCTCTTGAGTACGATTATTGAGAAGTTCGACGGAGGGCCTGTCGGAATTGGCACAATTTCCGCTTCGATCAGCGAAGAGCGCGAATCTATTGAAGAGATTATCGAGCCTTACTTGATTCAAATCGGCTTTCTTAACCGGACACCGCGCGGCCGTGTCGCGACGCGCGCCGCATATAAGCATATCGGCGTGGCGTTATCCGCGACCGAACGTGACGCGCTGGCGAGTTAGCGCGCGGCTTAAAAATTGGAAGAGGGCTGTTGCAAGCCGAAGCTTCGGTCGCGGATAACGCTGACCGAAAAGAACCGGGAGGGGCGAAGGAGGGGCGGATCGGGAGCTGTACCTCGCGAGTCGCTCCCGGTTCTTTTATCCATTGGATTCAGCGAATTTAATGTTACTGTTTGTTTACGAGTAAGGGCAAATCACCTCCGCCGTATTCAACCCCATACCCAAAGTTTTTTGCGGCAAAAGCTAATCTTGAGCGTTGCGAATAGCAGCACGCATTTCGCTCACGGCGCGCTCTAACCCGGCGAAGACGGCGCGGGCGATAATATTGTGACCGATATTGAATTCCGTGATTTCGGTGATAGCGGCGACCGCGCCGACGTTCCGGTAAGTGAGTCCATGCCCGGCGGCGACGCGTAACCCGTACTGCATGGCGAGGGTAGCTGCTTCACGCAGCCGCCGCAATTCCTGTGCGGCCAGCATGGCGCTTTCCGTATGGGCGGCGCGCCGACCGAGCGTGGCATCCGCGTAGACGGCTGTGCACAGCTCTACCTGGTGTGCGCCGACTTCGTGGGCAGCCTCTATTTGCTGCGGGTCGGGATCAATGAAGAGGCTCGTGACGATTTCGGCTTCGCGCAGGCGATGAACGGTGGCGCGCACAACCGCAATGTTAGCGCGCGCATCAAGGCCTCCCTCGGTTGTAATCTCATTTGGATTCTCGGCGACCAGCGTGACGGCGTCGGGCCGCACATCGAGCGCCATCTTCAGCATCTCCTCCGTCGCCGCCATCTCGACGTTGAGATAGGTCGTCAGGATCCGTCGCAACGCATGCACATCGTTGTCCTGTATGTGGCGACGATCTCCACGCAAGTGGATAGTGACGCCGTCGGCCCCGGCTTGCTCACAGGCCACTGCCGCCGCGACAACACTCGGATCAGGCGCACGCCTGGCTTGGCGCACGGTTGCGACGTGATCTATGTTGACGTTGAGTCGCGCGGGCATGTTGAGCCTCAAGAAGTCAGTCGTAGCTAGTCAGAACTCAGCAATAAAGGCCGGTGTAATTTCATGTTTGACTTGCGGCTTTGCGATGGTGGTCTGATCAAGATTAAATCCTGCGCTCGGTGCCGGCAAGTTCATGTGAAGGGGCGTTCTCAGACGATTCGGTAGCGTCGGCAACGCGTTGCGCCTCCTCTCTTTCGTTATTTGCCGCTGCGCCCGCCCGCTTGATCGCTCTTTCGTAAACACCGCGCCGCGCCTGCTGACGAATCTTACGAACTTCCTCGAGTAGGCGCGGCGTGTCACGCCAAACACTCAACGTGCTCCCCTCATTGTGATCCCAGCGCACAGCTATTTCCAGTAAGCCTAGGCCGGCCAGATGGGCGACGTAAAGCAGCTCGACGTCGAAGCCAAAGCGCTCAATCGTGGCGGCCTCAACCACCGGTCGGCATGTGCTCAGGCGAAATGCCTTGAAGCCGCACTGGGTGTCCCAAAATGGCAACCCGGTCGCCAGCCGCACGATGAGGTTAATAATCCGTCCTCCCTGCTCACGCCCCCACGGCTGGTGATGACCGATCAAGCTCCGGTCCAGGGCGCGCGAACCGAAAGCCAGATCGCATTCGCCGCGCTCAATCGGTCCGACCAGCTTCGGCGTTTCCGTGATCGGCGTCGAAAGGTCGGCGTCGGAGAAGAGGGCGATGGGCGCGCGCGCGGCGAGCAATCCGGTGCGCACCGCATGGCCTTTACCGCGATTCGGGTTAACCCGGATCAGCTGCGCGCTCACGCGTCCTGCTTGGGTGAAGCTTTGTTCAGCAATTTGTGCGGTATGATCACTTGAGCCATCGTCAACCACGATCAATTCACTGCGCGGGAGATGCCGGTTCAAATAATCAAAGATCGTGCGCAGCGAGTCTCCGAGCCGGGCCGCTTCATTGTAAGCCGGGACGATAATGGAAAGGGGTTGAGACATCAGGGTTTTTCGAGCTTCAGGGTTTAAGCTCCGAGCTCAATTGATTCCGCACCCGAAACCGCGAAATTAATAGCTCACACTGACTATAACATAAGCCTGGCTTTCGATGCCCTTTCGGAGGTTAGCGGAAGGCTATGTTATATTTATGGCGTCCGCTCCAGATGGCAAAAGGTGGGCGGCGCGAGGAGTTTTTTCGCAGAGTATGAGCAGGAAGTTTCTCATCGTTGGAAGCGCAATAATTATTGGGGCGACGGTAGTCGGGGGCATGGTTCCGAGGAATGCGCGTAGGTTTGTCTCGTCTCCGCGGACAGCGGCGGCGGGCGCGCCGACCGATACAACCGGCACCGCCGATAACATTGAAAGCGATTACCGCGAGGCTGTTTCCACCGTTTCATCCAACTACGCTGGCGACATTAATTACGAAAAGGCGACGCAAGCTGCCATTCAAGGGATGCTTTCGACGCTCGATCCGCACTCGATGTACTTCCCGCAGGCTGAGTTTACAAAACTCAAGGAAGACCAGGACTCGCGTTTCTATGGCATTGGCGTCACCATCCTGCAGCACCGCGACGGCGTCTACATCCAGTCGACTGTTGCCGGCACACCGGCTGCGCGCGCCGGGTTGCGCTATGGCGACCGTATTCTTGAAGTGGACGGCAAAGATGCGCGCGATTGGACCAGCGAACAGGTCTCCAAAAACGTGCGGGGAGAGCGCGGTGAGCCCGTCGTCATCAAGGTCGGGCGCGCGGGATCACAGGCCCCGTTGTACTTCAAAATCGTGCGTGATGCCGTACCGCTGCCATCCATCCGCAACGCCTACATGATTCGTCCCGGCACGGGCTACATCGGTCTGAGGGGCGGCTTTCAACACACCACCGACGACGAACTCCGCGAAGCCATCAGTAACCTTAAGTCGCAGGGGATGCGCCAGATGATTCTGGATTTGCGCGACAATCCGGGCGGCTTGTTGGACCAGGCGATTGATGTCGCCAGCCAGTTTTTGCCGCGCGGTCAAACGATCGTCTCCGTCAAGGGTCGCAGTGAATACACACAGCCGATTGTTTATAAATCCAAGGGCAGTGATCCCGAGGATTTACCGCTGGTCGTGCTCATCAACCATAACAGCGCATCGGCTTCGGAGATCGTCGCAGGCGCCATGCAGGATCATGGGCGCGCACTGATCGTCGGTGAAACGAGTTTCGGCAAGGGACTCGTGCAGCGCGTCTTTCAACTCCCATTCAACACGGGGCTAACATTAACAACCGCAAGATATTACACCCCCTACGGGCGCTCGCTCCAACGTGATTACTCCAACGGATCGCTCTACGACTATTATGTGCGTCACGACGCGGATGACGCGACGCAAACGTTAACGCCTCGTTCGATAACGCAGCCAGGTCAGTTGCCTCCTCAGGCCCAGCCGACGCCGCATCCTCCGACCGGCCCGGCGGTCAAAACGGCTGCCGGTCGCGTCTTTTACGGCGGTGGCGG
Organism: uncultured Blastocatellaceae bacterium; assembly: GCA_964383905.1. GTDB lineage: Bacteria > Acidobacteriota > Blastocatellia > Pyrinomonadales > Pyrinomonadaceae > CAYLJO01. Next base: position 6,946 of record CAYLJO010000261.1, read on the forward strand.
CATTACACCCGACATCGAAGTTAAACCGCCGACACAGACGCCCCTGCGCAGTCGCATCGCCGAAGTCGCTTTCTTTTTCACGCGCGAACTCGTCGCCGGGCAGGTTCCCGGTCTTGAATCTTACCGCGTCGAAAGGACTGAATACGGGCGTAATCCACGACCGACGGATTTCCCTGTCACGGATCGTGTCGTCGAAGCCTTTCGCAACTTTGTGCGGCACGACGCGAACCAGGGTCTTCAACCTGCGCAGATTGATGCCGAACTGGATTACACTAAACTGCGGATCCGCGAAGAGATTGTTACTGCCGCCTATACGAGCGACGCGGGCACGAGAGTTCTTCAGGATACCGATCCCCAAATCTTACGCGCGATTGAGGCACTGCCCGACGCGAAGCATCTCGCCGAAATGGTGCGCGATGGTGGATCCGGTAATAACGCCTTGGTCAGGTGATTCATAGCGGGGATGGCCGATTTGGTATTAACGAGACTATCCCCTTGTTAAACAGCAGTTAAGGCGAAATATAAAACGCCTTGAAAACAAGGCCGGCCGACCAATCTTACCTCAAAACGTAGTCTTTACCCGCACACGCAATTTATCCAGCTACTTCAAGATATCAATCACAGGATTGCCCCCGGAATCTGTCCAGATACGAAATATCCAATGTCCACTGATGCCGGCTGCGCTGGTGCCAGATCTCGAAACACCCTTCGATATAGAGCTTTGCATCTTCCAAAGACCAGTTATTAACCCGCGCCAAATGAGCAATCGCGGCGCCTTGTCTGCCGCGCACGCCCGCCAGACCAATGTGTTTAACCTCGTGACACGAAGGGCAGAGGGCGATCAATCTCACCAGCGTTTGGATGCGGCGAGCATCATCATATTCAAAGACTTCATGACACTCCACAGGCCAACGTTTTCCTCGGCCACCGCAGATTTCACACACATAATTGGCGCGGGCGAAGATGATCCCCTTTAGCCGTGCCCATTCGTCTTTTGAGACATTGGAGCGCACGTTGCGGTACCATGCTGATCCTGGCACTAGTTCAACTGTCAACAATTCAACCATTAACGGTCTCTGCGCTATGTTTCAGGTTCACACCTTTACAATCCCCTACTAATTTGGGGGGTTTGGCTAACTTATTCTACCTACACGCTTTCGGTTTGACGAATACCCTTTTCGTTGAGCAGTCAATCGGAGAGTTTTTGCAAATCCCATTTTAACAACAGTTTGGTGCTTTTGAGGGATGGCACTGATTTTGCTATAATGTTCGATATGACGACAAATGCTGCAACTTACCCTGTCTGGCAAAGCGTTAGAAGGACAGGTGCGGACGAAACCGAGACAGCCAGGAGGAGCGATTATGCGCTGGCCCAATTGGCCTCCACC
>CAYLJO010000262.1:0-8318 GCA_964383905.1 uncultured Blastocatellaceae bacterium
CATCTACGCGGACCCGCTATGAAGTTCAATCAGTTGTCACCGCCCTATTTAGCTATGCAGCTCAAGCTAGTCATCATTACTCTGCTCCTCGCGCAGCCCTCTATGAGTGTGTCGGCGCAAGCTCCTTACGGTAACCCCGTAATTGGTAATCCGCAGCGCGTGGAACGAGAAATCGCCGACCCCTTCGTGCTGAAATGGAATAGTGAGTACTACCTATATTGTACCGGCAACCCGATCACCGCCTATCATTCGACTGACTTGGTAGCCTGGGACTTTATTGGTCCGGTCCTCGCCGCGTCTGAGAGGCCAGACGCCTGGAACCAGGCTGATGTGTGGGCGCCGGAGGTCGTTTACCGTAACGGAAAGTTTTACATGTATTACACCGCGTCTAAGAGATCCGACGACTGGCGCGTTGGCGAAATGGCGCGACGCATCGGCGTGGCGGTCTCGGCGAGTCCACGCGGGCCATTCATCGACTCAGGCCAACCGGTCACGCCCGGTTGGGGCATCGATCCGACGGTCTTCAAAGATCCTGACGGCGGCGAGGAGTATCTCTTCTACAGCTACCTTTACGAGCCGCGCCTGCCCGGCGCAGGGATTGTTGCCGATCGCCTGGCGGCGTGGAACGCCGTCGCCGGAAGGCCTTCACACGTCACGCGAGGCAGCGAAGTGTGGGAGGACAAAGACGGCGACCCAAACAACGGCAGCCTGCGCTATACCAATGAGGGCCCCACAGTGCTCAAGCACCACGGGACGTATTACATGATGTATAGCGGTGGCTCGTGGGACCTGCCGACGTATTCTCTCGCCTACGCGACTTCGGACAAAGTGATACAGGGCGGCCTCGACGGCCCGGGCTGGCGTAAGTTTGTTCCTCCTATCCTGCACAGCACCGCATCGGTGGAAGCGCCGGGGCACAACTCGATGGTCAAAGCGCCGAACAATGTCGATGACATTTGTGTCTATCATGCGCGTGTCGTCCCGTTTCTCGACCCGTGGAACCGCTTGCCCTTTGTTGACCGGCTTTACTGGAATCGCGACCGGATGTTCATGCGGCAGCCGACGCTAGCTGATCTGCCGCGGCCTGAACGACCTTTATTCGCGGACAATTTTAACCGGGCCGGCCCGCTCGGCGGCCCCTGGCAGACCAGCGGTGGTCAGTGGCGCGTGGTAGATAACCAACTGCGTCAGAATAAGGTCACGAGTGGTATGGCGGCCGCGATACCTCACGTCGAAACATTGTCCAACTATCTTTTCGAGGCGAACCTTCGTGAAGCCGAGACCAATCCCGCTGCCGGGTCAAGAATAGGGATCGCCGCCTATTATGCTGACTCAAAGAATCACATAGATGTTTGGCTCGACGGCGGGCGCCGGGCGCTTCTGACTACCGGAGAGATCAACGGTCTGGCCGTGCCAGAACAGGCGAGTGATTTGCCAGTTCAGTTCAAATTCGATGCCTACCATCAGATCATAGTCATAAAGAACGCCAGCCAAATCAGTGTCGCGCTGGACGGGATTAACATGCAGTCGCGCATCTTCGAGCTGGGCTCGAGACCTGGGGCCATCGCCTTACAGACAAGGGGAACGCGGGCTGACTTTGATGGGATTGCCTTAACACCTTACTTCGAAGACACGTTTGACGGTCCCCTAGTGACGTGGACGACCAGAAGCGGAACTTGGCTGGCTGAGGAAGGAGCGCTCCATCAGGTCAGCGGTGGAGCAGGCCGCGCTGTTGCACTGAAAGGTGATGCCACGGAGAGTTACGAATTCAACGCGAGCGTGCGGTGGCGTGACAACGAATCGGTGGCCGCGAAAGCCGGCGTCATTGCGGCCGCGACCGATGCCGATGAAATAGTGCTTGGCGGTTTTGATCGGAACATCTGGCCGCTGGCCCGTTTCTGGGTACAGCGTGTGGTCAAAGGTGAAGTCCAAGAGTCCTTTGGCGTCCGCCTACCACGTGGCTTCGACTACGACGCTTATCATACTATTCGTGTTGTCAAACAGGGCAGCGCATTTACCTTTTTCCTCGACGGTAAAGAGACGGCCGCCGCGCGTTTCGAGATCGGCGTTGCGCGGCCCGGACTTTTCACCGAAGGGGTGCGGGCCGCCTTCGACGATTGCGCGATGAAGAGAATTATCGTGCCGGAGAATCTGGTGCTCAACGCAGGGTTTGAGACCGAGCAGTGGGACGGCGGCGCGGCGACCACAGATAACCCCTGGGTTCTTTCCGGCCGAGCGCGGGCCAATGACTGCTGCGCTCACTCTGGACTCCGCCGGCTCATTATCACCGGTGGCGATGGTACGGCCAAGCAAGTTGTAACCGGGCTCGGGGCGGGACGCTACACCCTGCATGCCTGGGTTGTTACGCAAGGCGGGGCCGACTCTCAGATCACCGTGACTGGCGACGACGGGGGCGAAGTGCGCGTCCCCGCCGTGGGTGATAAATGGGCAAGGGTGAGCGCAGAGTTCACCGTGCCCGAAGGCCAGCGGTCAGTAGCTATTACCTTCGCCGCGCACATCCCTGCCGGCTCAACCCAGTTCGCTGCCGCCGATGACTTCTACCTGTTCAAGAATGAATAGCCTCTACTTATCCTATTTTCGGAGTCGGCCTCGATTGATCCGAACTCATCGGAAAGTATTCGGCGATCTTCAAGCGCAAAAAGCGTACCGACTCGTGCAACTCATCCATGCCGTTTTCACCATCTTCGATTGAGATCCAGCCGTCGAAGCCTACTTCCCTGAGCGTCTTGAAGATGGCGTCATAATCATTGAGCCCCTGCCCGATCACCCCGTGTTTGAGGTATTTGGAATAGCCGAGTGAGCCGTCCTGTTCCTTCAAATCGGCAAGGGTACCGCCCGCCAGGCTTCTGTCGGAAGCATGCATGGTGACCACACGGTGCTTGACAGCTTCGAGCACCCCGAGCGGATCTTCGCCCGCCACTACCGCATTCGACGGATCATAGTTGATGCCGAACCATGGCGAATCTATCTGATCAATGACCTCCAGGAATAGATCCAGATGTTGCGCGAATTCCGGATAAAGCCAATAGCCGTCCTTGTAGTGATTCTCCATCGTCAGAACCACTCCGTGCGCGGCCGCATGCTCTAGCAGCGAGGTGATCGCTTCCACCGTGTAACGCACCCCGTCTTCGCGCGATACCTCTTGCCGCCTCTGGCCCGAGAGGACGCGGCAGAAGCGGCCCCCGAGCCGGGCGGTTATCTCTATCATCCGCTTCTCTCGCTCAACCTCTGCGCGGCGCGCGTCCGCGTCCGGCAGAGTGAAGTCGGGCGAGGCGCACATCATCGGCGCCTGAAGATTGCTCCGGTCTAGATGCTGCTTGACGCGCTTGAGATACGACGGGTCAAAGCCCTCAAAAAACCCCGGATACATCTCGACTCCATCCACCCCGAGCGTAGCGGCCAGGTCGATCCACTCGAAGAGCGTCATCGTTTTTAAAACGCAAAGCTCGTCCATGTAGCATTTCGGGAAGACGCTCAGTTGCGGCATAAGGTTCGAACACCCACCCGGGCGGAAGAATTAGGCAGACCGTCTTTTATTCTGAGGTTATTGCAAATTGGGCTGCAGGATGGCCTTCACATACTCCCCGGTGGTCATCCGATCAAAACAGTCCTGCCAGCTCAAGAGTGGTGCGGTACGGCTAATGATCGGTTCCAGATTGATCTGCTTATCAGCCAATAGAGCCACGACCCTCTCCCAGTGCTTAAAGGTGTGGCTGAAGCTGCCCTGCAGAGTAACGGCTTTCTGGACCAGAGGGTCGAGTGAAAAACCTATCGGCTGCGGTCCCCATCCGACTTTCGTGATCTGTCCGCCCGGTCGCACGATCTCTAGCGCCTGCTTGAGCGCTACGGAAGACCCGGCCGCATCGATCACGAGATCGGCCCCCAGGCCGTCCCCAAGCCCGCCAACACAATCGGGGAGAGCGGTCGCCTGTAGATCAACTACGTGGGTGGCGCCGAGCGATCGCGCGATGGCTAAACGAGACGCGTCCTGTGACATTCCGGCGACAATCAGAGTGCCTGCGCCTGAAAGGCGTGCCATCTCTGCGCAGAGCAACCCGATGGGTCCCGGACCGAGCACCACAACAATGTCGCCGGGCCGAACGTTGCTTCTCACCGCCACTGCGTTGTAGGCCACACAGCACGGCTCGGTCAGCGCGGCCCGCTCAAATGATAAAGAGTCTGGAATGCGGTGAAGACAGCGCTCGGGTACGCGGACGTACTCGGCCATCGCTCCATCTATCCCGTACCCGAACCCGGCGCGTTGCGGGCATAAATTGTATTCGCCGGAGCGGCAGTAAACACAGCGGCCACAAATTGAGGCCGCAGTCTCTGAGACAACCCGATCACCTTCCTTGAATGCGCGCACGCGCTTGCCCGCTTGCGCCACATGGCCGCAGAATTCATGACCGAGGATGACGGGGACCTTCACCGGCCAGCTCTGTGTGTTGTGGTATTGGTGAATATCGCTCCCACACACGCTGACTGCCGCGACATGCAGTAAGACCTCGTCATCGGCGATTTCCGGTACCGGACTCTCGCGAAGCTCGACGGCCTCAGCCTTCAGCTCGTAATGCACCAGCCCTGTCATCATCCGCCCCATGCTTGGCTCCCTTTCTGATCGCCCTGCCGCTTCAGAAGCTCCGATTCTTAGAGTTTTGCCTTCACGGCCTCTGTTCGTGGCCACTGCTCCTTCGGCACGTAGCGATAGACATCCTCCAACCTCTGGTAACCATCCTTAATGATCGTCTGCATCATGTTATCTTTGTCGACCATGATAGGTTCCAGTAAGATTGATGGCACATCCTTTTGACCGTTGTCGACGGCCGCAGTGGTCACAATCTTTTCGCGGCGAGCAAGAGAAACGGCGGCTTCCGCCGCACGCCGCGCCAGTGGGGCAATCGGCTTGTAAACCGTCATTGCCTGTGTGCCGGCGACGATGCGCTGCGCCGCGGCAAGATCGGCGTCCTGGCCGGAGACCAGTACTTTGCCCGCCAACCGCTGCTCTTCAAGAGCCTGTACGACGCCCCCCGCCGTGCTGTCACTGGAAGCAACGATAGCAACCACGTCGTTGTGCGACCGCGTCAGCGCGTTCTCGGTGTGCTTGAGCGCCTCGGTGGCCTGCCAGTCGCGTGCCCACTGGTCGGCTACTATTTTGATGTCACCGCGATCGATGGCCGGCTGCAGGACCATCATTTGTCCCTTACGCAGCAACTGCGCGTTATTATCAGTCGGAGCGCCACCGATTAACACGTAGTTGCCCTTCGGGGCATGCTCCAGAAGATAACCGGCCTGCATCTCACCGACCTTCATGTTGTCGAAAGAGATATAGAGATCGACGTCGCTGTGCCGGATCAGCCGGTCATAGCTGATGACCGGCACGCCCTGCCGTTTTGCCGCGGCGACAATTGAGGCGGCCACCTCGCTGTTGTGCGGGATGATGACCAACACGTCGATACCTTGCGTTAAAAGATTCTCGGCCTGCGCGGTCTGGACAGCATCGTCGCTGTTAGCTGTTTGGACCAGGACTTCTGCGCCGAGTTCCCTCGCCCCGGCGACAAATAGATCGCGGTCGTGCTGCCAGCGCTCATCTTTGAGCGTGTCCATCGATAAGCCGATCCGCAGATGACCGGAGGAATTTGCCTTTGGCGCGTCTGGGCCCTGGGGCGGACCGCTTACACATGACGCACAGAAGACCAGATGTAGGAGCAATGTCCGAGTGATGGCCTGTGCGGTTCGCCTGAGTATCATAGTCTCATTGACGTTAAGTACTTAGAAATCCGGCGGCGCTCCCACCGGATATTGCTCCAGATCCAGGATTGCTCCGGTGATACACTCGCTCTCCCGACTGGCAAAGTAGAGGGCAGCCAGCCCGATGTCTCGCGGCACCAGCATCCGACCAAAAGGGCGGGTGTGTGTTGCCTCCTCGACCCATTTCTCACCTCTGCCCTCCCGCAGCTTGACCGCGTGCTCGTTCGGGGTCAATGTCCATCCGACGTTGAGTTGATTCACCCGGATACGATAACGATTTAGGTAGCTCGCCGTATTTTTCGTCAGCGTCATCAGCGCACCCTTGGACGCGGAGTAGGCCATCAGTTTTGGCTCGCCTATGTAGGCATTGACCGAGCCGATATTGATGATCGACCCTCGCCGTCTCTCTTTCATGTAGCGCACAGCCTGCTGCATACATATGAAGGGGCCGCGCACGTTAGTGGCAAAGATATCGTCCCAGACTTCGGTGGCCGTGTTCTCAATGTTTCCCCGCGTGCTGACGCCCGCATTGTTGACCAGCACATCGATGCCCCCCCAAACTTCGACAGCATAATCAATTAGCTGCCGGCAATCATTTTCCTTACGAACATCAGCCTGCTTCCATACAACCCGGCCACCGTCATCCGCGATGCCGGCCGCAACCGCTTCCGCCCAGGCCCCGTTAAGATCAGATATGACGAGGCTGGCCCCCTCGCCGGCGAAGAGCCGGGCGATTCCTTCGCCCATGCCGGAGCCGGAGCCGGTGATGACGGCAATCTGATTCTCTAAACGTCCTACCACGGGTGACATAAAGCGCAATGCCATGCAGGCTAGGCTTTACCTGTGTGTCGCCACCACCGAAGTAGATCCCATCGGAACGGGTGGCGCAGTCCAGTTATTGTTGCGATTGATAGATGCATACTTTCTCCAGGCGGGAACTGCCTATGGCCTGCTAAGTATGATTACTCTACCCAGAAGAATCTTCACGTTGACCATGTTCAGAACAATCTTCAATTCAACATGAGGGAAATCTCATCTGGACAAGCGGGAGTATATACATATCACGATTTAATAGCTTGGTCATCCTTAGCTCTCCGGCCTAGTATCTAATCTAGACTAGGGAAAAACGCAAGAACGCTTACGCCTATCACAGTCGGGTCAGTTATAGCGGGTCGCTTTAAGTTACTCTGGGCGGGAAAGAGTAGGTCAAACGGGTTAGCCCGATGAGAAATATCATTTACGAACTATTCATACCTGTAACCCTCTATGATACTGTATCTCCCATGAACGAAGAGGCTGGGTATACCTCGCGCCTGTTGACTTCCGCGCCCGTGTCCAAGAAACTATTTAATCATTATCTGGAACAATCATCATAATGATTGTTTTATATGCACCAAGTATGTTAAACGATTATTAGAAAGAGAGGTTTTCAAGATAATGGTAAGTAGAAAAGGCGTCTTTATTGGAGCTTACGTGCCCGCAGAGTTGAAGCAATCATTACAGCGGCGCGCCAGGGCCGAGCATCGCACGCTCTCACAGGAAGTTACGCGTATTCTTTCCGAAGCTCTTCATGGTCAAAGCTTGCCGCCCGGCTCGATTAATCGGCGCGCTCTGAATTCGCCGAATCGACGACGAGAGACTGACCCCAACCCGCGCCGACGCGCTGGTGATCTGCCATCCCCTAGCAATGTAATGAGTCATTAGATCTGCGATGACGGGAGTTGCGGGTCAATCGTGTATGCCGATTTGACACGCGAGAAGACTGAACGGGTCGCGTACCGCTCGATCAGTAAGCTAAGTGTCTCCGTTGTGTCGTAGTCTTCACGCTTGTAGTCGCCGGACCTTCATCGAGCTTGCCGTCAATCAGTATCTTCTCAAAGTGTGCTGCGAGCGCCTTTTCCACTCCGGGTAATGTTTTGTCCGGCAAATTTCTGAGCGCATTTACGGGGACTCGTGGGCGGGGGCTTCTAATCTCTGCCAGGATGAAGCGACGCCCTTCATTAGGCGATAGTTCGTAGAGCCGCCGGAGGGCGAGTCCACGGATATCCTGTCGAGCATGAATTTCCGTTATGAGATTACTCATCATGCTCTTTACCCAAGAGACGATTTATCAGCTTGATCAGTGCTAGGAATTTTATTGGCTTAGTAACAAATTCCCTACACCCAGCCGCAAGCGCCGCTTGGTAGAGGTCTTCCGAGCTAAATCCACTCATCGCTACAATCGGTATCTCTCTTAATCCCTCGATCTCGCGAATCCGCTTTGTCGCAACTAGCCCATTGGTCGTCATCAGATTCATGTCCATTAAGATCAGGTCAGGAGGCTGGCGTTGTGCTGCCTCTACCGCTTCATCCCCATCTCTTGCCTCTGTGATGCGATAACCCCTTAGCTCCAACCAGTACCTCATTAACCGACGAATACCTTGGTCATCATCGACCACCAGAATAGTGGCTAAAGAGCCATCCTTCAGATTAACAGTAGTCATCTGAACTCCGATCGAATTTATCGCGCTTGATCGAGCACCGCTCTCACCTTGCGGGCCAGGACCTTC
>CAYLJO010000263.1:0-8045 GCA_964383905.1 uncultured Blastocatellaceae bacterium
TGAGATAATACCCCGACCGTGAGAGAAGGGCGTTTTTACAAGCCGGGTTATGTTAGAGGTTGTACTGGTAATCTCCTCCTCGGAAGGCGAGCTTGAGGTCTCGCTTAAAGAGGGCCACCTGTTCGTCGGTTTGAACAACGACGAAGCGGTCATCATTTCGGAACATGACCTCCCGGAGGCTTACGCCGAGATCCACCGCGAAGGTGAGCGGTTATTCATACAGCCTGGCGACCATTCTGCTCACCCCGTTCTCGTCAACGGCGAACCGGTCCCGCGGGCGGGAACCGCGCTGCGTGACGAAGACCAGATAAGGATCGGCGGCGACTCGACTATCACCGTCAGAGTCAAAACGCCCGAAGCGGAGTCGCCCGCCGAGCCCGTGCCGGCGCGTGTGGCCGTCGCCAAACAGCCGGCCTCTCTTCTGGCACGGGCGCTTCTCCTCATTCTACCACTCATCATCGGTGTCACCCTGATCGGTATCTACTTCTCGAAGAGGAAGAAGGCCTCTTCAGACCCGACGACGGTTTTCCCCAACATCTTCTCCGCGCCCGCCGTTGACCCTTACCGGGCGGCCATCGAGCAGGTCCAGCAGGACCGGGGCGAGATGGTGGGGCGGCAGGCGAAGATCGACGTCCCTTCAGAGCTGAAGCTTTACAGCGACCGTAAGCGATTCCTGGCCATCCAGGTCGCCGAATGGCGCAAACAGGGCTACCGCATCCCGCGCGATTTCACCGAGCTCGCATTGATGGAACAGGAGGGCGAGTTCGTTCGCGTCCCTCAGGTCGGCCCCGGGTACGTGCTCTACGGTGTCGGCGTTAAAGCCAATGATGAGCTTACCCATTACGATCAGGCGAGCGGCAAGAGCGTGCCGATCTTTAGCAGTGATGAGGAGCTTAAGAACGAACAGACGGACCTCGCCGCCTCGCTGAAGCAGTTTGACGATAAAGTAAGTGATCTCAGGAAGGAGCTGCAGAAGGTCAACCGGCGGGATCGCGGCGCGATTAAGGGGTTGCAGGTTCAGATCGCCGACACGCAGAAGGCGGCCGAGCCGGTTAAGGAGAGGAAGCAGCTGCTGGATTCCTTCTACCAGAGCGCAGACCACCGCAAGCTGATGGTCTCCGAGTACGAAACGCTCGCCAATCTTGCTCGTGACTTCGGCGGGAAATCTTACGACCTTAACGACGCGAATTCCCGCAAAGATTTCAAGATCGCCCTGTTGAGTTGCCTGCGTCCCGCCGCGCTGGCCCGCCTGCAGGAGATCGGCCAGCGCTACCAGCAGAAGTTTGACTGCCCGTTGCCTATCACGTCGATGGTCAGGACCAAAGAGTACCAGCGCTATTTGAACGAGGCCGGCAACCCGAACGCCACCCGGATAGACGTGCCGCCGCACACGACGGGCCTCGCCTTCGACGTCTATACGCATTACATGTCGGCCGCCGAACAACAGTTCTTAATGGACGAAATTGCGCAGCTAAAAAGAGAAGGCAAGGTGGAGGCGCTCAGAGAGAATCGCGACCACATCCACGTTTTCATCTTCCCCGACGGCGTTCCCCCCAGCGAATCTCTCATCAAGAGATCGCTCAGCGATGCCGCGCCACAGGATTGATCCCTTACCACCGGCTAAAAAACGCTCCGGGCAGCAAACCCAGGAGCATCCGGCCCTCAGGTTTGCTGCCCGCCGATTACGCGCACCGGCCTGTTTTAATCAAGCTGCGCTTGGTCCCGGCCATCGTCCGGGGCTTTATTCCAGAGCGGCAACGACGACGACTCTCTCAGGCTTCGAGGCGTGATAGGCCAACTCTTTTTCGAGTGAGCGCTCGCGCTTTGACTTGCGGACCTCGCGACCCACCCGACCTTCGTCGGTCCAGACCTGCGAGAGGAAGTACTCCTCCCCGTAGCGGTTGAACACTAGCTTCGCCCCGGTCGGGCTTGAACTTGTTGGACCGACCTGTGTCATGATAGCCGCCGTTTCGCTGCTCTTCCGGTTCTGCACATATAATGGGCCGTCGGCCCTTTCAAAGACTCTCCGCACGCTGTATTGGCCGGCGGGCAGGGCCTTGTCACCGGCGGTAAATTCGAAGGGTATGTTCACTCTAATCTCACTTACAGATTGCGCGTGGACAGACACCGCCGCGCTCGCGACAACGAGGATCAGGATCGCCAAAGAACTGACAACGCTTTTTTTCATCATGACCTCCTTATGGTCTTCTCTAAGGGGGGCGAGTGAGACTCACCGGCCGCCATCTTTCCTACCGTGAAATTGGTTTTATGACCAACTGCTTCACCATCTTTGGGGCCGCTCGATTGCTACCCTCATCTCTTAACGCGGAATTTTGGCGGGAATCAAATCAGCGCCATGAAAAATAATTTTTTAGGGCGAGTTGCTAAGGAAGGAACTGCCATGTTTGGGCGAGTCGGCACACCGAATTAGAGGTCAACCTTGAAGATGAATCAAATTCCCCTGTATAGTCTTTGGTTATAAGAATAAGCTCTTCCAACTTTTTTGCCCATAGAGAGCCGTCGGTATGAAGCACTTACTGATTATCTTCCTGCTTGTTTTAGTCCCACTGCAAGCAAGTTCACAGGAAATACTCTACCGGACAGACGCTTACACGCTGATGAGCGATCGGGTAAAACAGGGGAATTTTGAGGCCGTGGCGAAGTCCCGGACAGCAATCACCTCTAATTATCAGAGTAAATACGATAATAATATTCAGCTTAAATTTGTTATCAACGGCACGCTTAATGACATTGCCGACTATGAGAACAACAGCCTTTATTTTAGTTCGGAAGACGACCGTGTCATTTCGCCGGTTTACGTTTTCGGTAAGCGCGAGAGTAATGGCTTTATTGGAAGAGGTGAGGGAAGCAACCGTCGCGGCAGCACTACTGTCCTGTTTCGTCTCGATATGCGTCCTGTGCTGGAGGCATTCAAAAAGCAGGGCTATTACGAGTTCTATAACCTAAAGAGGCTCACGCCTGAAGAGTTTAAGGGCGTCTACATAACGGGTGATAGGCCTCCCCTGGTCAGGGGATTTGAAAAACCTCCTTCCTCATCACAATTTGAACTGACAGACCCGGATCAGGATGGCATCTACGAAATCAAGATTGATTTCGATACAAAACATTTGGGCGACGGCAACCGGGGGCCGCTGGCCGCATGGAGCTTACAGAAGGATATCTCATCTTTACCCCAATACCGGTCGTCACAAATTCTGGTGGATGCCCTTTACGCCATGTCGTTAGAGGAGTTGCTGTCAAACATCAGGCCCGACGGCGCATTTATGGCCGGCAAGCTCTGGGACGGAGTTTGGACGCGCGACATTAGCCACAGCATCCTGTTATCGCTGGCCGTTATCGCCCCGGATGTCGCTAAAGCTAGTCTCATGAGGAAAATAAGTGACGGCCGTATCATCCAGGACACCGGGACAGGCGGCTCGTGGCCCGTCTCTACTGACCGGATGAGTTGGGGGCTGGCAGCGTGGGAGGTTTATACGGTTACCGGTGAGAGGGACTGGTTAAATACTGCGTACCGGATACTCAGTAAATCGGCGACGGCTGATCTGAAAACCGCGCGCTCATCCACCGGGTTATTTTACGGCGAGTCCGCGTTTATGGATTGGCGTGAGCAGAGTTACCCACGCTGGATGGATCCGAAAGACATCTATCAATCCAGGTGTCTAAGTACAAACGCGATTCACTATCAAACCTACCAGATCCTCGCCCGAATGGCCCGATTGCTCGGGGAGCCGGCGGATGAATACCGGGAAGTGGCCGCGTCCTTAAAGGCCGCCATAAACCGGCAGATGTGGATGCCCGACAAGGGGTATTACGGCCAATTCTTGTACGGGCGTAATTTCTCCTCCTTATCTCCCCGGTCTGAATCCTTGGGCGAGGCTTTAAGCATCTTGTTTGACATCGCGGACGTGTGGCAGCAAAAGCTTATTATCAGGAACACCCCCATTGTAGATTATGGTGTGTCCAATTTTTACCCGGAGATCCCCAACATGCCTTCCTACCATAACAATGCCATCTGGCCATTTATTGTCGGCTACTGGACGTGGACGGCCGCGAAGGCCGGGAATGGCCCGGCGGTCGAGCACGGACTCGGGTCAATCTACCGGCAGGCCGCGCTCTTTCTCACCAATAAAGAGAATATGGTAGCGGCCACGGGTGATACTTCGACCATGCTTAATTCCGACAGGCAATTGTGGAGTGTCGCGGCCGATCTGGCGATGGTTTATCGCGTCCTCTTCGGGATGAATTTTGAGCCCAATCGGCTTGTCTTAAGACCTTTTATTCCCAGGCCATTCAAAAACACCAGAACACTTAGGAACTTCAGGTACCGCGCCGCAACAATCGATATCACGATTGATGGATATGGGGATCAGATCAGATCCGCCGCTTTGGACGGGAAGAAAATAGCCTCGGCGCTTATCCCCGGCGACATCACCGGAAAGCATACGCTGGTCATTACGATGGCAAATAATGACCTGTCTCGTTCGGAGATCGAAAGGGTCGGCACCCATTTCTCACCTGAAACCCCGGTTGTTTCTTTAAGCGGGTCGAAACTGACCTGGAACCCCATCGCAGGCGCCCAAAGATACTTTATCTACGATCACGGCAGGAAAGTCTCTGAAACATCCGGCACCACTTTCTCCTTTTCTAAACATGTAAACCCTGGTGAATACCAGGTGCTGGCCGTAGACACACAAGGGTTCCAGTCGTTCCTGAGCGAACCTGTTGAGGTCTTATCACCGGTTGAAAGAATCGAGATCGAAGCGGAAGATGGTCAGGATCACTTGCGAAATCAATATTACGGGTATTCAGGCAGAGGTTACCTTAAACTGGATAAGGCTGAAAATCCTGTTCTTGATTACAGGGTGAGCGTCAGGCGACCAGGAAATTACAGTGTCAAATTTAGATACGCCAACGGGAACGGCCCAGTCAATACGGAGAATAAATGTGCCATTCGCACACTCCGGCTGGACGGTAAGCTTCTTGGCGCAGTTGTCATGCCGCAGCGAGGAACCGAGTGGAGCAACTGGGGCTATTCCAATTCGCACATTGTCAACCTGGCAGAAGGCCAACATCTATTCCGGATCTCCTTTGAAGATTCAGATAACAATATGAACGGGGCCGTCAATGAAGCCTTATTGGATAAGCTGGAGCTATCTTTCGTAGGCGGACGTTGACTACTCTGAACTTTTATCGTCTCGTACGTGATGGATGAGGATATTAAACAGTCTCTGAAGCTATTCCTGATCGAGCTGGCCGTTTATGCGGTGCTGGTGCTGGGTTATTTTTTTCTGGTCCTGCATTTCTTGGGCAATTGGCTCTTCCGGCTTTTTGAACAGGATAAGAAGCTTTACGCCTTTGTGGCGCTCGGGCTGATCATCGGTCAGGGGGTTATGCTGGAAATGCTCACCAGCGCGTTGCTCCGTTTTATCCGGTCGGGAACGGAGGACTGAAGTGGATTTTTTGGTTTCCGGCACCCACATCGAGCCCGTCTATCTGATGGCCATCGGCTTTGTAGTGGGCCTGCTCGGCGGGTTCTTCGGCGTCGGAGGCAGTTTTCTGGCCGGCCCGGCGCTTTTTGCGATCGGTGTTCCCATGAACTTCGTGGTCGGCACGGACCTGGCGCACATCGTCGGGAAGTCTATTGTTGCCGCCAAGAAACATCGCGCTCTCGGCAATGTGGACTTGAAACTCGGTCTTATTATGGTCACGGGGACGATTGTCGGCGTGGAATCGGGCGCCCAGGTTATTCAGCAATTAAAACGGCGGGCGGAGATTGATCAAGTGGTGGGCGGCGCTTTTATTGTCATCCTGCTCTCCATCTCGGCATTCATGGCCTGGGAAAGCTGGAAGACCCTCAAGATGCATCGCGGCAGCGCAGGCGACGGGGCAAAAACGGATACACATTCCCTGAAAAAGGATCAGATGGCTTTCGCGCACTTCGCTCAAAAGATTCATCGCCTTCCCCTTCCCCCCTACATCAAGCTGCCCACCTCCGGGATCGAGCGCATCTCATTTTGGGCCATCCTTCTGGTATCGCTTGTCGGCGGATTTTTTAGCGGGTTTTTGGGCGGGGGTGCCGGTTACATTCGTATGCCTTCGATGATTTACGTCCTGGGCATACCGACGCACATCGCCATCGGGACTGACCTGTTTGAAATCATCATCTCGGCCGGTTACGGCACTTTCACCCACGCCGTCAAAGGGAATGTTGATATTCTGATTGCGCTGGTCATGCATACGGGCGCCGCCATCGGCGCGCAAATTGGCGCCGCTTGTACGCAATATTTTGTCGGGCCCCGCATCCGGCTGGCATTTATCCCGCTGCCGCTGATCGGCGCGGCCATCGTGCTTCACGGTTTGTTCACGGGCCATCCCGTCAAATGACGACAAACCATTTATCGACATGAAGATTTTAATTTGCAGTGACGGCTCGAGTCAGGCCGACAAGGCCATCCGCTTGGCGACCACCATTGCCGAAGGCTGCCGGGCGGAGGCCACCCTCCTTGGGATCACGGAGGCGACCCTCGACACCGATACTATTTTTGACGCGCTCAAACGCGGTCAACAATTACTCGAAGCCAAAAAAATCCACGCCGAGCTGATCAATAAATCCGGCGACCCCGTCGATGAGATTATTAAGCGGACCGAAGAAGCCCATTATGACCTGGTCGTGATTGGCGCGGTGCGCAAGGGCAGGAGGGGGCCGTTTTGGATGTCTGCTAAAGCCTATAAGATCATCAAGCGCATTAAGCCACCGGTGCTGATCGTCATCGGGCAAGGCAGCACCACGATTAAACGGATCCTCATTTGCAGCGGGGGCAATAAGTATACCGAGAGCGCAGTCGCTCTGGCGGGCCGGATCGCCCTGTGCATGGGGGCCGCAATTTCACTTCTCCACGTCATGCCGGGAACGCCGGCCATTTATGCTGGTCTTTACCGGAGGGAAGTCGACGTGACGCTGGTGCTGAATTCCAATTCCGAGCTGGGCCGAAATTTTCGCCGCGAGAAAGAAATATTAGAGTCGCTCGGCATCCCTACCGATGTCCTCTTGCGACAAGGGCCGGTGTTAGAGGAAATTTTCAAAGAAATCCGCGGTGGCAATTACGATCTGGTGGTAACAGGCTCCTCGCTGAGCGCCGGGCCGTTGAGTACCTATGTCCTGGGCGATATTACTCGTGGGATCGTTAACCGCGCCGATCGCCCCGTTCTTGTCGTGCGCCGTGGGGAAAAGACCGTGAGCCTCGGGGAGAGCATCAAAGCACTTTTTTTCAGTGAATAATGGGGTACCCCGACCGGCAGGTCTCAGCCCCGAATGGGCGGCAAGAAGGTTGCCGGTGGCGAGCTCGTTAGCGCGCAGCCTCCGGAGACGAGTACCCGGTCACCAGCGTACCCCGCAGGCGCGCGGATGTCCCACCATAGATACCGCTCATCATATTCAATCCGCCTTATCGTCACATCTCAACCTACGCTGTATTTATGGTTAGACCGCTCGCTGATCGGAACTTTTTTTACTTCCGAAAAACGACTACTGATCGTTTGAATCACCACTCCGGTCATAGCACGGGTAATCAGTTTGCCTGACAATTCTTCCCCCTCGGAAGCGGATGAAGATCGCAACCTGCGCGCTGAGCCGGGTTCCGGCGGGGAACGGCCCGATGGATTTTGCCACCTCTCCGGTCCAGCCGACCTCCAACGCAACGGTATCCCCGCTGGCTATGGCGTGCCGCAAGGTATAGGTCTGTTCGGGTAGGTATTCCCGCCCCTTTTCAAAATTCGCCAGCCCCGCGGCATAACCGCTCGTCCGGCCTGCCGGCGCAAAGCGGTTGGGCATCTCCTGCCAGACAACAGTTTCGTCAAGCAGAGCTTTCAAATCTTCCAGTGTTGCCGCCGGATTGCTGACGACTTCAATGTAGTGTTTGGCGAGTTCAAGATTCTGTCGCTCTTCTTCTGAGAGCATGCTCTTATCTCCTATCTCTTGCGGCCGAACGCTGCGCTTACCCACACGCCCGAGCTGCCGATCTCTA
>CAYLJO010000264.1:0-5481 GCA_964383905.1 uncultured Blastocatellaceae bacterium
CCTTAGAAAACTACCCCGGCGGACGTGGCATCATTGAACAGTAAAGCTCTCAAGTTCGCCGTATTATTTCACCTCTATCTCCGACAGCATTTTGACTCTCTCTCTACTCGGTCATGGTTAGGCATGAGAAACTATTTGCGGCTGCGGTCTATGCCTCTGGCTATTGTGGGCTAGGCGGCTGGACGGTTACCTGCGCTCGGATCCCCGGTGGGCGGCGGCGCATGATCTTCCTTCGCGGGCGGACCAAGCAATTCAGTGAAGATCGGCTTCAGCGCGTCCGCCCACACCTGATACCCCTTGACATCCAGGTGCAACCCGTCCCGATCGGCCATACCTTCACGCAACTTGCCGTCTTTATCAGCCAGCTCGTGGTTGATGTTCACATACCTGATCTTTTTCCCGTCGGCGAATTTCGCGATCTGCCTATTGATTTTGTTGATGATGGGCATCACCGCCAGGTTGTCGTTGCGGGGAGTAATGCCCATCAGGACAATCGTAGCGTGGGGCGCTTTCCGCCGGCAGATCTCTAAAATCGCCTTGATTCCCTTGACGGTGTCCGCGACCCTCGGGTCTTCGCTTCCCTGAGGAGATTTGTTGCCGACATTGTTCGTCCCGGCAAGCAGGACGATGATCTTGGGATTGACATTATCCAGCTCGCCGTTGTTCAGCCGCCAGAGAATATTCTGTGTGGTGTCGCCGCCCCAGCCGAAGTCGGCGGCATTCCAGCCGAAGAAATTCTGCCGCCAGTTCGCCAGAAAAGCCTGATATTGGTCGTCGCTCGTACCCCACCGTCTCGTGATGGAGTCGCCTTCAAAATAAACGTCAATCCCGCCCCTCCTGGCCTTCTCCAGCAGCTGAGCGTGCGCGAGCTGAGAGTTCGGGTCGGCCCGTGGCACCGGCCGGTCGGCGGGCAGGTGCCGCCCTTTGATGAACTGGCTCGCCCATTCGATGAACGAGGGCCAGTTCTCGGCGACGCTGTGGCCGCCCTGATGCTGCCTCCAGGCGAGTTCCCCCCCGATCAGTCGGCCGACCGGCGGCATCGGGTCCGTGAGGTAGTTGCCGGGTGTGCCGAGGTCTCGCCTCCCCAACAGCCTGTAGGCCGGGCCCGCCGCCACCGCCGCCATGAAGCTGCCGTGGGCGTCCACCCATTTCGCGTCGCCCTTCTCGACCACGCCGTAGCTGATGAAGCAGGGGCGCGGGGCGCACAAGGCGATCAGCTCGTGTGAGTCCACGGGCAGATCGCCTGCGGTCTTTGGCCCGAAAACAGCGTCCGCAGCGCCGTACTTCATGAAGTTGCCCGCCATCCAGTAGTATTCACCGCCGGTCAGATTCTCCACCGCCTCACCGAAGATGTGGCGGTGAAGTTTCGCGCCGCCTTCGCCGGATGAGCCGATGAACCCGACGGCGATGCGCGGCTCGAAAGCCTCGGTCACCAGGGCGGCTTTGCCATAACGGGAGAGGCCTTCGATCCCGACTCGCTTGGCGTCGACCGCCTTGTCGGTCTCGAAATAATCGAGCAGTCGGCTGACGCCCCAGGCCCAGGCCCGCAGCGCCCCCCAATCCTCCGGCTTGCGCGGTTGACCCTTGTTTGCCAGACCGATGATTCCCGCAGTCAGCGCCGGCCCGTCCGCCTGGATGCTGGTCGGGATGATCTGGCCGTAGCCCCAGCCGCGGGCAATCAGCATCTGCTGCCAGGGAAGCGGGGTCGTCCCTCTTCTGAACCCCCAATCGAACTCCACCATCACGGGCACCGGCCCTGCCGCATCGGCCGGCGTCGTCACGCTCGCCCGGATATCCACCTTAATCAGCGGGTAGGAGGAATTATCCACGTGGCCCACGAGCGTCTTGGTGATCGTCCGCGTGCCGCCGGCGTCTCCCGCACTCGTGTTCGTCACTTCCCAGCTCACCCCGGGAACGTTCTGAGGAATGCGCCCATACACCTCACGCTCGAAGTCCTCCTGGATTTCCGCCCGCCGCACTTTCCACTGTCTGGCATTGGTAACCTTCGTACCGTTCTTCATGACCATCATTTCCGGCAGCGGATACTTGTTGGCATGGGCTTCGTCGAAGGTGTCCGGGTTGTTCGGATTCGCGCCCGGCCGTAACGCTTTGATCCCTAGCTGCTCCATCATGTTCTGATGGTCTCCGTCCCCCTTGAATACCACCGGGGGAGGAAACCCTCGCCCGCCCGCCTGGGCTGCTACCACCGCGGGGCCGGCTCCCGGAATTAACGGGACGACCGAGGCCAGTAAGGACGCGGCAACGACTGCCGCCAACCATTGAATCGGGCGCTTGAAATGAATGGACATGGTCTGAGCCTGTTCGATCAACAGACAATTTGTTAAGCAATAGGGTGATGAGCGTAGTCTATCGTTCCCCACGGCTTATTGCAGTTCCAGGACCACCGCTGACTTCGCCGGTATGCTCAAGGTTGCCCGGTGGCCTTGAATCCTGTAGCCAACGAAACGCGTTGGTTTGATAGCGTTTGGATTGTCGAACGTGTTCATGCCGTTCATCGCGGGTGCCGTCAACACTTCTCCGGTAACGCCCCTGATGGTCGAGCCGGCGACCGTCGTCGTGATCTCTGCCGGCCGATTCGGGTCAAGATTAACTATCGACAGGTGCAGTTTCCCCTCTTTGTCACGCGAAGCCGAGGCATTCAGTGAGGGCACGGATGCTTGATCCATTCTGTACTCCGGCGCGCTAAGCTCGACGGGGATCAACGTCGCCCCCTGGTGCACCTTGTACATCCTGAAGACGTAGTACGTCGGCGTCAGAACCACCCTCTCCTTATCGGTCAGCACCATAGCCTGTAGAACGTTCACCATCTGAGCGATGTTAGCCATTTGCACGCGGTCGGAATGATTGTTGAAGATGTTCAGGTTGATCCCTGCGACTACCGCGTCACGGAGGGTGTTTTGCTGGTAGAGCGCGCCCATGTCTTTGCCCGGCTCCGGGTCGTACCACGTGCCCCACTCGTCCACCATCAGCCCGACGCGCTTCTGCGGATCATACTTATCCATGATCGCGCTATGCTTCTCGATCATCTCCTCGATGCGCAACGTCTGGGCGAGCGTCGCGTGCCACTCCTTTTCCCCGAACTCGGTCGCCGATCCCTTTCGTTGCCAGTTGCTTGTCGGCACCGTGTAATAATGCAGAGACAGGCCGTTCATATACTTCGCCGCCTGCGACATGAGCACCTCAGTCCAGTTGTAATAATCATCATGTGGCCCGACCGCCAGCTTTTGGATGCGGTTGCCGGAATAATTCTTGATGAATGTGGCATGGCGGCGGTACTCGTCGGCGTAATACTCCGGACGCATCTCACCGCCGCAGCCCCAGGATTCGTTCCCCACGGCAAAGTAGGGCACCTTCCAGGGCTTGTCGCGCCCGTTCTGGCGTCGCAGACGAGCCAGCGTGGAATCAGAATCTGACGTCATGTATTCTACCCACTCCATCATCTCCTGCGGCGTCCCACTGCCCAGGTTGCCGTTGATGTACGGTTCGGCCCCTAACAGCTCACACAAGTCCATGAATTCATGTGTGCCGAAGGCATTGGTATCAATTCCGCCCCAGCTCGCGTTGGGGCGTCGCGGGCGTTTGTCGCGCGGCCCCGTGCCGTCTCGCCAGTGATACTCGTCGGCGAAGCACCCGCCGGGCCAACGTAAGACGGGTATGCGCAGCTCTTTAAGCACGGCGATGACATCATTGCGCAGACCGCGTGTGTTCGGGATTGGCGAGTCTTCGCCGACCCAGAGGCCCCCATATATCAAGCGGCCCAGGTGCTCGGCGAACTGTCCATAGATGTTACGGTTGATAGTACCTTTGGGCTGATCGGCATGAATCAACAATGAGGCTTTATTCGGTTCGGGACTTTGAGCTTGTGCACGATGAGAAATTGACGTGTTTAGAAAACAGATCGCTAACGCAGCGAGCCACAATGTGTAGCGGTCCTGCAGAAGCATCTGCCGAGAATGCATAAACATCTATCTCCTCCAGACGTTGTTACGGTGGCAGCGATTCGCCGGCGCTTACCTTTACTGGGGAGAGTTACCGGAGGGGGCCCTCCCCAGTAAAGGTCATCGCCGACACGGTGTCAGGGATGTGTGTGATGCTTTGACGCCGAATCTTACGTCCTGCACGCTCGAGCAGACGGCGAACCGAGGAAACCTGGCGGCGTAAGATATTTGAATCGCTCCGCCGAGTCAATGTCTCTTCAGCGCCGGCGACCGGCGTGATCAGCTCCGATTAATATATTATTCGGGCGTTCGTGCTTTGTCGCCCGGCAGCTTGAGTCCCAAGGCTGCGACGGTCTCGGCGTCGGGGACGGCGCGCCCATCCTTCCTGCTCACGACAGCAAATCCCCCGGCATAATCCCACATGGTCCACCCGATGCCATTTTTCTCAAGCGCGCTCCGCACATCACGAATCCACGCCGTCCGCGCCGCCGGGGCGGCAAACTGGCGAAACACGCCAAACTCGTTACACGTCAGGCGGACATGATGCTTCTTAGCCCAGGCCGCGGCCATCGCAATCTCCGCCTCGATCCGGGAAGCACCCCACCTCTCCTCACCATAACGCAGCAGGTGGTAACGTGCGGGTTCGTCCACGATTGTCCCCATCAGTCGCGTCACCGCGTCCGGGCTCGAAGGGTAGGGCACCTCCTTGTAGAGCGGAAGGAAGGGACCGGCCCACGTTGCGCCCTGGTGAGTAAAGGTCATGGGTTCGTAGAAGTGAAAGTTATAGATCACATTCCGGTCGGCCACGGGTTCGAGGAAAAGCAGCTCATAGATGCCGGACCACCGGTGGCCGGCGGCAATGATCGTGTGCCGCGGGGCGCCTTCGCGAATCGCCGCGATTACCTTTGCCTGAATCCCCGCCCAGCGATAACCGTCCGTCACCGTCGGCTCGTTGAGTACTTCCAGAAAGAGACGCCCGGGGTCGCGGGTCGAGAGATGCCGTGCCAGCACACGCCAGAACCACGCGAACGCTTCGACCTGATGGTCATCCGTGTTCAGTTTTAGCTTGAACTCGTCCGACGGATGGATGTCGACGATCACCGCCAGTCCGCGCGCGAGGATCATGTCAATCGCCCGGTCAAGATAGCCAACGTATTCGGTGTTGAGAGCGCCTGGTTCTGCCGCGTTAAACAGCGGGGCCGGCTCAACGGAGAGACGAACATGATCAAAGCCCATTGCTTCGATCAGCGCGATATCCTGAGCGGTGGTGTGCGTTTCCAGGTGAGCTTTCGAGTAATCTTTATTTACGGCCTGCGCGAACCAGTGGCTCGCATTGATGCCCCGGCGCAAGCGCGCGAACCGTGCCTCACCGACCCCGCCGGCCTGCTCTGCCTGGCCCCCGCCGGTCACGGCCCTCAGACCTTCGATCGCGTCTGTGTACGCAGTGGTTGCCATGCCGGGCAGGATCGCAACTATTAGCGCAACGAAGATCGAAAGGGCGACGGGTTTGAGCATGGAAATC
>CAYLJO010000264.1:5581-8040 GCA_964383905.1 uncultured Blastocatellaceae bacterium
CTTTCGAGAAGATGGTGATTAAACTCTCGTCTGGTGCGATCAGGCAGGGCGTTGCCCTGCCCGGCGGCGCTCGCTTGCGGCTCACTTCTTCAATTTCAGCGTGTCGGGGTCCCACTCATATTGGCGGTTATTGAAATAGCTCATATTGGTTAAGAGCGCCGGCCCGGCGGCGCGTAAGCCGAAGACTGCGTCTTCAACCACGGGCTTGCGCGTCCGCACGGCGTCGAAGAAGTTTGTGAAGTGGTCACGATGATCGCTGTAACCCGTCGGCGCGACATAATTCTCCTCGCTCGTCGCACTTATCTCCCTCCTGTTCTCAGGATATTTGGCGCGATACTCTTTCAGGAAAGCCTCTTGCATGGCTTTCGGGAAGGTGTTGATGCTATAGCCGGGCTCTTTCTCACGCGGCCGGCGCGTAATAGTCACCCCCCGGCCGATGGTCATCACGCCTTCACTGCCGACGAAGCGGAAGCCTTCCTCGCCGCCGCCGCTGTCCGCGAAATTGACCATCAGCGAAAGGTTGAAGGCCGGGTGAGCGGCCGTCTGCGGATAGTCGTAGACCCCGAGCATCACGTCGGGGACGTCGCGCCCGTCTCTCCAGAAGCGCAGACCGCCGACCGACATGACGCGGGTCGGGCCGGTCGAGCTGAGGACGAAATGAAGCCCGGTGAAGAGGTGCACGAAAAGATCACCGGCCACGCCCGTGCCGTAGTCACGATAGTTTCGCCACCTGAAGAAACGTAACGGATCAAAGGGCACCTTCGGCGCGCCCTCGAGATAGCGGTCCCAGTCGACGGTCGCGGGCGAAGCGTCCGGCGGGATTGTATACTGCCACGCGCCGAGCGCGGTGTTGCGATTCCACCAGGCCTCGACCAGATTCAGTCGGCCGATGGCCCCGGCCCGGTAAAGATCCCTCGCTTTCTGGTAGACGATAGAGCTGACGCGCTGGCTGCCGACCTGAAAAATTCTGTTCGTCTTGCTTTGTGCCTCGATCAGTCGCTTGCCTTCCTCCAGCGAGTGGACCATCGGCTTCTCGCAGTAAACATCCTTACCCGCATTCATCGCCTCGATCGCGATTCTCGTGTGCCAGTGGTCGGGCGTGGCAATGATCACGGCATCGACATCGGGGCGGGCAAGAATCTCCCGGTAATCTCGCGTGCTAAAGATCTGCTTGCCCCATACCTCCTGGGCGCGGGTCAGCCGCCCGTCGTAGAGGTCGGCGACCGCAATCAGCTCAACGCCGGAGGACGGTTGAACGGTGGTGACATCGGTCGCCGCGACCGCGGTGCGCCGCAACGCGGCGTTCGTATCCGCCGTCCCCTGACCACCGGCCCCGATGGTGGCGAACCGAATCTTATCGTTGGGCGAGACGGGCTTGGCAGGAGGCTCCTGCGACTGCTGGATCAGCAGTGTCTTCGTGGAGCCCAGAATGTTGTCAGATGAGCCGGCGACCAATCCGCTCGCCGCCGCCAGCTTGATGAAATTTCGTCGCGACGTCTTCTTATTATCCATCCAAGTCCTCTCCAAAATATGTAAATGGTTCTAAAGCACTTCCGCCCGCTGCAAAAGGTCTTTCATCCCGGCCATGCTTTGCCGTGTTGATTCTTCGGGCGTGCCCGCACCGCGCCAGTGCGTTTCAAGGCTCACCACGCCGCGATAGCCATCCTTCTTCAACGCGCGGAACTGCCCGACGTAATCTATCGCCCCGGCCCCCATCTTCATCCACTCCGACTTACCGTTAGCCAGGTGAACAATATCTTTGCAGTGCATGTAGCCGATCCGATCTTTGGGCAGGAGCGCGTAGCCATCCGGGAACGGCGTTTCACCGCGCATGGCCGCATTTCCCGGATCCCAGTTCAATTTGAAGTTAGGGTGCCGGACGGCGCTGAGCGTCCGCGCGCCCTCCGCGCCCGTGGCCGTGTTGCAGGCGAACTCGTTCTCCAGTAGCAGCGTGACGCCGCGTCTCCCGGCCTTCACGGCCGCCTCATGCAGCTTTTGATCGATCGCGGCCCGGTACGGCTTCTGATCCTCGAGCCGCCAGAAATCAAATATCCGCACCCGGTCTGTGTTGAATGCCCGTGTCAGCTCGAAGCCGCGCTCCAACAGCTCATCCTGTTGACCGAAGGTGAAGTCGGCATTGAACTGATCGCGCTTCGGGCTGTATTGAGATTTTGGCGCGCCGGCCCAGTCTACTTTGAAGATCGGCGATGCGATTGATGAAACACGGAGCTTGTACTTCTCCAGCAGCTTTCGCGCCTCGGCAATCTCTTTCGCGTCCAGCGCCATGATGTTCTTGCCCCACATCGCCCTCAACTCGATGTAGCCAAGGCCGAACTCTTTCGCCGCCACCTCAACCGCGCGGCCGAAGTCCTGTGTGATCTCGTCGTTAATAACCGAAAGTTTGAACGTTGCCATCAGTGATTCCTCAAGAAATTATGAATGATGCGTGATGGGTGATG
>CAYLJO010000265.1:0-8027 GCA_964383905.1 uncultured Blastocatellaceae bacterium
GGCATCCAGGTCGCGCGCATCCAGAACGTGGCCCTCGCTGAATCAGCGCCCACCGGGCCGCAGAAACTTCATGAGGTGTTTAACGCCCATGCTCATTCTCTGGTTGAGGTTGAGCAGAAAGAGGTATCTATGAAAATCGACGAAGCCGATCAGGGCGGAAACACCGTTGGGGGTTACTCGCCTACATCTGGCAATACAGTCGGCGTTACATCCGATCCTACGGATGACAGTTACCACCAGAGCCAGTACAAGCAGCCAACTATGACAGGTGGCCCGATGGCAGGCATGGACAAGGTTGGCTCTGCCATCGATGTCCAGGAAGCCCACGACCGCATTGCGATGGTGCAGAACCGCTCATGTGCGCCTGGGCGAGAAACCGCCGCATGGTATCGCGCCTTTGCGGGGCTCTCCGAGAGCGAGCGGCGCATTGTCGAAGCCGGTCGCGCCATTTCTGGCAAGAATGACGGACACCTGGACGTTGCCCACCACGCCGTTGCCCGCGTGCTCGGCAAGGAATGCGAGGGCAAAAACAACAAGATGGGATCATTTCCGCCTGCGAACGATGGGATGCAGGACGGAGACGACGACGACAAGCAAAGCGTTCGGCCCAGCCGCGCGGTAAAGGAGAGCAAGCCCATGACACCTGAAGAGGCCGCAAAGTTGCTCGAAGCGGCTGGCTATAGCATTCAGAAGCCGAAGACCGAGGCAGAGATCCTGCGCGAGCAGTTGGATGCGATGAAAGCCGAGCAGGCGAAGCAGATTGAAGAGATGCGCGCCCTGATCCAGCAGCAAGCGCCCAACCCACAGCGCAAGAGCGTGGTACTCGGCGCCAATGTCGGTGCTCAGCAGTCGAGCCGCGCCAACGTGTACCAGCCCGGCAAGTATCTCAAAGAGCAGATCGCCGGGGCTGATTGGCAGATGCTGGCGGATCGCACTGCGCCGCTGCCCGAGAACATCGACCTCACCCTGCTCATCCGCGAGTTCACCGACCTCCGCGTGATCCAGAACTTTGATCGTTACGGCTGGCCTGAGAACCTGGCCAGTGCGATGGACCGCCTGTAGGCATAAAGGAGCGCCCACACATGCCCACAACTCTTGAAGACCTGCGCGAGACGCTTACAGCGGCCTCCGGCGCATCAGGTCTCGTCCCAAAGATCATTGATCGTCTGCTATTGGAATATCAACGCAAGTATGCGCCACTGCATAAGGCATTCCCGCGTAAGACCTGGGAGACCGATACCTACTACTTCAACGAGCGCACAGCTCTCCCGCAGGCCCAGAGCACCACGGAAGCGCCAAGCACCACACAGGTAGCTGCTACGTCTTCCACGTTCACGCAGTTGAACTTCCCGATCAAGCACAACCAGGTACAGCTCGACATCTCGACATTCGCGGCGAAAGTGGCCATTGTCAACGGCAATTTGTTTGACCTCGAACTCGCCGCATCTGCGAAGAGCATGGCGTGGTACGAGGAAATTTTGCACCTCTGGGGTGCGCAGAGCGCCACTGTCAACACTCTGCGTCCACAGTGGAACGGTGTCGATAACCAGATTGGCTCGACGAACAAACTCACCGGCGCAGGTGCCACCTTTGCGCTTCTGATGGCGGACAACCTCATTGACTCAATCCGTGGCGTGGCTGCGCAGGAGCTCGGAACTGACTGGTTTTTCTGTGTCTCTCCCAAGATGAGCAGCCGTTTCAACGCGCTTTTCGTCGCGCAACAGCGCTTTAACGAGGGCATGACAACCATCTATGGTCGTGACGACTTCGGTTTTCCGAATAGCCCGGTCGTAGACAACAAAATTGGCGTCGATGCCGGTCTGGAGGTCCAGACCTATCGCGGCATTCCCATCGTCATCTCCAATTTCATGTCGAATTCTCTGGGACAGATGGGTACGATCAGCACCACCAACAACACTGGCACCGGTTCTGCGCTCTCTACTTCTCGCACATACTACTACGTTGTGGAGGCCGTGACGCGCTACGGATTGATGTATGCGAGTGCGGAGGTAAGCGCCTCCCCCAATGGGGCCGGCAATAACATCGTTCTTTCCTGGTCAACCCCGACGCCCACCGATGCGTTCGGCAATACGATTGACATTCTGGGCTATCGCATCTATCGCTCAGTCGATAATGCGGGCGGCTCTGGCGCGGAAACCCTGTATGCAGTGAGCGCGGCCTACAACGTGAGCGACGTGGCTGTTACTTCATTTACTGATAGCGGCAATGCCCAAAACCCGCTCACCAACAGCGCCCTGTTCGCGGCCACGATCACCACGAGCGGCACAGCAGCCAGCGACGGCGTGACGTATCCGCGCTTCACTGCCACCACCGAGGAGGTCTTGCTGCTTCCACGCAATCCTGAGTACCTGGTTGTGTCGGTGGTCAACGAGATCCAGAGCCAGATGCTGGCGCCCGTCAACGCCCGTACCAGGCAATTTGCGTTGACCTCCGACATGACGCTGGCCATGCGTGCAGGGCTCTTCGGAGCCAAACTCTACAACGTGAAGACTTCGTAGGAGTGGATGCAATGATCCTGCTTGTTCATGAAACCACAACTCACGGGATGGTGAGCACGCCTGGCAATGTTCATGGTGTGCCTCATCCGTCGCGCCAGTATCACCACGAGGGGCATTTTCTCGCCATTGGTGGGGATGATCCGCAGGTGGTGAGTCACGACGCTGATTTGATCCTCAAAATTGCCGGGTTTCGGCTCGCAACAGTGCAAGAGCAGAACACGTACCGCAAAATGCACGAGGATGCAGGCAAGTTGGAAGAGAGCGAGCAGGATCAGGCGTCTCTTGAGAATGCACCGCACCCTGAACCAGTAAAAGAAAGCAAACCGCGCCCACAGCGCAGAAAAGGATAAAAAGCTATGGCTACTCCTGCACAGCAGCTCGACGCCAACTATAAGCCAGGGCTTCAATACTACGATCCTGTAGGCGGACAGTTCGTGTGGCCGCAGGCGGGACTCGTCTACACCGCCGCCGATGGCACCAAATACGCCGCAGGCCCTGATGCGCCGGTTGATGGCTTTAAAAACAGTTACTCCGCAGCCATCAATGGGCTTGTCACCGCAGCCTCTGCTACCGACATCTTCACACTCACGGGGAGCGCAACGAAAACGGTTCGCATCACGCACGTCGAGGTGTCCGGCATCGCAACCACTATCCTGGATACGACCGTGCGCGTGCTCATTCGCACGACAGCAGACAGCGGCGGGACCACCACGGCGGTCAGTGCCATTGCTCACGATCAGAATAACCCGGCGGCGACCGCCGTGGCAGTAGCCTATACCGCCAATCCGACCGTGAACGATGGCACGAATCGGATTATCCGCGCCGAAAAAGTCTTGTTTAACCTGGCTGCACCATCGGCAGGATCTGAGTCCGGTCGCCTGATGCTCGATTTCGGTACACGCCCCTCTCAGGCTATTGTGCTACGTGGCACTGCTCAGCAGTTAGCCGTCAATCTGAACGGCGTCACGGTCGCCGGACCCTCCATCGACATCAGTATCGAGTGGACCGAAGAGTGAGAATGAGTTTATAATGCCGCGCGTCTACCTCACACCAGCAGAATTACAGGAGATGCCGCTCGGAGTTGCCTTATCAAGCCAGATCGGGCAACTCAATCCCGGCGTGCTCGACAAGCTGCTGGCGCGAGTGAGCAGACGCGTGGACGGCTACTGTGAGAAGCGTATCCAGGCGCCCGGCACCACCACGCTTTCCGGCAATGTGAGCGCAGGGGCAAGCAGCATCAGCGTGGCCTCAACACTCACGCTGGACAATCTCGCGGAGCAGGCGGTGATCCTCGATTCTGGGCTGGGTACACAGGAAACAGCCCTGATCCAGCCAGGTGGTGTCACGGTCTCGGCGTGGAATAGTCCCTATCCCGGCACGCTGGCGCTGGCTGCCCCGCTCCAATTCAGCCATAGCAGCGGCGCAACCTGCCAGTATGTCTATCAGGAAGTGAACGAGACGAAGCGCGCGAGCATGGCCGATCCCTACTCGGAAGCCTTGCAGAGCCAGGCTGCACAGTTGGCACTCGCGCACTTACCGCCGGTCCATGTGGGGCTGAACCGCATCCAGTTCGTCAATCACTACCCGATTATCAACGTGCTGCTGGTCGAGCATGCCTATAGCTTCGACACGACGTACAACCTGATCTATCAGAGCGGCAACAGCGCGTTCACAGGCGGCATCATTATTGAGCCCACAGCGGGCTTCTATCGCTATCGCGTGGGAACCGTCGTGATCCCGGAGGGCTTCACACGCACCACCTATACCGGCGGCTATGAAGCGGTGCCGGACGACGTGAAACTAGCCTGCGCGTACCTGCTCACGGATGAACTCGCGGTTTTCGCGAATCCATATGGCGCGGTCGATTCATCCATGGGTAAGCGTCGCCAGTCATGGGCGATGCAACAGGGTAAAACGCCGAATGTAGTCAGGGCAGAGGCGATTCTAGAGGCGTACAGGAGGACGGTGTAAATGGCTGAACTACCGCTCTCTACTACGCTCATGAAGCTCACGGATAGCGCTGGGAATGTGATTGCGCAGCATTTGCCAGTTCAACTCGACACGGTGAACATTCCGCTCAACCTGGAAGTGCAGGGGCTTGTCCCCACTGACTGGTTTGACCTATTCTCGCTCAACTGGACGACGCCAGTGCCAACGCGCAGCAACTACTTTGTGGATGAGGCAACCGGCACGAAATACAGCGTCTTTGGACTGCCTGCGGTGTATGTCGATCACCTGGAATGCAGGATCACCAGATACACGGGGGCGAACTGATGTTTACGGCCATGCTCGATACAGCGAGCCTCGCGGAAATTGTACGCCTGCAAGGTTTCAGCGCGTTGCTCAATCCTGAGATCACCAGCGCGCTGACTGAGAGCGGCAAATTGCTGGTTGGTGCGGCTCAGGCCAATACCTGGACCGCATTCATGAACCCGACCGGTGCTCTGGCTGATAGCATCACATTCTACGTGGTGAGCCCCGAAGAGGTGGCTGTGAGCGTGGTCGTGCCATACGGGCACAGGCGCGAATATTCATTCAAAGGACCGGACTCGCTGGGACGCATGTTCCCGAATGATCCCGCAGAGCCGTATCTCATCCCGGCAATGGATCAGAACGAGCAGGCGGTGCTCGATCTCATGGCGGTAGCGGTGAATAGCGCACTAGGGAGGGTAGCAGCAGGCTAATGGCATTAAACAGCAGCCGTCAACTCATCGCACAGGGCATCGTGGCCATGCTGCAAGGCGTTCTGAACGGATCAAACCCGCTCTATGCCTACGTTAAGCTCGGCGCGGTATTCGATCCGTCGCCCTACGCCTCATGGGCAGAGGTAACATTCTTGCAGTCCAGATCAGGCCCTGCGGGGAGCGGCGGCAACATGGTCGGATGGCGCATTGAGGACAACCCCATTTTCAAGATCACGAGCGGGTGGCCCTACGAGACGGATAGCACCGCAGCCATGAACAATATGCTCGCGGCGATGGATATTCTCATGCCGATCCTGCACAGCCATTATCAGATCCCGAATCCGAATAGCCCGACACAGGCCATCGCCAGCATCTATAGCCTGCTGGAAGACCAGATCGAGCGCGCGATGCCGGTGCGCTTCCCGAACGGCAAAGTCTATTTGCTCTGGGATACGTATTGCACTGCAAAACAACAGTATAATCTCAGCCTTGTAAATCCATAAGGAGCGCCCAATGCCCGATACCGAAGAGAGAACCCTACACACCGCAGGGACTATCCCTGGCTTCCCTGGTGGCATTTATGGCGCGGGGCGCTACCTGCTCAACTGGATCGAGCGCACGGTAACACGCATTGAGGATGATCTGGCGCCAGATCCTGCGCCAACCGAACAGACCACCGCGCCCACACGCGGCAAAAAGACAAAGGAGAGCTAAGCTATGCCTGTCATAACTGGCGTGCAGGGATATACCTCTCTCACGCAACAAACCCGGCTCGCCCTGGAGACAGGCGCAGCCCCTGGCGAATCGTTGCTGCTCGCGCTCACCACCGTCGCGGGCACGATGAGCCTGACCACACAGCCAAACACCATATCCGCCACCACCGGCATGCACCTGCACGGGTACGTGATCGGTGCGACAACCAGCGGCACCATTGCCTTTGTTGGAACCGGCCCTGGTGGTGCGGTGAACAGCATCACGTATCACATCCCCGTCTCACCGCAGAACAACCAGGGCTTTACCGAGTTCACGACCAAAGAGGCGTTCTTGACCGTCACCGCCAGCAACATCACCACAACGGGCATGACTGGCGCGCAGATCATGATCTTCGGCTCGTTCGCCGGCAAGTATCTTTTGCCAATCAGCATCGACAAAGAAGAGAAGATCACGCATCACGCGCCGCAGGACAAGCGCGGCATCCTCTTCAAGAATCTTCGCGTGGTGCAGCTCACCAAAGCCGTTGACGTGGCAAAACTGGACAGCGATCTTTACCCTGATTCGTTGTGGGCATACTACATGAGCATCGGGAACACGCCCACCGTGACAACTGTACCGGCGGCACCAACCTCGCTCATGGCCTCCACGGCTATCGCATCGCCCATGACACTCACCACGCCACCATCTTCGCCGGGGCAGTTCCTGGTGTTCACCATCACCACGAACACTGCGAGCGGCACTATCGTGGTGGGCGGCACCGACCAGTATGGGAACGCTTACGCCAGCAGTGAGACGATCACCTTTACGAGTGCAGCCAGCCAGACGGTGTACAGCTCGCGCAGGTACAGCGTGGTCAACACCGGAGGCTCGAACCAGTTCACTACGACGGGCGGCACCAGCGCGCACATTGCGGTCGGTGGCGTCTATGCCTGGCAGTATGCGTGGACCTACGATGGCATCAACAACATCACGCCGTACAGCGCCTGTATCGAAGCCTATGATGGCGTTATGGGTATTGTACTACCGGGCGTGGTATTGAGCGATGTAACTGTAGATTGGCAAAAGGAAAAAGAGGTAGTTTTGCAGTGTAAGGGTACTGGACAAGATTTCCTGATAGTTGGTGATCCATCGAGCACATCTTTCGGTACCAACCCGTTTGCGTCCATTTCTCAACCAACCTCGTTACCTTACACATCGTGGCCTGCCAGCTTTTATGTGGACGCCGGAACCGGTACCCCGCTCACGACACAAGATGGCTCGCTCCTCACATTTAAGCTCAACATTATGACGGGGCGAAAGTGGATTTACAGCGGTGATGGACAGCAAAGGCCAAGTTTTGTGACATGGGATAGCGAGCCTGATTTCACCATCGACGCAGAAATAGTGGACATCGGATATGCCAACTATTTGACGTACTTCAAGCCTAACGTCCCGCTCATCCTCGGTGCGTCCATGCAGGGTACATGGCTCGGCAACATTTCCAACACAAATTACTACGAACAAGTGCAGGTCATCGCGCCCGTAAAGGCGGATTCTTGGAAATTTGACCAAACGAAGAACCCTGTGAGCGGAACTGTAAAGCTGATGGCGAATTACGATTTCCAAAATTTGGGCTACGGATATAAGCTCATCTGTATAGCACAAGTCCCGCCCACATACACCAGCTAATTCCAGAGTGTAGGCATATCAGGAGGATTTTCACGCATGGCTTTCGCCCGTTTTCTGCCCAAAGACATATTAGCTCGCGCTTCAGGGGTATGTACTCTTCCCTTGTGTGCGGCTGATACCTTTGCGCGCATTTCGGGCGATCGTGTTTGCCCGCTTTGGTACTCGCTAATAGCTTGTTTGTGTTCATCGGTTAAAGGATGGTGTTTCTTCCCTCGGTGGGATGAAGCGTATCTCTCGACAACTTCGGGCGGGCGCTTTTTACCTCGATTGGCAGCGGCAGCGTTGGCTCGCGCGAGGGGAGAAAGTTGTTTGCCTTTCCTGGATGCAGACATGTTTGTTCGTGCTTCTGGCGAGACCGTTCTACCTCGCTGGGCGGCTGACATCCTCGCTATTGTTTCTGGCGACTTCTTGCGCCCTTTCATTTTGGCGCTAAGTTTTGCTC
>CAYLJO010000266.1:0-8003 GCA_964383905.1 uncultured Blastocatellaceae bacterium
TAAATATCTCTGATTTTTCTTTGTGAGTCGCCATCGTAAACTCCGAAAGGCGTGACTACCTCGAGCGGTCTATGTGCCTGCGTGTAGGTTGGCATAACAGCTCTCCCTTTCTGGCTCCACCTGATCCGCCCACTTGAGTTCTTAACCACCTATCCTAGCCCACCATGTGGGCCAATTTGAGATGGATAATTCCTGCGCGCTCACGTCCATCCCCATCGCGCCTGGACTATTCATTTAATCTCCACTACATGCATGATCCCCAGACTGATTGTACCTTTTACCTCTTCGGGTCTCTTGCCGATGGAGACAACGATATCCAATATGAGTTTCGGTTCGAAGTTGTTGATTTCTTGTGAATCGAGGCCGGGCGTGCCTGGATCCTCGATCATTATGCAGCCGTTGGTCGCTTCACGTTTGTGCAGATCTATCCAGGCCCCACCCTTTCCCTTCATCCCGTCATCAATGACGAGTCCCAGATAAGTGACCGAAAAATTGGCATTTCGGTAGATCGATACGGCCTTGTTGTTCCACGACTTATAGACCTTGGTCGTCGTTTCCTTCCTGATTCTTCCCGGAATGGATATCGGCCTTTCCAGAAGGGCGGCGCCTATAAGTTTTCCCCGGGGATCAAACACAGCCACTATGTCATTGAGATCAAAGTGGCTGCGGATCTTTTTGTGATCTGTGGTTTCTCTCTCAAATACAACGTCGTCGGCGTTTTCTTTACTCATATCTCGGCCGGCAAGAAAGGGTTGGTCGCCAAGGAAACCTTCCGCGCCACCTCTGATGATGAAGAACTGGATCTTTCTGGCGCTATCGCTGACCTTTTGCTTGCCGTTCGAACCGAGTCTGATTAGTTCCTTCAGATAGTTTCCATTGCTTAGACTTATCTCAGCGCTCCTCCGGTAATCATCACCAATTATCTGCAAGTCGACGTCGCGCTTTCGGGCTGACTCGCGCGCGTTTGAGTACACGTGTTCGCGATCGAACTTTGAGTACACGTGTTCGCGATCGAACTCTCTGCGGCCGAGTCTAACTATTAATCATACGGCGAGCAGAGGTTTCCAGTATTGGTTTGTTGTCGGTCAAATCTGTGACCATTCCCTTCCCACCTTGATAAGACATTTCGGGGAAAACATTTCATCGGGAAGTGCGGATGGGCCTCACCCTTGCCGCCCTCACCGATTGCGGAGCGGATCTCATAGGGGCTAGGACAATAGAATTTGCTGTTTTAGTGAAATCACGCTCCGGGGCTATGGGTGCCGTGGGTAGCGTGGGTGATGTGCGTGGGGTGGGTGGCGTGGGACGGGTTGGTTCTATTGCTACTAACCCTAGGAACTCTTCAACCGGATGTGGTTTACGCAGGTTATCGAAAGTTCCCGGGGTAACCTTTTTTGGCGTGCGTCCCTTAATTTTCGGTTTCTCTTTCGGATCAGTCACCTATTGGCCTCCTTCACAACTCTCAACGTGGAGTTCATTTGTAGGCGGCTCAAAACCTCTTCGGTGAGAGCGTCATAATCCTTGCTGCCGTGTGACTCGGGGGCGTGCATCATAAATGCTTTGCCGGAACGCCGGTGCCGATTGCAGCTTTACGGTCGGGGCCTGATCCGAGGCGTGATCGGTGGGTTTCTGAGCAAGCGGGCTCAAGTCCGCGAATTGAGCACGTCCCCCTGATCCAGGGCAAGCTCAGTTCATTGCTGAACCATTCAAGATGGCGGTACAGATAAGGAGTCGCTTCCGGTCATTGCTTACCTTACAGCAATTTCTGCAGCTGGACCGAATTTGGTATCCAAGTCATGTCCGCTATAATGACTGATGGACGACCTGTTTATCAGAATCGCCGGCCCCTCACGTGAGACCATCTCCAGGGGCAGTCCTTTTTGCGCCGACAGCTTCATTGCGACTATTGCTTTGTCCTTTCGGCATCCGGGGTGAGATGCGCATGAATAGTCTCACTAGTTTTTCCATCAATCCATGCATCCGCAGCGCCGGCGCGGATGACGACCCGCAAGAGCTCATCGAATTCTTAGAGAGTCGTGGGGCTCAAGCCGCCATACTCCGCGCCATGGTTGGCGCCCACGGTTTTGATGAGAGGTTGAACCGGGGGAAGGTTTACGTGTGCCGTAACGAGCCCGGGGTGATTGAGGGCGCGGCGCTCGTTGGGCATTTGACTCTTATTGAGTCTGATCGTGAGTGGTTGCGTGATGACCTGCTCAAGCTTGCGGTGCGTGACCACCGCGTTCGTTTGATCGGCGGCCGGCGCGATCAAATGACACGCGACTGGCAACAGGTCTGCACCTTCTGGTCCACGCCGCCCCGGATCATGCGCGGCAAGATCTTTGAGTTAACCACACCTCGACTGAGACACCGGTGGCTGGATTCGGTATTGGGGCGGTTTACTCGGAAGGTACGCCTTGCCACCTTTAATGACCTGGAAGAGGTCGTGCGGGTTCATGCGGAGAGCCTGCATGAAGAGCGCGGGGTCAACCCGATGGAGAAGGATGCCGTGCCTTTTCGGGTCCGCCTCGCCCGATTCATACGAAGCGGCAGCGTTTGGGTCAACACTGAGGAGAACGAGTTGCGCTTTAAGCTGTTGGTACTCTCATTGACGCCGCGCTCCGCCTATCTTGAAGGACTCTACGTGCGGCCCGCAGACCGCGCGACTGATTTCGGTGAGGCGTGTCTTATCGAGTTGGCCGCGCAGCTGCTTCGGAGGACCCGGGTTCTATACATCCATGCGGATGGCGAGAGTGAGTGGGAACAGTCGCTTCTTGTTGATGTGGGATTCAAATTGGGATGCCAGTATGATCTCTATCAAGTACAAACGCCGGTTAACGTGTGAAAGGTTTCCCCTTGAGAACCGTTAGTGGCTTCTTATTGGCCCTTCTGTTACAGATAGATCTTGGTGTAGCGGCCGCGCAGCTTGTAGCCGGTCTTGTGGTAGCAGGCCGCCGCCACTTTATTACCCGCCTCCGTGAATCCGCAGATAGAGTTTCTACCCGTCAGAAGATTCCGGCTTAATTGCGACAGGCAACGCACCCCATACCCCATGCGGCGCCGCTCGGGGTGGACGTAGACGCCTTCAATATAGATGACCTCGGGCGTCTCGGTCACTACGTCGACTTTGAAGATCAACCGCCCCCGCTCGGCCCAGACCCAGACCCGCCCCAGTTCAATGCGGCGTGCGTAGCGCTGGCGGAAGCCCGCCGGGTCAACTTCCATCGGGTTCACGCCTGTCTCCTCAAGAACCATTTGCGCATGTGCTGGCAAGAGATGCGCGAGGTCGTCGGGCGTTGCCCTGCGTAATCCGTGAACGGCCGCAAAACCATCGACCGGCTGACGCTGCTCAAACAACAGGTCGTGGCAGACCAGGCGGGGAGTTTGCCGGGGCTGTTTATAGTAGTTCCAAAAACGCTCGAGCTTTCCCTCCTCGCCCATGGCCATATGAAAGGGTGAGCAATCTTGCGCAAAGCGCGCCGAAGCTTTCAGGGCGGCGTCCGACGTCGTCTCGAACATTACGAAGCGACCTATCAAAGCGACCCCTTCAAGTCGCCCCCGAGAGTCGCGGCAGGCGTAGAAGGCGCCGCGATTTAAGGGGCTCACCACTCCGTTATCGCGTATCCAGCCGGACATAATGGCGGTGTGCGGGGGACGCGCGGCGAGGAAGGCGAGAGCTTCCTGTTGGTGTTCATCGGTGAGCGGCTCGACCGTCACACGGCTGCTGTTAACTGGAGTTAACGGTAACGCAGTTACTGCCTGCTCTGCTAACCTCGCTGATGTGGGCAACCCTACCTCCTTTCGCTTGCGCTATTGCTGATGAGGAGAACAGGGGCTGTTACTGTTTCTCCTCATCTTCTCCGCCACTACTGTGCGGCCTGCTGGTGCGGATAATATGGGCTGCTTACGTTGAGGAACTTCAGCCCGGAGATGCTCGTATCGTCATTGCTCGACATGATATTGACGCTGTCGCTGCTCGTGCCCGATGACATCGTGCCCGGGTCGATGAGAGAGCTTTGCCAGATGCTCGTAGAGGCGGTAGAGAAGATGGCACTGCCATCCATATTCCCCGTCACTTTACTGAGACCATCGGCATAAAACTTTGTGCCCGGACTGTTCGTCTGATTCCGGACGGCGGTCACCAGTGGGTTTTGCGCCGCGACCGTTTGCGTGCCGGAAGTTTGCAGGCAGTTGTTCAAGGTATAGCTGTCGGAGACGACGATACCGTTGGGCCACACGCTGCCGTCCGAAACCATGATGCCGTCGCCGACGACGATACCGTCAGAGACCATGATACCATCGCCGACGACGATGCCGTCGCTGATGACAATGCCGTCGGAAACCACGATGCCATCCGAAACCACGATGCCGTCGCTGACCATGATGCCATTGCTCAGCGTTGCTTTTTCAATGAAGTTGCCGTACTGGTCTGTCAGGTTGAGCTTAAGATCCTGACTCAAGCCCGTCAACGTTAACCCCGGCTTGAGCAGACCCTGTCCTGCCAGGGCCGTGTTGGCATCCGTGCGGACGTTCTGCGCCAGGCGAACCGCCGCGTAGGCGTTAACCAACCCCGCGCCTTCCGTCAGCATTCTCTCAACAGTGCTCAAAGACGAGAGGGCAGGAAGTTGCTGTGCGGAGATGCGCAAGAGCGCCTTCACTTCTCGCGGCGTGAGGCTTGGGTTGGCCTGCAGCATCAGCGCGACGACTCCTGACACGACAGGCGCCGCGAAAGACGTCCCCGACAACTGGCAGTACATCTGCTTGGTCGCCCCGCCGGCGGACGGGGGCACCACCGCATTGGGCAGCACCGTGTTTGTTAATGTCGATTTACTTTCTGTCGCCGCCGCGATGATCTTGTTGCCGGGGGCGACCACGTCAGGCTTGATGACGCCGTCGACGAGGGTCGGGCCATGGGAGCTGAAGGAAGCCACCTGTACATCGGACCTCCGCAGCAGATTCGGGTTCGCACTGACGGTCGGAGCCGTCGAACTGTTCGGCCAGGTCTCCAGCGTTTGTTTGGCGTCCTTGGTCGCCCCGACCGTGATGACCTTCGGGTCATTGCCCGGACTGACGATGCCGCCGTAAACTTTCTGATAGATCGGCTTACCGTTGGCGTCATAGCCGGTTACGACATCATTATGGCCAGAGTTACCGGCCGCACAGATGACTACAATGCCACTCGCTACGGCGCGCTCCACCGCCTGGCAGAGTGGGTCGGTCTTGTAGCTCTGGACAACGGGGGTCCCGACGCTGAGGTTCATCACGCGGATGTTATAGTCTGATTTGATCGAAATGCAGTAATCGATTGCTTGGATGACAGTGCTGACGCTGCCTGCGCCGTTGGCGTCCATCGCTTTGATCGCGATCAGATTCGCATTCGGCGCCACACCTGTGAAGTCACCGTACTGGCCCGGGTACCACTTCTTTCCTTTACTATCAACCTGCCGAGATCCCCAGCCGTTGCCTAAAGCCACCCCGGCGACAGTCGTCCCATGCCCGTAATCATCGTAGGGCTGAGTAGAGCCTCCAACGAAATCCTTCCAAACAGTGATGCGGGAGGTGTTATCTGTTAGGCGGCGGAAGTCATCGGTCCACCCTGTCGTACTGTTCGAATATCCGATACCCGAATCGATGACCGCGATGCCGATGCCCGTGCCGTCTACTGCCGGGTAGGTGGTACCGTAACTGCTGGCGACGGCCTTGCGGAGTTGGTTCGCGCCGATCAGTCGGGTCGTCGCGTCCAAGTTGCTGCTAACTTTTCTGTCGGGGGTAACGAAGGCGATACAGTCCTCTGCCGCCAACTCCTCGATGCGCGAAACAGGCATCTCAACGAGAAACGCGTCGATACTGCTGAATCGACGTTTGACCTTGCCCCCATGTCGGAGGATGGCTTGGCGGTGAAGTTCGGCTGGCGGTTCGGCGGTTTGAACAATTAGATCTTGCAGGCGATAGTCCCCCCGGCTGTGGTCGATGAGGGAACGCAGGTCCTTCGGCAGCTTTTGGGACCTCGGATCTTGATCAAAGTCACCGCTGGGTTGCGCTGCTGATCTGAAAGCATGCGCCCGGGTCTCCAATTGCAGCCCGGATGGGATTTGTGCAATAAAGAGAGCCGCCAGAAGAGTTGCCATTAGAGGGCTCATCGGGGTTTTTCTGTCTTTCATGGCCTGGCCCTTATTAATTCTTTTGATGTCAGCACGTCTGGCTAGAAGAGCAGCAAAAAATGCAGATCCTACCGATCTTGCCTGGCCAGGCTATGGCAAGCCTTGGGCCACAGGCGCATTAACTTGAGGTGGATTGATTCTATTAGACTTAGGTCCTTATCCCGGGCTGTTGTAAGAAGCAGAAGGCGATTGATTGGGTCAACGTGAGAGGTATTAGTCTGTCAAATTGATCCGTCCGCCCTTCATCCACAACATCACGAGTGGGTGAGTTGATGCCAAAGCCTGTTGGGAAAAACCAGAGAGGTCTGGTGTAAGGTGCCCCGTCATAATCTTTGCTGTATTATACAATCCATGCACGAATGAGGAGTTGGGCCGAACTTCTGGGGTTAAATGCCGCATGTATCGCAAGGCGCTCGAAATCAGAGCCGACATCTATCAAATCGTTGCCACCTACCACAGGACACTAACAGAATATGCTAGAGCTTTAGGCTCTAGCAGTCCGACCGACGAAATAGCCGCAGAGTTAAAAGTCATCGGCCGCGAGTATATCGATGAGCCGGAGGATTTAATTTCGCACCTGATGGAATTAGCACCCACCCAGGAATTCTCGCGGCCCCTTGTTTTCTACGCAAACAGCCAATGGGAAGCGTAAAATAGAGTTAAGGGATAACCCTGCGCTCATTGAACGGCTTCCCTTTCTTACGTTCAGATAAGCACTCGCGCAGAACCAGGTTAATCTATTTACCCGTATGGGTAAAACAAAAGTCCCAACAAAGCGCCGGGCATGATTCTCGAGTGGTCGGTTCATGAACGGCCGGTACATCCTGTATGTGACAAGGCGGGCCGTCGCGCGAGAACCCCATCCTCATTATATCGCCGCTCATCGAAAACCCTCCGCGAGCCACTTCTCTTCTGTCCGAATATCTCCTTATGCCTCCTTGTGTTCGTCTCACTTGCGGCGACCAGGCTTTTACACCTTCCCGTCAGTAGCCGATCTGGTGAATCATCGTCACCGCAGCGTGACGCGCCCGTCGTGAGTGAAGGTCAGACCGATGCCTTCTAATAACAGGCATCCAGGTTAAGGTTGTGACGTCATGAACCAAGCCACGCCGGGGTACGCGTGGCGGGCCGTGGCCGAAGGGACGATCTCGCAAGCGGTGCTTGCTATGGGTAGAGCGCCGCTGTCGTTACCTGGGCAAAACGAAGACGCAGAGTGGCAACAGGTGCTGACGGCAACAGCTATCAACTTTGTGCGTATTGCCAACCGGCTGGCCGGGGTGCCGCCGGCGAAGACGAGGCAAGCGTCTTTCGTGAATCTGATGAAGCAACTGATCTTGATAACTTTTGATGCGGGAGAGCGATTCTGCATTTGGAGCGGGAGATTCTCGATGATCATGAGCGAGTTATTGTTTCCTCTGACGAGAGTCTTACTCCCCCAAAGACTTACAAGAGTTCCACTCCCGCCGGTATCCCAATAACCATTATCCACCATTAGAAAAATATCGTGCGGACTACTCTCGCCGAGTAGCGGCGGACCCCGGTCGCCGCGTGATCGGTTAACAGGGTATGTGCCGACCGCCTTAGCCCACCCCACAGCCCCACCACCCTTATATCTCTCCTCGTCTTCCCGGTAGCGGAGGGGGAGAGCGAGTGGCGGCGGCGCAAGTTGTGCAAGAGGTGTGGGCGAGAGTGAGTAAGGAACAAGGGCAGGAGCAGACCCGCTTGCGGCGCGCGCACCACCATCAGCGGGAGGTCTACCGTGAAAGTCGCCCCGCGGCCCTCGCCCGCGCTCTCGGCGCGCACGACGCCGCCGTGCAGCTCGACCAGGTGGCGGACGATGGCGAG
>CAYLJO010000267.1:0-7978 GCA_964383905.1 uncultured Blastocatellaceae bacterium
GAAAACCGGAGTGGGGGAAACCCCACCGTGGGTTCAAATCCCACCCTCTCCGCCACAATTCAAGGTAAAAGGCTGAAGTGACGCCTCGCAATCCTGCCTTTTACCTTTTTACTTTTGCCTTCTTTAGTGGAGAGGTGCAAGAGTGGTTGAATTGGCAGCACTGGAAATGCTGTGTACGGGGAACCGTACCGTGGGTTCGAATCCCACCCTCTCCGCCAGAATTTAAGGCAAAGTGTGGACGCGAGATAAAATTTATTAAAACCGGTTTCCGCTTGACATTTTCCCTTTCCCTTCGCCTGATAGCGATGGCTCGTTGCCATTGCGGATGGAAAGCATTAAAGTAGGAGGCTAAAGATTGCTTTTGTCGCCGCGCGGGCTCGGTTTAGTGGTTTCTTGACAATTTATCAGGCTTCGGGCTCCGCACAACGCTTGCCTTGTGAACCCCGCCAGGCCGGGAACGGAGCAACGGTAGCAACGGCCGCGTGTGTTGCGGGTAAGTCCGGAGTCTGGCCAGATCAGAAGTTGCCGGGGCAGTAAAGGTTGCAGAGTTGGCTTCGGTTGGAGCACAATCCGACCGTAACTTTGAATCTTCGCCGCCCCGGCAACTCTTTTTATTTTCGATTCGCGATTTCTGATCTGAAATTTATATGTCTTACCAAGTCATTGCCCGCAAATGGCGTCCCCAAACTTTTGACGAGGTCACGGGCCAGGAGCCCATTACGCGCACGTTGCGCAACGCTATCGAGCACGAACGCCTCCACCATGCCTATCTTTTTTCCGGGGCGCGTGGCGTCGGCAAGACGACGACCGCGCGCTTGCTGGCCAAAGCACTCAACTGCTGGAAGTCTGATCGCCCAACACCGACGCCTTGCGCGATAAACGATCCGACGGCTTGTGCCTCCTGCCGCGAGATCGCCGAGGGGCGTTCGATTGACGTACAGGAGATCGACGCCGCGTCGAATACCGGTGTTGACAACGTGCGCGATGCGATTATCGGCAACGTTGGTATCGCTCCGGCGCGCGACCGTTACAAGGTCTTCATCATAGACGAAGTTCATATGCTATCGGGCGCGGCCTTTAATGCCCTGTTGAAGACACTGGAAGAGCCGCCGCCGTGCGTCGTCTTTATTATGGCGACGACCGAGAGGCATAAAGTCCCTGACACAATCCTCTCGCGCTGCCAGCAGTTTGAGTTTCGCACCATTGCAACGGCAAAAATCGCCGAACGCTTGCGGCTCATCGCGGACGCCGAAAAACTTTCCATTTCCGAGGACGCGCTCCGCGAAATAGCGCGCGC
Source organism: uncultured Blastocatellaceae bacterium (assembly GCA_964383905.1). Lineage (GTDB taxonomy): Bacteria > Acidobacteriota > Blastocatellia > Pyrinomonadales > Pyrinomonadaceae > CAYLJO01. Next base: position 1,298 of record CAYLJO010000267.1, read on the forward strand.
CGGAGAAGGCTCGATGCGCGACGCGCAGTCGGCCTTCGACCAAGTGATCAGTTTCTCCGGCACGGAGATCAAGGCCGAAGATGTCGAGGCGGCGCTCGGCATTACCGGCACCGAGATATTAGCGCGCGTGGTTCGTGGCATCGCCGAACGAAGCCCCGCGGAAGCACTGGCGGTCGTGGATGATCTGGTCATGCGCGGTCATGACTTGCGCAACTTCTGTCGTGACCTCCTCGCCCATTTGCGCGACCTGCTCGTCGCGAAGGTCTCCGGCGAGGCGGCGACAACGCTGGATTCTTCCACGTTTGATGGTCGCGAACTCGCACGCCAGGCCGATGCCTTCTCGGAGTCTGATCTCGTGCGCTTCTTTCATTCACTGACGGAAACCGAGAACAAGTTGCGCGTGGCGGCGCATCCGCGTTACCAGCTCGAAGTCGGGTTGGTTAGACTGATGGAGATGAGGCGGCTTGCGCCTCTTGATCAGATCATCGAACGCATCACTGCACTCGAAGAGTCTTTGCGGACAGGGAAAGCTCCAGCCGCGACCGGAACACCGCCTGCGGCAGACGGAGGAGGCGAGCAGAGCACAGGTGGCAAGCGTCCTGTGGCGTCTCGTTCTTCTACGCCGCGTATCGGCGGCGCGCTGAAGAATACGTCCGACGCTGGAGCTACCGAGCACGCGCCAATGTCCGCGGCAGAACACGCTGTCCCGTCTGTAAGGACAGCCCATCCGGCGGCTTCGCCGCCGCCGCTGTCTCTCGTGCCACCGCCCGACCCGCGCGCGGACCGCGAAGCGGCAACCATCTCACATGCCTTCTTCAACGCCGCATCGGAACAGGCGGGCGGCGTTGGCACAACCGGGCCGGTAAGTGTACTCGACCCCGGTTCGGTGATCGAGAAAATTAAGGCCGAGCTTGAAAAAAGGCGCCGCATGATTCTCGTCATCGCGCTCGACGGCGCGCGCAAAGCAATGGTCGAAGGCGATGAGCTTTACGTCGAGTTTGCGCCGGAAGCCAGGCACCTGCGCGATAATCTGGCGAAGCCGGACAGCGTCAAGATTCTGCGCGAGGTCTGTCATGATCTGATCGGACGCGACATAGGCGTGCGGATCGGCGTCAGAGAGCAGGGCACAGGTGCGGATGAGGCTCCGGCATCAAAGCCTGATGATGAACATCGCGAGAAACAGCGGCTCCGCGAAATGGCCGAACAGCACCCGGCTGTGCAACATCTGCTGCGGACCTTTCGCGGCGAGATCGTCGACGTGAGGCGGGCGGAAGAATAGTAAAATGGCCGGTCACCGGCGGTCAGCAAAACAGGTCAGGCTTTTACTGATTACCGGCGACCGATCACCGGTTTTTTGAACAAACCGGCAAACACCTACGTATAGCATCTGCGGAGGTATTGGTAGCAATGCGGGATCCCTTTTTGGCAGCCATTCTCAGTTTTCTTATCCCCGGTCTTGGACAAATTTATAACGGCCGAGTTCTCATCGGCGTGATCTGGCTGCTCGTGACAGGAATATCCTGGATCGGGTCGGCGGGAACGCTCGGCTGGATAGTCCACATCATTTCCGCCTACTGCGCATACAGCTACGCGAAAGAGCATCCTGTCAGGGCCTGAAATGAAGTGATGAGTGACGAATAAGACGAAGCCTTATGGCTTTTTTCATCGCGGCGGCATTAATCACTCGTCGCTTGCGCTCCACTTCTACTGTCTCCTTGCGAACGGCCTCTTTTCTGTGAGCTGCTTGAGCAATTCTTCCACGGCAACTTCAAGTTGGCGGTCGCGGCCGGCGAGATTGTCCTCCGGTGTGTTCTCGATGTTGATGTCGGGTCGTACGCCGTAGTTCTCCATATTGGTGCGGTTTGGGTCGGCAAGAAAAACTCCGACGCCGGGCGTGCGCACCGTCGAGCCGTCAATTAACGAATAGCTGCCGGTGCCGATCACCGCGCCCATCGTGGGCGTGCCGATCACTTTACCGAGACCCAGCGCGCGGAAGCCTGCGGGAAACATCTCCGCGTTCGAGGCCGAGCGCCAGTTCTGTAACACCACCTTCGGGCCGAAGAAACCGGCGAACGGACGCCCGGTCGGTTCGGTGCCGCGTGGCTGCCAGACCTGATACTGGCGCTGCACGAGGATGCCCAGTAGTTCCTGTTCGATGTTACCGCCGCCATTCCAGCGCTCATCAATGACCATCGCCTCCTTATCGCGATACTCTCGCAACTCCCTCTCGAACTTGCGGAGCGAAACGGGATTCATCGCCTGGATATGAAGGTAGCCGATGCGCCCGTTTGAAAGCTTGTCGACCGTCTCGCGCCGCTGCCTGACCCAGCGCTCGTAGCGAAGCTGGCTGTAGGCGCTTATCGGAATCGCTTCGATGCGCGTACGCCACATGCCATCCTCCGAAGGCGTTTTGCTAAAGGTCACTTCGACCTTACGGTTGAGGCGGTAATTGAGCAATTGCCAGTAGTTGTCGCCTGCGTGGACAGGTTTGCCGTTGATCGCAATCAGGTAATCGCCGGGGGCCACGTGCACCCAGTCTTTATCCGCCGGCCCGTCTTCATAAACGTGCGTGACGCGGTAGCGACCGGCCTCCCTATCCGCTTCAAGCTCAAGACCTAAGTGACCGGTCGAGACGCCGCCAGCTTCCCGCCCGGGCGGGGGCGGCGCGGCCCCCGTGTGCGAAGCGTTCAGCTCGCCGATCATCTCGTTGATGATGTTGAGCAACTCCTGCCGGTCCCCGACATATTCAACCAGCGGCTGATACTTCTCCCGCATCGCGTCCCAGTCGTGGCCGTGCATCTGCGGATCATAGAAGCGATACTTCATCGTGCGCCACGCGTCGTCGAACATTTGCGCCCATTCGGCGGGGTGGTCAATCTTTACCCTGGCGGTGAAAGCAATGCGCCGCCGCGTGCCGACCGGTACCACAGCGGGCATTGACGCCGGCCCGCCACCGGCTGTTGCGCCCGCCGGGGGAGGCATCGGTATAGAGTAGATACCGTTGCCCTCCATGAAAAAGAGCGTGCGCCCGTCGCGCGAGATGTTCAGGCCGGAGATGCCGCCGGCGTTCGCCTCGGTGGGATTCTGTGACGCGTCCGCAGGCGGCGGAGCGCCACCGGCGAGACGCGTCAGGCGCTTGCCATCTTCCTGAATCGAGTAGATCGCGGGCGTAGAGCCTGTGCCGGAAGATTCCACCGTCGCGAATACGATCGTCCGGCTGTCCGGCGAAAGGGTGTAATGCAGAACCGGAAAGGGGACGCGTGTGATCTGGCGCGTGCGCCGCTTGAGGCCCGGCCAGTCTATTTTGATCTCCTTCGGCGGCTCGTTACGCGGCGCGGCAGGAGAGCGGCGCGTGGCCGCACCTTCGCCCGACTGTTCCACCGCCTCCTGTTCAGCACGTTCTTCCGGATCATCCGGGTCGCGCTCTTGCCGCTCAAGCGCGATGGAGTAGAGTTGCACGGAAGGTGTTGTGCCGCCGCCAAAGAATCCCTCACTGCGCACGAAGTAGAGCTTACGCCCGTTGGGCGCAAACCAGGGGCCGAAATTATTGTAGGACTCGAAAGTCACTGGCCTTTCCTGGCCGCCCCCGGCAGGTACGAGGTAGACGTGTGTGGTGCGAGCTTGGTTTGGTTTTGCGTAAGCGATCCATTTCGAGTCCGGCGACCACACCGGCGGGCTGATACCACCGTAGCGTGACGAGGCTAACGCAGTCGTTTGTTTGGTCGCCAGGCTGTACTTTCGCAGCGTGTAATCCGAAGATGTGAACGCAATCTCCCTTGAGTCACGTGACCACGCAAAGGCCAGCTTGAGCGCATCCAGGTCCGTGATCTTTTGCGGCTCGCCCGCGCCGTCCGCCGGGGCGATATAGAGTTCCTCACGCCCGCTGCGGTCTGAGATGAAAGCGATCATCTTGCCGTCGGGCGAATAGAGCGGAGACTTATCGCGCGCCGGGCTGTCGGTGATCTGCCGCAGATCACCCTCTTCAACCGGCGCGGTGAATATCTCGCCGTGAACCGAGAACGCGACGCGGCGCGAGGTTGGCGCGAGATCGTAATCGTCGGCCTGCGAGTTGAAGTCGCGGACTTCGCTCATACTCTCCTGCGTCTCGGCGGCGATGTCGAGGTGGATCGGCGTGACCTTTCTGCTCGCCACGTCGAGCTTCGAGATGCCGAAATCATGTTCGAAAACGATCACGCGCCCGTCGGCGCTGATCGCCGGCCACCGCACGTCACCGCTCTTGAATGACGTGACGCGCTCGGCACGGCCTCCGTTTTCGGGTACGCGCCAGATATTAGTCAGTCCTCCGCCCTCGCGGTCGCTGACAAAATAGATGAAGCCGTTGCGACCCCACATGGGCCACGAGTCCATGCCGTCGAAGTCTGTCAAATCCGTGAACCGCTTTGAAGCAATGTCCATCACCGTCACGTCTGACTGGTACGCGCCCCGGTAGTATTTGCGCCAGTAAACCTGCGACCTCCTGTTAAGAGCGAGTCGCTGGCCATCGGGCGAATAAGACGCCTGCACACCCATGTCCGGGCCGGCGCTCTGCTCCATGCCTCCATCAACACTCACGGTGTAGAGCTTCGGCATAAAGTCGTCGCCGCGATTGCTGGAAAAGAGCACGGCGCGGGAGTCCGGCGTCCAGCCAAGTGCGATATCGTCTGCCGAGTGAAACGTTAGCTGCTTCACCGTTCCACCCCCGGATGGAATGATAAAAAGATCCAGGTTGCCGTTGCGGTCGCTTGAAAAAGCGATCCACCGGCCGTCGGGCGAAAAGCGCGGGTAAACATCGCGCGCTTTGTTGACGGTGAGGCGTTGAACGTTCTGGCCATTCTCATCTGCCGTCCAGATGTCGCCGAGGTAGCTAAAAGCGACGCGGCCCGCGTGGTAATGCGGGTATCGCACCAATCTGGCCTCGCGGCCGAACGTCGGTGAAAATGCGTAAAGGATCAGTGCGATAGCGAGCAGGTATAATGTCTTCATAATTTTTATACGGTGAATGCCGGATTTAGAGACCGGGTTGATTTTGCCGTTCGAGAATTGCCGGCAGGCAAAGCATCTGAGGCGAACAGGGTGGATTATGTACCCCTTTGCGAAGACTATGCAAGTGAATACGGTAAGATATATTATCCTGGCTGTACACAACCGATAGCTAAGGAGTGTCTGAAAGACCGGTCGGACTATAACCGAACTTTTTCGGACCTAATTCAACTTAAATGCAACCAGTTGTAATTGACAATCCGCTTCGCGCCGGGATGCGCCTTGAGCGCACCGCCGCGCCCTGTGCGGTGGTGATCTTCGGCGCGTCGGGCGATCTGACGAAGCGCAAGCTTGTGCCTGCGCTCTACCGCCTTGCGCAGCAGCGACTGATTCCGGCGGAGTTCGCCGTCATCGGCACGGCGCGGCAGGAGATGAGCGATGACGAGTTTCGCACGAGGATGCGCGGGGCCCTGACGGAATTCGAGGAAGAGGCGCCAATAGATGATGCCGTGTGGCAGAGTTTCGCCAGCGGGTTATTCTATGTCCAGGGCGACTTCGGCGACGCGGAGACATACAAGCGCTTGAGCGGGGCGCTCGCGCGCGTCGACCGTGAGCGCGGCACGCAGGGCAATCGTATCTTCTATCTTTCAACCGCGCCGAGCTTCTTCGGCGTTATCGCCAGACAACTCGGCGATGCGGGGCTGGCGCGTCCGGCGGAAGGAAAGGGGTGGACGCGCGTGATCGTCGAAAAGCCTTTCGGCCGCGATCTCGAAAGCGCCCGGGCGTTGAATGCCGAACTGGCCGCCGTATTCAATGAGAATCAGGTCTATCGCATAGACCACTATCTCGGCAAAGAGACGGTGCAGAACCTGCTCGTCTTTCGCTTCGCGAATAGCATCTTCGAGCCGCTGTGGACTCGGCAGTACATAGATCACGTGCAGATTACGAACGCCGAAGCGATCGGCGTTGAAGGACGCGGCGCTTATTACGAAGAGGCGGGCGTGTTGCGCGATATGATTCAGAATCACGTCTTTCAGGTCACGTCACTCATTGCGATGGAGCCGCCCGCATCGCTCGGCGCGAATGCCGTGCGGGATGAAAAGGCGAAAGCGATGCAAGCCGTGCGTCCCATCCCCGTCGATCGCGTTGACGAATTTGCGGTGCGCGGGCAGTACGGTCCGGGCTACGTGCAAGGTAAGAAGGCCCCCGGCTATCGTGAGGAAGAGGGCGTCAACCCGCAATCCTCGACGGAAACTTTTGCCGCGCTTAAAATCTACTTCGACAACTGGCGCTGGGCGGGCGTTCCTTTCTACATCCGCTCCGGCAAAAGGTTACCAAGGCGGGTCACAGAGATTGCCATCCAGTTCAAAGAAGTTCCGCACCGCCTGTTTACGGAGACGGATGCGCCGCTGGAGCCGAACATGCTTCTGATACGCATTCAACCGAACGAGGGCATCACTTTGCGGTTCGGGGCGAAGCTTCCCGGACAGGCGATGCGCATCCGGTGGGTCAATATGGATTTTCGCTACGGCTCATCTTTCGGCGTCGAGCCGCCTGAGGCTTATGAGCGGCTGCTGCTCGATTGCATGCTGGGCGATTCGACGCTTTTCGCCCGTCGCGACATGACCGAGCGCGGCTGGGAAATAGTCACGCCGATTCTCGAAGCGTGGAAGCAACCCGCGACCGATTTCCCGAACTACG
>CAYLJO010000268.1:0-7961 GCA_964383905.1 uncultured Blastocatellaceae bacterium
GTAAGCTACCGAACTAGAATCAGTTGTCAACCGGTTTAGGGATGGCTTCTAGTCATTTGACTCACCGGCAGATTAGGCATAGAAATTATTGCGCTTGACACCATCCCGTCGAGGAACTGAATCTATGAAACAGATCTCCACAATTATCGTATTAACGATTGCATCATCTCTCTCCTTTGGTCAGAGTAGGGCGCCGCAGTTCAAAGATTTTCCGGTGGATAAAGTCTTTAAAGGCAAGCCGCATGAGGTCATTCTGACGCGCGAAGACAGGATGTTTCGCACCAGGTTGAGAGCGGCGGCGAAGGAAAGGCCAAATTTTGCCGGACATTACATCTTTACTACCTGGGGATGCGGCTCTGGCTGCGTGACGGGGGCCGCCATAGACGCCGAAATGGGGCGAGTGTACCAGCTTCCGTATACTATCTGTTGCTGGAGCGGCCGGGTGGACGATAATTTTAAGCCGATAGATTATCGGCTTAATAGCAAGTTAATTGTCTTTTACGGCGCCCGAAATGAGAAAGAGGGCGATGAAGGCACACACTTCTACAAGTTTGAGAACAATCGCTTTGTGCCCATTCGCTCAATAAAGAGGGCCGGCCAGGATTAATTTACACTCTTTTGAGGGGATGAGATATAGAACACGCGTGGTGACAAGTAAACTCAAGGCATTGTTTAATCTGAATCGCGACGCAGGGCGCTGGGCCATCGTGCTGTTGGCGTTCTCAGTCATCGCTTTGGGTTTCGCGTGCCGCCCTTCCGGCGCCAAAAAGAGTCGTGCGCTGCTCATCTACACCCCGCACGGGCAGGACTTGCTGCGCGATTTTATCGCCCGCTACAAACAGGACCACCCGGAAGTGGACGTGCAATTTTTGGACATGGGCTCGCGCGAAGTGCTGGAGCGGCTGCGTGCCGAACGCAACCGCCCGCAGGCAGACTTGTGGTGGGGGGCCGCGCACATGACTTTTCAGACCGGGGCGGACGAGAACCTGCTCGCGCCGTATCGTCCCTCGTGGGCCGACAAAGTCCCGGCGGAAGCGCGCGACCCGCAAGACCGCTGGTACGGCACTTATGCGACGCCGGAAGTGATCGTTTACAACAGCGATCTGGTGCGCGCCGAAGACGCGCCGAAAGACTGGGATGATGTGCTTGATTCCAGGTGGCGGGATAAGATTTTGATACGCAATCCGAATCCGTCGGACTCGATGCGTGCGATTTTCGGCGCGATGATCTGGCGCTTCTACAAAGATACGGGCTCGCCCGATAAGGGTTACGACTGGCTGCGGCGGCTCGATGCGAACGTCCACGAGTATACGGCCGACGGCACACTGTTGATGCAGAAACTGGGCCGCGGCGAAGGGGCTATTACTCTCTGGAACATGCCGGACGCGCGACTGTATCAGGAGCAGAGAAATTTCAAGCAGCTCGCCTACGTCATTCCCTCCAGCGGCACGCCGGTCATTACCGAAGGGATCGCCGTCGTACGCGGTGCGCCGCACGAAAAGGAGGCCCGGAGCTTTTACGAATTCGTCACCACCCCGGAAAGCCTCGTCCATGCCGCACACACTTATTACCGCATCCCCGTACGAACAGATCTCGACCGCGCTCAACTGCCCGCGTGGATGAACGAGCCTTTCACCCGGATGCCGATCGACTGGGATTTGCTGCGCAGGGAAGGTGGGGAATGGCTGCGCTACTGGGATGGGGAGATCAGAGGAAGAAGCAAGAAATGAAAATGATGAATTGAAGCTTTGATCTTTCATTTCATCATTCCGCATTCATCGTTCATCGTTTTAGCCGTGTCTTTTCTCTCTCTGCAAAACATTACGAAGCGCTACGGCGAAACGGTCGCCGTCGCCGATCTTTCGCTGGCGGTCGAACGGGGCGAATTCTTCGGCCTGCTCGGCGCGTCGGGTTGCGGCAAAACGACGACTCTGCGCGTGATCGCAGGACTGGAGATGCCGGACGCGGGCGCGATTGAGTTCGATGGTCGCGACCTCACCCGGCTCGCGCCCGAACGGCGCGGCTTCGGCATGGTCTTTCAAAACTATGCGCTCTTCCCTCATTTGAATGTCTTTGAGAACGTCGCTTTCGGGCTCAGGGCGCGGCACCGGCCTAAAGTTGAAGTGGCCGAACGGGTTGCTCATGCTCTGGCCCTGGTCCGGCTTCCGGGCTATGAAGCAAGGCGGGTTGACGAGCTTTCGGGCGGGCAGCAGCAGCGCGTGGCGATTGCGCGCGCCGTCGCCTTTGAGCCCGAGCTGCTGCTCTTCGACGAGCCGTTCTCCAATCTGGACGTCGCGTTACGCGAGGAGACGCGCGGCGAGTTGCGCGAGATTGTCGCCCGTCTGGGCCTGACCGCCGTCTACGTGACGCACGATCAGGAGGAGGCGTTCGCGCTCTGCGACCGCATCAGCATCATGAGCGAGGGGCGCATCCTGCAAACTGGAGCGCCGCGTGAGCTGTACGAACACCCGGCGCAAATGGCTGTGGCGCGATTCCTCGGACGCAACAATCTGATCAAGGCGATGCAATTGAGCGCAAGCCGCGCCCCCCTCACGGAGTTCAAGACTCTGGAAGGCGGTCATATTCTACAGGTACAGGGTAATGGCAATGATCCCGGCCCGCTCAACAAACCATGCGTCCTCGCCATCCGCCCCGAATATCTTCTAATTTCCAAAACGGCCCCGCCTGCCGGGAATGCCTTGCAAGCGCGCATCAGCGAAGTCAATTTCTTGGGCGCGACCACAAGTATCAAGCTCGATGCGGGCGGCATCACGCTGGAAGCTCTTACGCTTTGCCCCGACAACCTGAACGCGGGTGATCCCTGTATAGTAAAGCTTCCTCCCGACCGTATCACAGTTTTAGTGGCGCAGGACCGGGGATGATAGAAGAGACAACGAGAGCGGGGGACCGAGGGGGCGCGGAGACCAAGCAACGTCTCACCGCGTCTCCGCTTCACCGTGTCTCAATCCCCCTGCCCTTTCATCCCTCCTCCCTCATCGTTCTCATGATCGTTACCGTCGTACTCCTCTACGGCGTCGTGTACCCGAACTTTCACGTTTTGACTGCGTCGCTTCACCATCACGGTCAGTGGTCGCTGGAAAATTATAATCAAGCGTTGAAGCAGCGCGCCGTGCTGGAAGCGGCATGGACCAGCGTCGGCGTCTCCCTTCTGACCGTCCTACTGTGCGCCCTGACCGGCGTGCCCCTCGCCTTCCTTTTCGAGCGTTACGAATTTCCGGCGCGCAGCCTTTTCGCCACGCTCGCCGCGCTGCCGCTGGTGCTGCCCCCGCTCGTCGGCACGGTCGCGTTCATCTTCCTGTGCGGCGAATCGGGAATCCTTGCGCGTATCGTCCAGCGGGCATTTCACCTCCGTACCGCGCCGTGGTCGCTGCGCGGTTGGGCAGCGCTGCTACTCTTTCACACCTACACGATGTACCCTTTTTTTTACGTGCTGGCGGGGGCCGGCCTGCGCCGTATTGACGCGGGGCTCGCCGAGGCGGCGCGCAGCCTCGGCGCACGGCCCCTCAATCTCCTTTTCCGCGTCGTGCTGCCGCAGCTCACGCCCACGCTGATCGCCGCTGCGCTGTTAACCTTTATGACGTCGATGGCGTCGTTCAGCGCACCGCTGCTATTCGGCGGCAGCGTGCGCGTTCTGACGCTCGAAATCTTCAACGCGCGGCAGCGCGGCGACGTCGAAACGTCACTGACTGAAACGGTGATCTTAGCCGTCGCCTCCCTCTGCGCGCTCATCTTTTTCCAGCGTTACGAAGGGACGCGGCGTTTCGCCGCAGCCGCCATGAAGGGTACGGCGCGGCGGCGTAAACCGGTCACGAGCGGTAAAGCGCGCGCGATTGCCGCCGTGTGCGGTGTGACCTTCAGTATTATTCTCGCGCTGCCGGTCGCCACGCTTGCCCTGGTCAGCTTCGCCCGCGACGGGAGTTGGACCACGCAAACTTTGCCTCCCGCTTACACCATCGAGAACTATACGCGCATCTTTACGCAGGGGGATGGAAGTAGCGTGATCCTTAACAGCCTGCTGATGTCCGGAATCGCAGTGCTCGCGGCGCTCGTCTGGAGTTTCTTCGCCGTGAGCGCGGTAGTGACGGGCGGCGGCCCTTCTTTCTGGAAGCGCATCGTCTCGCTGCTGGTACTCGTCCCGTGGGCCTTGCCGGGAACCGTTGTCGCGGTCGCGGTCGCCGAAGCTTACGGCAGCACGAACCCGCTGACCGGCTCCTTTGTGCTTGTGGGAACGTTCTGGATTCTACCTGTGATCTATTTCCTGCGCTTCATGCCGCTCGTCGTGCGCAGCCTTCAGGCGAGTACGGAGCAGATGGATCGAGCGCTCGAAGAAGCGGCGGGCAGCCTGGGCGCGCGCTGGTGGCAGCGTTTCCTGCGCGTTCGCCTGCCACTCGTCTGGCCCGGGGCGCTCGCGGGAACACTGTTGGCGTTCGCCATCGCGCTCGGCGAATACGTCGCCTCCGTACTCGTCTTCGTGCCCTACAACCGGCCCATCTCCATCGCCATCGCGGCAGCGCTGCGCGACTTCAATCTGGGCACGGCCGCCGCCTACGGTATGATTCTTATCTGCGTCATCGCCGCCAGCATGATCATCGCCAACCTAAGGATGAAGGCGGAAGGATGAAGAGGGGGAAAGGGCCAGCCTATTATTTAAAGAGACGGGGCTTACGTTTGTATTGCAACGAAGCGCACTTATATGCCCATATTCAATTGCCTCAAGTGGCCTGAGATGCACGGCGTCGCCGTCGAGCTCATCGCGCGTATGCGGGAGGGTCATCGACACGGAAGCTTTTCGATCCCGGTCGTTGATTTCGTGCGCGTCTTTGCGCCGGGCGCGCCGGAAGCTGAGCTGGCCAAGGTCATCAAGCGTGGCGAGATTCAGTTCACGGCAAATGGCGCACGCGGCGGCGTGTTTACGCTCGCCGAGGGCGAACGCGCCGGCTTTGATTTACACCGCGAGGGCCTGGTGCTGCGCATTCCCGTTCGCATGAGTGGCGCGTATGAGCTTCGTCCCGACGCTTTTCACATTGAGTTCAACAAAGGCGAAGAGTTGGAAGGCTGCAAGCGCATCCTTCTGCTGGTCTGCAATCGCGTCGCGAGCTTGGATGTTTCGTCCACGCGTGTTGACGTGCGCTTCCCGAACAAATTATTTGACCTGTGTGTCGAGTTCGAGTAAGCGCTGGTAACCGGATTGACCATGAATAATAGATCGATCGCTTTAGCTCTGCGGCGCGTGATGCGGGGCTTGAGCTCCCCTCTCTTCGCCGTCTGCCTGTTGCTCCATGTCCCGTCGCTTGCGTGCGCACAGCAGCCGTCCCCAACAGCAAACAATGAACATGGCACTGTTGCCCTCTATCAAGCGCTGCTCGACCTCACAAATCCGTGGACCGTAATGTGTGTCGCCGCGCATCCGGACGACGAAGACGGCGCAACTTTGACGCTGCTCCGGCGTAAATACGGGGTCCACACCGTGTCGCTCTTCTCAACCTACGGTGAAGGTGGGCAGAACGCCACGGGGCCGGAGCTCTACGAAGAGCTGGGTGCGATCCGCGCGCGCGAGACCGCAGAAGCGGCGGCGATTCAAGGCTCCGAGCCCTTTTTTCTGGGCCTGCGCGATTTTGGCTTCTCGAAATCCGCGGATGAGGCGTTTCGTATCTGGGGCCATACGGAGGCTCTGCGCCGCATGGTTCTGAAGATCCGCGAGCTGCGCCCCGATGTGATCATCACTAACCACGACACCGTCAGCGGCCACGGTCATCACCAGGCGACCGGGCGGCTTATCCTTGAAGCTTTCGACGCCGCCGCAGACCCCGCGCGCTTCCCCGAACAACTCCGCAACGGCGTGAACGTGTGGCAGGCGCAGAGGCTTTTCGTGCGCGTCAACTATGAAGGCGGGACAGGAAGCAAAGCGGCGGAAGATGAAGCGCAGCGGGGGAACGCGATCGTTTTCGTTAACCCGAACGAGCGCGACCCGGTACGTAATCTCACCTATGCCGAACAGGCTTTAGAGGCATTGCACCGGCACGCGACACAGGGGCCGTGGCCGCAGGCACTTCCGCCGGGTGGCGTGCGGATTATCCGGTATCGCCTCGCCCGCGAAGCGCGGAGGTCGGCTACGCTTCCACCGAACGCCTCGACAATCCTGGATGGCTTGCGCTTGCCGGAAGCGGTCGCCGCTCAGCTTACTCCGCCCCGAATGGACAACCGTCCGCTGACGGATTTTGTTGAACAGCGTGCGCGGGTGCTTGACGCGCTTATTGCTGTGCGCAAAACCGGTGTGTTCGGTGCCCCCGAGTCAGCCGACGATGCGCCGCGCTCTCATTTAATGTACGGGCGGTTGGACCATGCGCTGGCTGTCGCGAGCGGAATCACCGCCACGCTTGCGCGCCGCGACGCTGTGCTTGTGCCTGGTCGGCCAACGACATTTTCCTTAAGGATCTCTAATAATGGTGATGCCGAAGTAAGGACGAGTGCCTTTTTCTTCCAAGGTGACCGTGGGGTGAGGACGATGCCTTCACCCTCGCGGCTCTTGCCGAAGCAAACGGTTACTGTCAATGACCTGTATAATGTTCCGCCTGACGCGGTAATCAGCGTGCCGCACTCAGAGCATCTCTATGACGGTCATCTGTTTGGCGAGCATTTTAGCGAAAGAGTATCCGTAGAGATTAACGGTGTGGCATTTCGGATTGTCGCCACGACGCAGGTTGATGTCGCGCCCGCTGTCGAAATCCAACGCGTTAAGCCCTCCCCGCTCGTCTTAACACCGGCAACAATCAATCACCCGTCAACTTTGGCGGTCAGACTCGTCAACCACCAGCGCGCGCCATTCACCGGGCGGGTCCGACCCGTGGGCGCGGCCCTCCGGGGCGGCCGCCCCAGTCCAGTAATTAAGCTGGCGGCTGACGAGACTGGCGATACGAAAGCAACATTTCTTGTTCCTTTGACCGGTACCGCAATCAAACAGCATACCGGTCAGCCTCTACCCGGCAAGGTGCAGCTTTCGGTCTACCCCGCTAATCCTTCGGCAAGCCCGATCACACAACAAGCAGTTCCGGTTGTCTTCAGTGATGCGGCCGTCGTTCCCCGTCTCCGCGTCGGTTACGTGCGCAGTTCCGATGACACGCTGCGCGACGCGCTCGGCGCGCTCGGCGTCGAATCAAAGGGGTTGACAACTGATGACGTTCGCGCCGGCGATCTGCGGCCTTATGACGTGATCGTGATTGACAACCGTGGATACCAGGCGCGCCCCGAACTCGTGGCCGCCAACGCCCGCCTGCTCGACTACGTTCGTGAGGGAGGGACGCTGATCGTCTGCTACCACAAAGCGAATGAGTGGAACCCTGATCCACAGAAGAATCGCCCGCAGCTCGCGCCGTACCCGATCATTCTGGGCAATGAGCGCGTCACGGACGAGAATTCACCCGTTGCGTTCAGCGACCCGCAGAACGCGCTGCTCAACTTTCCGAACAAGATTACCCAGGACGATTTCCAGGGCTGGATTCAGGAGCGCGGGCTCTACTACCCAAAGCAGTGGGACGCGCATTACAGCGCTCCGCTAGCCACCAGCGACGCGGGCGAACAGCCTCTGCGTGGTGGGTTGCTGGCGGCTGATTACGGGCGCGGGCGCTACATCTATACGAGCATGGTCTGGTACAGGCAGTTGCGCGCGGGCGTGCCGGGTGCGTATCGCGTGTTCGCTAATATGCTCAGCTACGGGCGTGCAAACCGCGCGACCACAGGACACCTTCCATGACCGGACTATCGATCCTCATTCTTGATGCGCCACCTTCTTATACGGTTTTGAAAAATAGATTATGCAATAGCGTATTATGTGATCAGGCAATCGGCGCACCAAAACGTTATCCTGATCTGAACAGCACCTTTCATCTTAGAGGCTGTTCAAAAAGCTGTCTCTTAACGCTTTAACCCTAATCGTTGACGGC
>CAYLJO010000269.1:0-7887 GCA_964383905.1 uncultured Blastocatellaceae bacterium
CAGTTACTCAAGGAACGAGTTGCGACGCTAACAGACGCGGAGGTTACGGAGGTCTTGGAATACATCACGATCATGGAATCGCTGCGCGGACAGGCACAAAGGAGAGACCTCTTCGCGGACATGAACGTGAAAGCGTGGGTCATAATGCTGCAAAGCCAGGCGACGATGGAAATAGAGCTTACCGGCGGTTAAGTCAGGTGTCTTTCATGTTTAACAAATTTTTAAGTTGCGCTTAACCTCAAATCAATAACGGTTGGCTATGATTATTATCATCTAGAGCAGCGAAGCATCAGATCTCTAGTGCAACACAAGGCTACGTCGAAGGAAGGGGCGTGGCCTTTCCTTTTTGGGACCGTGCAGTTTTGTGCCTTTTTTCTATCCTCCTTAGATCCCTATCTATGAGTGAGTTAAATGGCATCTTGCCGAGTTAAAGCGTGAGCCCCTTCTTATCAACAATATAAATCACTTCGTGAAAGTTAAAGGCACGCGCTGAAAAAGCCGGCGCGTGCCTCAATCTGACCTCCGAGAGCCCTATCTATTCATCATCCCCTTCTGTTGGCTGGCCGGTCGTTGGGTCGAGGATCAGCCTATCGAAGTGTGGGTGCGCAAAATCGAACATGTGAAGCAGCGTGCCGGCTTTCGCATCGAACGACTGGTCACCGATACGCCCCAGTTGCCAGTTGTCCTCGATGAAACGCAGGATCGAAGTCTGATCCGTTATCGTGTGATCGACGAAATTCCTCTTCGCGTACGGCGAGAGGACCAGCAGCGGCTGACGCGGGCCGTAGCCGCAGCGCCCCTGGTATTCACCGGCTTTCGCCTGCCCGCAGTCCGTGCCGGTCAGCGCGTCAACCAAGGGAATATTCGATTGGCTGACGATCGGCCCCATCACGTGGTCATACCAACCGTCGGAATCGTCGTAGGCGATGATGATCGCCATCTCTTTCCACTCCGAGGATTGTTGCAGCCGGTTGATCGTTTCCACCAGGAACTGCTGCTCGAGCAGCGGGTTCGAGTACCCGGCATGGCCGTCCTGGTAACCGGGCGCCTTGATGTAGCTCACCGAAGGCAGTTGCCCCGCTTCCAGCGCCTGCCAAAACCTGCTCAGATCGTACTGGTGGTTGGCCTGGCCGTTGTGACCAATCTCGGCCACCGACTTGGGCGGCAGGTGCATAGGATTTGCCGTCTGCGGGTAGTACTGGAACGGCTCGTGGTGGGGGATGTAATCTTTCTTGGGCAGTCCGTCGCTGCCGGTGTGAGACGCATTGCAATCGTCAAAGCCGCCATTGAACCAGCCCCACGTGATGCCCTTGGCGTTAAGCAAGTCGCCGACATTCTTACCGGTCATCTGTACTGCTCCGCGGGTGTCGCAGCGATCGTTGAGCGGCTGCGGGTCGCCCGTGACAGTTCCGTCCGCGACCTCCCCAGTGATGTTGCCTGCCGAAGCCCCCACACCATGCGTTTGGCCGGAGATGAGGTTGAGAGCGCCGGGGGTGGAAGGCCCAAATGTCGTGCTGAAGCTGTTGTCGCTCATCGAGAAACGCTGAGCGTAGTTCCACAACGCGGTGACCGTGTTGCCGTCATAGTAACCCATCACATCCGCCTTGTTACAGACAACAGTCCCGTCCATGCCCGGACCGTTGCCGAGAGTTTCGACGAATTTGTCCATGAGCCCGGCGTGAAAGGCCTTCTGCTCATCCGTATAGTCATGATCCTGATCGCAGGTGGCGGCTCGCGAACGGTCCAGGCGAAACGGTTTGACCGAATTTTGATTACCGACCAGCAGGGGACGGTTAAGACCGTTCACTGTCGGTGTGCCTCGAATTGGCTCGAACCGCGGCTCGCCGGAGGGGTTTTTGGCAAAGGGGTAGGAACCGAAGTAGTGATCGAACGAGATGTTTTCTTGAAAGATAACCACGACATGCTTAATCGGGGTGATCGTCTTCTGGTCGTCGCGATCCTTTGTAAGAGCTGGGGTGATACTCGTACCGAGAGCAATAGCCGATGCCATCAGCATGGCTAAAGCTTTCCTGGGCGCAGCCCAAGCTTTGGTTTGGTGAATCATTTAATCCTCCATTCTTTTACAGAGAGAGATAACCTGCGTTGAGTGGGAATAGGCCGTTCGGGAAAGCTTCCCATCCGGCCGCCTAAAAATTTCGTACGGGATAAACAGAGGGAGGATAAAGAGCGTTACTTACAGCAGTGTTACATCCGGGCTAATTCTTCGTGAATTGTGACGTGCCATGAGGGAAGAATCAGCGCGGATTAATTGATTCTGAGGATCTAGCAGCCGTTCTCATGACACCCTCACAACTTCCGCCCCCTTGCGGTTAGATGTGTAGAGAAAGAAAGCGCCGGTCGGGGGATAAGGCTCTTGGAACAGCGCCAACAGTTCGATAATCTCAAGTCACCCGATGCAGAGTCCGCGGCATTAAGCCGATTAACGGGCGAGGGGTAGTGGGTCATTTTCAATGTTGAACAAAAGAAGAGGGGTACGCACAGCAAAATAAAGTAGGTTCGGGCAAAATTTAGAAAGAACCGCATAGCCGCTAGTGACTACCATAATAAAGTTAAGTGAGTTGAGGGACATCTGGAAGTTTCGAATTGGAGCGTTGACAAATACTGGCTCAGAATTTCTAACTGACCCACAACGGGGCGAGGCGCTCTGTTGTTAAATTTGTTCTCCTGATGATAACTTTTGTTTCTGTAACATTCCGTTAAGATCAATGCAGTATCGTCCTTGACTCCAACTACAGATTATTTACCTTTGTCCGGTCCTAATCTAAGGAGGATAGTGGCTTTATGTCTATTGCTAATGAATTGAGTAGCGATGTGGCGGCGGAGTTGCTCAAGCGCAGTGAGGGTAACGGCAAAAATGATAGTACGGCCTTAGCCGAGGTTGCCCTTGAGCTTCATAATACGCTACAAGACCTTAAAGCCGAGTCTGAGAGGCAGCGCCGCCGCCGCTCACGACTTCCCGCTGGGCCGCGATCCGCCAGCACGGAGCCTTCTGAGAATCGTTGATACTACCGTCACAGGAATTGGAATAGCGGGCTCTTACCTTAGAAGTATTGCCTTCTAAGCCCTCACCTATATTTCGGGGCAATCGACTTATCAAGTCGTTGTTTATGACCCGGTATACCATCAGCTGCGCTCTTCTGCCTCGACCCCGCGCATTGTTAGGTAGGACGGTACGGCGAAGATTGCTCCTTAGCCTTGTATGATGCCTTACTTCTGCCTGGCCGCGAGAATGAGCGTGTCACCGATAGCTACTCTACGGTCTCCACGGACGTCGAAGTGTAGATCCCCCTTCTCGTCTGCGATGGCGATCGCTTGCACGCCGCTGCGTTGGCAATAGGTCTCGACTGTTTCCGCACTGCTGACCCTAACCTGACGTACCTCAAAGTCCAGATTATGAAAACGAAGGTTTAAGAGCCGGCTCGGGTTCGTCGTGGACGAGGCGAAGCGGGGGGCGGCCAGCGAAGCGCTGCTGAACGTCGTCTCTAAACCAAAATGGGTCGTAACTCGCCGTGATAAATCGGGGTCAAACAGGCGGAGCACGATCGGCAGTCCGGGGATCAAGCTGCGGACGTACAAAGCAATTTCCAGATTGAGATAATCGGGGTTGGTACAGACAACCAGGGCCTTGGCTTGAGGCGCGTTGGCATAGATTAAAGATTCTTTCTGCAGCGCGTTCCCGATCACGACAGGAATGTTTTCGCCCCGCGCCTGGGCGATTAAGCGGCCCGATTCGCTCGACTCGATCACAACCACGCTCTGCCCCAGCCGCCTGAGCGTCTGTGCGACGCGAAATCCGACCACCCCCAATCCGCACACGACAACGTGGTCGCGCATCCACATCTTTACCTGCCCCTGATCGAACGCTTGTTGTCTGGCGATCATTCTATTCGTCACCAGCGCGAAGAGAACGACCGTCATCATCACGCCTGAAATCATGATCGTGATGCCGATGATCTTTGATAGCGGGTCGGCGTCGCGCAGACTGAAGTCGCCAAACCCGACCGTCGTAACCATCGTGATCACGAAGTAGACGGCGTCGAGTAAAGTCATTCTCAGCCTAGTCATGAAGTAGATTGAGGCGGCCGTCACGAGGAAGGCCAAATATAATAGAATGATGATCAGCATCCGGTGGCGACGAAAGTCGGTAAGACGCTTTGTCCTCCACGGTTTGGTCCGATTAATTTGCTGGCGTTGCGGCAGGTTGCGCTCGGTGGTTGCCACCAGTAATTTCGCGTCGGGGGGGAGCGCGGAGTCGGGGTCAGGGAACCATAACGTTTGGTCCCCGGCGCCGGCGGCGATAACCTTCATGTGAGACGCACCGGCAGGAGAGCCGAACTGTCGCTTTAGCTCGCCTGCGGTCGCGTGATGAATGACGAAAGTCTGCTCCCCGAAGGGGTGAGCGTACACAACGCCGGGGCTCAGCGAGGCGAGCGCGAAGGTGGGCGCGGCGAGAGCTGACATGCTCAAAACCTCACACTGCGGTAAGTATTTCGCGATCAGTTGACCGAGGCGTACGTTAAATTGACGTAGAACCACGCGCAGGGAGGGGTTGACCTCGAGTGCCGCAAGCGTTACGCCGAGATTCATCTCGTCCTGATCAGTCACGGCAAACAGTATCTCGGCCCTTTCCGCGCCCGCCAGCTTCAGAAGGTTTGATTCTACGGTGCGACCTTCCAGAACCCTGATATCCGGCGGAAGTTGTGCGCCGGCCAACCAGCTACCCGCCGAGACAACGGCCGTGACACTGCAGCCGTCGTGACGTAGTTGTTCGATAATACGAAAGCCCAGATGGTCTGAACCGAAGAGAAGGACTTGGGTCATACTATACAGGTGTGGGGCCAAGGGGTTACCGGTGTCCGGTGAAAGCCAGGGCCCGCGGCATACTGATCAAAACCCCTCTCTCCCTGTTCTAATTTAGCTGCGAGGTATGAGCAAGTCGCATGGAAACATAGCGTCTACTCAAAGCGGTCACGCCCTTTATCTTGACAGGGATGGCAAAGTCAGGACCCTATGCCGTAGCCGACCTCGCCGCGAGAGGCGAAACCACAGGGCAAGTGAAGGCTGTTTTAGCGGCACCGAAGGATCATCTCCCAGCGCTCCACGCCGGACCAAATCGCCTACGGCATAACGAAACCAGCGAATGATGATCCGGCAGCCCGGGTCGGCCGCTTTCAGCCAGGCCTTTTCATAGCGTATCAACTCCGCGACCCATCCCGGAATGCTGCCATCCTGAGAAGCAATTTTTTCAAGATGGGTGGCGAAGGCGATCGCATCATCACGATGTTTCTTGACCCCCCGTGGGGTATAAATATCCGAGTGTTGACGAAAGAGCCCGGCAATACGACTCCCCAACACACGATGCGTAAGCGGCAGCAGCTCACAGACTTCACGCAGTCGCTTGTTGCGGAGTGAGCTGGCAAAGAGGTTGACATCCCGTGCCGATAACCGGGCCATCTCGTGTGCGTCATCGGGGTTGAGGCCCAGTTCTTCACCTACCTTCAGGGGGTCGGCGAAGAAGCGTTCTCGCAGAACGCCGTTGGTGTAGAGTCGGGCCAGAAGACGTTGCGTTTCAGCTAAGCCCATCGCCCGTACACCATCCCGACCGCGCGCGCTCGTTCGAGTTCTTTCAGAAGCTTATTAAAAGGTGGTAAGTTCTCGTCGCGCTCCAGCACGACACCCTTAACCGGGGCGCGTGCGAGGGCGCCCTCCATTAACGCCCACACTTCGTCTGGTGTCGGCTGCGAATGGCTATCAATCAGCATGCCGTCATGCCAGTGCCCTCCGACGAAATGAAGCTGCACGATCAGCTCTAATGGCAACCGTCCCAGGAAGAGATCCGCGTCATAGCCGTGATTGACGGCATTAACATGGAGGTTCGTGACGTCTAGCAGCAGGCCGCAGCGGGTGCGCTCAAGTACCTCCGTTAAAAACTGAGCCTCATCCATGCCTCCGCCCGGCACGGTCAACATGTATGTAATGTTCTCTAGAATCAGCGGGGCGTGAATACGACGGCGCACTTCCGCAATGTTACGACCAAGCACCTCGACCGCCTCGGGCGTGAACGGTAATGGGGCTAAATGCCCGATATTCACTCCGCCGGCCTGTGTGAAAGAGACGTGTTCGCTCCACCACGGTGGGTTTAACCGGTCGATGAGTCTCGCCAGCTTGTCGAGGTAATTACCATCTACTCCCTCAGCGCTTCCCAGGGAGAGATTGATCGCATGCGGAATAAGGGTGAAGTGCTCGGCAAGTAAGTCCAGCTCCTGTTGCTTCTCCGGCGAAGCGTCCAGGTAATGGTCCGCGGTGATCTCGAGGAAATCAACCGCCTCCCGGTTAAGAAAGAGGTCGCTCCGGAACGGTTCGCGGAAACCTAACCCGACCCCTAACGTCGGAAGTTGAGAAAACAAGGGTATCATCCTCCACAGCCCCCGCATCCTCCCCCACCACAACCTCCTCCGCCGCCATCTCCTCCGGAGGAACTGCAGCTTGAACTGCCGCATGATCCGCCACCCGCGGCCGCCCTCCGAAATGTTTGCTGGTAGTAATCGTAAGGAGTTCCAGAAAGCGCCGCCACACCGAAGACCCCGACCAGTAATAATAGCGACGGGTCCACCGCGGCAGCGCTGTTAACAGCCGGGGCAGCGGTGGCACCGGCTGTTCGCGCTTTCAGCCGTTCGAAGGCCAACTGGAGATTCCTTAAATAAGCTCGTCCTTTACTGCTGAGACGCGGCAAATGACAGATTTTGATGAGGAGCAGCAACGAGACAATCGCCATCACGACGAGAAAGGCTACATTATGACGGCCCTTCGCTAGAGCGACGAACAATTTGTAACCCCCGAGGGCGATGATCACCAGCGCGCCTGCCATCCAGACTTGAATTGCAGCTGTGCGCATCTCGGCAGGCATGAGCAAATTCTCTCTGTGTAATCGCTGTTCATATGTCGCGCAGAAAGATTTGATCTGTTCCGGCAAGCCGGATGAGCGAAAGACCTCCCCCGCCGTGTGGGGTGTTGAGAACCAATCGAACACACGCCGCTCTAACGTCGGCAACTGGTGGCGGTCTGGCGGTTCGGGCGCGCGCTCGATCGACGGCTCTTTGCCTTGCTGGTTTATTTGCAGGTAACCTCGCTGAACCAGACTGAAGATGACGGACCGGACTACCTCATTTTCCCCACCTCTTAAGTAGGCGATTTCATAAGCGTCAGGGCTGGGGGGAACTGGCGGTGTGGGTAGTGATGCCGTCCAGTCACGGCTGCGCAACACCCACCAACAGGCCAGGAATGTTACGGCGATGACAGCACCGTATAAGAGAAGAAAATAGGGTCCATACATATCGGCGATCGGGTTGTGCATCAGCAGATCCATGTCGAGCCACTCCTTCTGAATTCTTGAACGGAACTTGCACGCCAGAGCTTCTATTCGCCATTACTACCTCGTCATGCTCAAATCCGGTGTCAAACACCCCCTGATGTTTATTGACCTCCAAAGATAAATACGAATCGGGGCAGGATGAAGATGCGTTAATGATGCGGGCGGCTAAGTTCAAGGCTTTGTAACTTAGCTGTAACAGGAGGTTAACACTGAGCTAGCTGGTAGCGCCTATCCTTGGCACGTCAGGCCACCGGTAATTATAGCATTCTATTATCGTGTCAATCACGAAAATTCGATCAGTCCGTTTTTCATAATTTCATGGCATTTCCCTCTATCGCCCTGATTGGCGAGGGGTTCGCAGACTATGGATTTATTACCTGGAGGGGATTTTCAGGTAGGGCCGCGGTTTAAAATTTGGTTTGGGCACAAAATCGCACATATTGTTTAATAACTGAGCTAGCCGGAAGGAGCTAATCAGGTAATCGGTATAGAGA
>CAYLJO010000270.1:0-7853 GCA_964383905.1 uncultured Blastocatellaceae bacterium
CTAACGAGTGAGATCAGCCGCGCGCACGGAACTTGATTGTTGAGAGTCTCGTTGATTGCGCGTCGGGCGAAGGGGATGCGAGGTTTTGCTGGTGTCGGAGGTTCTGGTCGACGGTTAGTAAGACCTCGAATTCGCTTTCCACCAGCCTCAGGAGTTCCCCGTTTTTCTTGGCCGCCCACCCTAGCTGGTAGGCGGTCTTCACCTCATGCTCGGAAAGCAGACGCAAGAGCCGCTTCGGTACGCAGTGGTCGAGGAAGATTTTCAAGCTTGTCTGAGTTGCTTTAAGAGGCTCTCCATTGCCAAACGCAACACCGCGCCGGCCTGCTCGCGTGTGACGCCTTCAAAATCTTCGAGGAACGTCTCAAGGCTCTGACCGCCTTCGAGGTAATCGAAGAGGTTTTTGATAGGGACGCGCGTGCCCGAGACGCAGGGCGCTCCGCTCATTCGCTCAGGGTCAGTCCAGATGAGACCTCCAAGCTCAATTTCTTCCTTCGGCGTCGTAGTCAACATGGCTCTTCATACCTCATAGCTTCTTAAGCAGAGTTTATCACAGCGGTAACGGTTCTCTCCATCCCTTTAGAATGAGAAGGCTCATCTTGTTATCGTGCTGCGTGAGAATCGGCAGGCTGAAGGTGACAAATATTTTTCTGACCGGGCTAGGATTTTCCTTTCTCGGGCGACTTATAGTTGTATAGAGCGGTTAACATCTTCATCGTATCTCGGTAATAGGTCGTTTTGTCATGCTGCAACCGCACAAAGCCTCTGTCATCCGCTTGACCGAGCCGATATGGTTTAAATGACTACGACGCTTGTAGACTAGCGATCAGATGACACTTTGATCAACACGGCGAGCCGTTATCTTAAGCTACTCGTTTTGACTCTTAGCTTACACGAAATCTGGCGTCTTCTCCCGCTTTTACGGTGCTCTCGGCACCGGGATCAACACTTCATTCGTTAAGGAAGTGCAGGTGAAAACGTCTGGATTCGAGCCACAGTACGGTCTCCCTTAGAGAGTCACAATAATGTTCCACGAACAGTTGAAGATGGGCGGCATCACGCGCCACGACGGCGTCGCTCGGAAGATGATGAACGATGGCGTCGCTGATGAACCACATGAATTTGCTCTTAGAGCGTGTGAGTGTAACGTTAAATCGGCGCGGGTTGAGAATAAACTCTTCCTCGCTCGCCACGAAGTCCCTGTTCGCGACGGCATAGCTGGCGATCATTAAATCTCTTTCCTGTCCTTGGAATCGGTCCACCGTGTCAACAAACGGAGGTGGGTCTAGGGGCATGCCTGCGGCCGACACCAGGAGGTTTTTGATGCCGGACATCTGCGCGCGGTGAGGCGTGACGATGCCCAGCATCTTCGTCCAGAGCTCACCGTCGCTGGGATCCTTACCATTGTCGCGTAAGATCCTCCGGTAAAGAAAGGCTAACGCAGATAGCGCTGGAAGAAGAGCGAAAGCGGAGCATGTTTTACTCGTAAAGTTCCGCCGCACTGGTACAGGAACCACCTGAACCGCAAAGAGCGGCGGCACTCGAAGCAGGCTTTGTTTCGCGGTAAAGAGGACGGACGACTGCACGTGCATCCGCGCGAGGCCGGTTGGTATTGGTAACCACCGACGGGCACGGCCAC
Organism: uncultured Blastocatellaceae bacterium; assembly: GCA_964383905.1. Taxonomy (GTDB): domain Bacteria; phylum Acidobacteriota; class Blastocatellia; order Pyrinomonadales; family Pyrinomonadaceae; genus CAYLJO01. The sequence continues at coordinate 1,637 of CAYLJO010000270.1, forward strand.
TTCGTAACCCCGCAAACACCTCTGATGCGAGAGTGTTAGTAATTTAAAAGGAGCGACTGGTTTTCCTTCTGAATCTGAGCTTAACAGCACAATTGAAGGGTGCGCGAATGCTATCTGGCTTCGCGCACCCTTAACCTTTATCGACACTGGCTCGCGGCAGGCCGAACCTGAGCCTGTCCTCCCGGGAGTTGACGAGGCAGTTGACCATTGACCGGGCAACTACCCTTGACCGAACGAACTGCGACCGAATAGAGCAGCGCGCAGGTGACCCTCGGAAGGTCGCCTGCGCTTGCCAGGGACGGTTTGGGAAAGACCTCACCGGCTGTCCCCTCCGCGCGCTAGCGGACGCCCCGAGCCTGAGCGAGAAGGTCGTAGCGATCGAGGTTCATGACTTTGCTCCAGGCTGCCACGAAGTCCCGCACGAACTTCTCCTGCGCGTCGTCACTGGCGTAGACCTCCGCCAGCGCACGGAGCTGAGAATGCGCGCCGAAGACTAGGTCGGCGGCCGTAGCTGTCCATCTGGGATCGCCCGTGGCGCGGGCGCGTCCTTCGAATACCCGCTCATCAGAGGCGGACGGTCTCCACGCCGTGCCGATGTCGAGCAGGTTGACGAAGAAGTCATTGGTCAAAGTCCCGGGCCGGTCGGTGAAGACGCCGTGCTTCGACTGGCCGAAGTTGGCATTGAGAGCGCGCATCCCGCCGACGAGAACCGTCATCTCCGGCGCGGTCAGCTTGAGCATATTGGCACGGTCGAGCAGGCGAGTCTCCGGCGATAGCTCATCTCCCGCCCGCATGTAGTTGCGGAAGCCGTCGGCCACGGGTTCGAGCACGTCAAACGTGTCCACGTCGGTCTGCTCCTGCGAGGCGTCGGTGCGGCCCGGCGCGAACGGGACATTAATGTCGTGCCCGGCCTTACTGGCTGCTTCCTCCACGGCGGCGCACCCCCCCAGAACGATCAGGTCGGCCAGCGAGACCTTCTTGCCGCCGGACTGTGAGCGGTTGAACTCCTGTTGAATCTGTTCGAGGGTTTCGAGCACCTTCGACAGACGAGCCGGTTCGTTTGACTCCCACTCCTTTTGCGGCGCGAGGCGGACGCGTGACCCGTTGGCGCCGCCGCGCTTGTCCGTGCTGCGGAAGCTGGCCGCTGCGCACCAAGCTGTAGAGACTAGTTCCGGGATGGACAGGCCCGAGGCGAGTATCTTCTCCTTGAGGGAAGCGATGTCCTCCTCATCAATTAGTTCGTGATCGACTTCGGGGACGGGGTCTTGCCATAGCTGCGGCTCGGGAACCCACGGGCCGAGGTAGCGTGAGCGTGGCCCCATGTCTCGGTGCAGCAGCTTGAACCAAGCCCGCGCGAACGCGTCGGCGAGTTGGTCCGGGTGCTCGTGGAATCGCTTCGCTATCGGCGCGTAAACAGGGTCCATCCGGAGCGCGAGGTCGGAAGTCAGCATCATCGGCGCGTGTCGCTTCTTGGGATCGTGCGCGTCCGGCACGGTATCTTTGGCCTCCGGATTCTTCGGCGTCCACTGTTTCGCGCCAGCGGGGCTCTCGGTCAACTCCCACTCGTAGTTGAACAGGTTCTCAAGGAAGCCGTTGTCCCACTTTACGGGGTTGCTCGTCCACGCGCCTTCGAGGCCGCTCGTGATCGTGTGCGCGCCGTTGCCTTTGCCGATCTTGTTCTTCCAGCCGAGACCCTGCTCCTCAAGGGGCGCACCCTCCGGCTCAGGCCCGACGTTCCCGGTTGCCGGGCCGGCGCCGTGGGTCTTGCCGAATGTGTGGCCACCGACAATGAGCGCGACCGTCTCCTCGTCATTCATCGCCATGCGGGCGAAGGTCTCGCGGATGTCTCGCGCGGAAGCCAGCGGATCGGGGTTCCCGCCTGGCCCTTCCGGGTTCACGTAGATGAGGCCCATCTGCACGTTGGCGAGCGGCCTGGCGAGTTCGCGGTCGCCGCTGTAGCGCTCGTCGCCGAGCCAAGTGTCTTCAGGCCCCCAGAAGATGTCCTCGGGTTCCCACACATCGGGGCGACCGAAGCCGAAGCCGAATGTCTTGAAGCCCATTGACTCCATGGCGACGTTGCCGGCCAAGACCAACAGGTCCGCCCAAGAGACCTGCTGGCCGTACTTCTTCTTGACGGGCCAGAGCAGACGGCGCGCTTTGTCGAGGTTTGCGTTATCGGGCCAGCTGTTGAGCGGGGCGAAGCGCTGCTGGCCGTCACCGCCGCCGCCGCGCCCGTCTGCGATGCGGTACGTGCCCGCGGCGTGCCACGTCATGCGGATGAAGAGCGGCCCGTAGTGGCCGTAGTCCGCGGGCCACCAGTCCTGCGAGGTGGTCATCAACTCGATGAGGTCGCGCTTCAGCGCTTCGACATCCAGAGACTTAAACTGTTCGGCGTAGTCGAACTCCTCTTCCATCGGGTTCGAGAGGTGCGAGTGGGTGTGGAGGATCGAGAGGTCTAGCTGATTCGGCCACCAGTCTTTGTTCGTCCTCGGACGGCTCCTCTTAGGGGTCGGCGCGGGGATTACGGGGTTCTCGCTCTCGCTGACACTCTTTGTATTTTCCTTGTCTGGCACGTTGCTACAGCTCCTTTCAGGCTCGTACAGCCATCAACTGTAATTAGACGTTGTCTAACTACACGAGAAAAAAAAATTAACGCCGTGCGCGGCGACGGCGACCGCGCATCACTACCTGGTAGTCGTGAACCTCGAAGCCGGGCAGCGGTTTCACGCTGCTCACTTCGGCCTGACTCCAGGGGAGGTCGTAGATTCGGCCTGTGTCTTCATCAATGAAGTGGTGATGACGATCCGTGTTCGGATCGAAGAGCACCGAGTCGGGGGCGAGGTGCAATTCTCTCAGCAGACCTTTTTCCACGAAGAGGTTGAGCGCGTTGTAAACCGTCGCCCTGGAGATCGTCGGTAAACTCTCACGAACGCCTGCCCACACTCTATCGGCTGAAGGGTGTTCCGTCGCGCGGAGCACGTACTCGGCGACGGCGACGCGCTGCGCCGTCGGCTGGATGCCGTGCTGCTTGAGAGTGTGTATGACGTCAAGCTTCATTCAGATTAACACTACATAGATTATGTCTAAAACTAGACTTAGTCAAGAGCGGCCTCGCGCTTGATGAGTCGATGCGGGAGGAACGAGCACGCTACGCGCAGGTGCTTCAAGAGTTGAGCGAGTTTGAAGAAGTGGTGGCCGAGGCTGAAGCGCGATACTTCATTGCCGATCATCTCGACTAATCCGATGATGAGGATAGTGAAGCCGCCTGCCTGTTGTAGCCTTCTACATACCGTCCCTCGCTACATTCATACAAATGACGTATGCCAGCTTTGGCTCCGATCCCGACGCCCCTTGGACTGTGGTTAAGCCTCACGCCGGCCATACGAGGGGCCGGTCCTGAAAGACGATGCGCCAATCAAGCACTTCGTTGTACATCAAACGCATCGTCTGCAAGCTGAATCGACTTGAAAGCCGTTTCTCATCGGACCATTCAGAAGCGTGAAGAGCGCGTTCTCTAACTTGCTCCCGGGGATCGTGGTTGGCGATAATAGCCGTGCCTGGTATAGAGATTGAATTGTCCTAATTGCAGTTCTCCCCTCGAGGGGGCGCGTCCGAAGTCGAACCCTCCGATGTCAAATAGGAGATTCGCCACTCACCATATAGAGGAGTCTGATTGCATATGAGATTTGATCGGACAGTTAAAGTTGTCGCACTTGCCGCGTTGTGTCTTGTCGTTATCCGGTATGCGCCCGCGCCGGCCGCGACCGCTGGGCCCGCGGCGAATCCGTTCTTTGCTGAAAGTAGTCTGCCATATCATGCGCCACCGTTCAGTGAGATTAATGACAGCGACTACACGCCGGCGATAGAAGCAGGGATGAAGGGGCAGCTCGCGGAGATCGAGGCAATTGCCGACAACAGCGCGCCACCGACGTTTGCCAATACTCTCGAGGCGATGGAGCGCTCGGGCGCACTGCTGACTCGCGTGACCAAAGTGTTCTTCAACCTCAGTCAGTCGAACACCAACGATACGATACAGAAAATCAAAGCTGAGGAAGCGCCGAAGTTGGCCGCACACTCGGATGCAATTTACCTGAACGCAAAGCTGTTCGCGCGCGTCAAGACGCTTTACGACCAGCGTGACGCGCTCAAGCTCGACAGCGAATCGCGCTATCTCGTCGAACGTTATTACAAGGCCTTCGTACGCGCCGGCGCTGAGCTTTCAGAGGCTGACAAGACAATTCTGCGCGGGCTCAATCAGGAAGAAGCGAAGTTGACCACGCGGTTCGAAGACCATGTGCTGGCCGAAACCACAAATTCCGCGGTAGTCGTTGACAACAAGGCCGAGTTGGACGGCTTAAACGAAGCTGAAATCGCCGCCGCCGCGCAGAGGGCGAAAGAACGAGGCCTCGCGGGCAAGTGGGTGCTCGAATTACAGAACACTACGCAACAGCCCGCCCTTTCGTCCCTTACGAACCGCAGGTTGCGCGAGCGGCTCTTGAAGGCCTCAGAGCTTCGCGGCAACCACGGCGGGCCGAATGATACCAAGGCTCTCGCCGCCCGGCTGGCCCGGCTTCGGGAGCAACACGCTAAGCTCTTGGGTTATCCGAATTACGCAACCTTTGTCCTCGAGGACCAGATGGCCAAGACGCCGCAGAAGGCTGAAGAGTTAATGACCGGTATGGTGCCGGCGGCCACCGCCAAAGCCCGCGGCGAAGCGGCCAGGATGCAGAAGTTGATTGACGCACAAAAAGGGGGTTTTGCGCTCGGCCCTGCCGACTGGGAGTTTTACGCAGAGAGGGTGCGAAAGGCCGAGTATGACCTCGACGCATCTCAAGTGAAGCCTTACTTCGAACTCGATCACGTGCTTCACGACGGCGTGTTCTTTGCGGCGAACAAGCTTTACGGCCTTACCTTCAAGGAGCGCAAGGACATCCCCGTCTATCAACCGGATGTGCGTGTATTCGAGGTGTTCGATGCCGATGGTAAGTCTTTGGCGCTTTTTTACGCCGACTACTTCCAGCGTTCGAACAAAAACGGGGGTGCGTGGCAGGACAGCTTCGTCGATCCGAGCGGCCTCATGGGAACCAAGGGGGTGGTCGTCAACGTCACCAACTTTACCAAGCCCGCTCCCGGTCAGCCCGCGCTGCTGACCTTTGATGATGTGACCACGATGTTTCATGAGTTTGGACATGCCCTGCACGGAATGTTCTACAAGGGCCGCTATCCCTATCTGGGCGGCGTGCCGCGCGACTTCGTCGAATTTCCGTCGCAATTCAATGAACATTGGGCGCTCGACCCGGCCGTGTTCGCCAACTACGCCAAGCACTATCAAACGAGCAAACAGATGCCGCAGGAGCTGGTGGACAAGATCAAGAAAGCGCGCACCTTCAATCAGGGCTATGCGACCACGGAATACCTTGCCGCTGCCCTGCTCGATATGGCATGGCACTCGTTGCCGGCAGACGCTCCGCTGCAGGACGTAAACGCTTTCGAGGCGGCGGCTCTAAAACGTTTTCAGATCGACCTGACCCAAGTCCCGCCGCGTTACCACACGACTTACTTTTCGCATATTTGGGATGGCGGGTACGCGGCCGGCTACTACGCGTACCTATGGAGTGAGGTGCTCGACGACGATGCTTTCTACTGGTTCAAAGAGCATGGCGGGTTGACGCGTGCGAACGGACAACGCTTTCGCGAAATGGTCCTGTCGCGTGGCGGCACCGAGGATGCTGGGAATATTTTCCGGGCCTTCCGCGGCCGCGAGCCGAGCGTGGAGCCGCTGCTCGAGGAGCGCGGTCTGAAGCGGTGATTGTATTCGTGGTGTGGGCAGCATATATCTGGACCCTGGTTGCAAGTTACAGCTCACGAAATCTTTGAGGCAGCAACTGACCCTGCGATTAATATCAATTCCGCCTGGGATGAAGTAGTAGATCCCTGTAATAGCGCACCTTCTGTTTCGCCATGGATTGGATTTTCTCGGAAAAGGCTAGGGGGAATGGTGGCGACGCGCTTTGCGACTAATATCAGCAACTTATCCGATTAATTCTGGCTTGACCCTTACAATGATCGTCAAGATCTAGATTGGTAAGCGTCAAAGACCGTCACGAGCTTGGTGATCACCATCACCTCCCGAATCCTCTGCGTCAGATTGAGAAGCTTGAGTTGCCAGCCAAACAAGTCTTTATAGAAGCTCGCAGTTTTGGTAGTATCTCGATAT
>CAYLJO010000271.1:0-7801 GCA_964383905.1 uncultured Blastocatellaceae bacterium
GAGGACGCAGAGGACACAGAGGGAAAACAGAGGAAACAAAGAACAAACAAATAGGTCCGGCAGCAGCCACAGAGATCAGCAGATGCATAGGGAGATAAATTTTTCAGCACAGTTTGGGCATGCCCCGTTGGCAAGGTCACAGTTAACATGCTGGTGGGGAAACGCAAGGACAAAGCGTGCCCTGCATTTGCGGCAATTAACTTCCCCCTTCCCGACAAGTTGGCCGTAGCGGTCGCACTTCTCTTCATGCCCTTCATCGAGGGAAGTAATGTATTCTTCTTCCGTGATCCGGAGCGGAAAGGTATGCCCACAATCACAGCACCGGTACCGGATCTCCCTTTGATAGAGTGGCTCGCCCATGGGAAGGCCTCCTCAGCGGCAACAGCCCTCTCCTGGCAAACTTCCCGGGATAGGCAGAACCGGAGTTCAGCAGGCGTGAAGATTGAACCGCAGAGGACCGGAGAGGTACGCGGAGGAAAGACAAGAGGGGCAAGAGTAGCCAGCAGAATTCGGACTCATCGTGCCGGTTGAAATTCTGTTCGGCTATGCTGTCCGGCCGGCCCGATCAGCTCAACTCGTCCACTGGCAAGTACGCGCGCCACGGCAAAGGTGCGTTTCCCCCATGCTGCGCCCGGGCATCACTTCGGCACGAAAGGTCAGAGGCATCCCAACCCTCGCCCAGGGACGAGCGGCCAATGTGTGCTTGCGGCGCGTGTGAGCTATTGGTCGTTTAAGCCTGAACACGTGAATAGATGAGCCTCCGCATACGGTCAGAGCACAGCACGTCGATCTTCTGCGGCTCGATCAGCGCCGCCACCTCGCCCGTTTAATAGTCTGGAGTCTAGAAGTCTGGAGTCGAATACAAGAACTGCCCACTGATTTTTGACTTCGAGACTCACGACTCCAGACTCCAGACTTACTTATACCTGTACGTAATGCGTCCCCTGGTCAGATCATACGGCGACATCTCGACGCTGACGCGGTCGCCCAGCTGTATACGGATGTAGTTCTTGCGCATCTTGCCGGAAATCTGGGCCAGTACGACGTGGTCGCTGCCGTCAAGACGCACCTTGAAAGAGGCGTTGGGCTGCTTATCGATGATCACGCCCTCGGCCGGAATCAGATCTTCTTTAGCCAAAAGTTTTCTCCCCAGTTAAAATTGATACCGTGCAGCACGATACATTAAATCAATTTCTCTCAACTATTACCTGCTCGCCCGGCGTGGCCGGAATGAGCGCCGTCTGGTACTACTACTGCTCCGATGCCGACCGAGCGCCAATGCTTTAGCGCCGCTGTGGCCCGCCTCTTTGACGCCCCCGAAAGCGGGCAACCATACGCGTTCGATCGCTTGTCCCGTGAGCCGTTCGATGGCGCGCAGCGGCAGCTCCTCGACCGGCGTGACCAGCGTAATAGCACGGCCCGTGTTGCCGGCGCGACCCGTGCGCCCAATCCGGTGCACATAATCTTCGGGCGCGGCGGGCACATCGTAGTTGATGACGTGCGAGATCGAATCGACGTCTATCCCGCGCGCGGCGATGTCTGTCGCGACAAGGACGCGATGGCGGCCGTCCTTGAAACCGCGCAGGGCAGCCTCACGCTGTGGCTGTGTACGATCGGCATGAATACGATTAACCTTATGTTCGCGCGCGGCGAGAATGTGTGAGAGGCGCTCGGCCCCGCGCCTGGTGCGCGTAAAGACCAGAACGCGTTCGAAGCGCTCGCGCTCGAGCAGGTCGAGCAGCAGCGCCGTCTTCGATTCCGTCGCGACCGGGTAAGCCGTCTGCTCGACGGTCACGGCGGCGCGACCGCGCGGGTTGACTTCGACGAGTTTCGGTTGGCGCATCGTCGAGCGCGCAATCTCTTCAATGGCGGGCGACATCGTGGCCGAGAAGAGCAGCGTCTGCCGACCGGTCGGGAGCTTTGCGAGCACCCGGCGGATGGCCGGCCAGAATCCCATATCAAGCATGCGGTCGGCTTCATCCAGCACGAGCACCTCTACATCAGAGAGGTCTATCGAGCCGCGCTCGACGTGATCGAGCAGGCGCCCCGGCGTCGCCACAATAAGTTCGGCGTTGCGGCGGAGAGCTTCTCTCTGCCGCGCCATACTCGCGCCGCCGATGATGCTCGCGCAGCGCATACCCTTTTTCGGGGCAAGCTGGCGATAACTGGCCTCGATTTGCGAGGCGAGCTCGCGCGTCGGGGCGAGAATGAGCACACGGACGCGAGCCGTGGGCCGCGGCGTCTCCAACATTTTCTGGATGATCGGGAGGAGGAAAGCGGCCGTCTTTCCCGTGCCGGTTTCCGCACAGCCGATCAGGTCGGAGCCGCTCAGGATGACAGGGATGGCCTGTCTTTGAATCGGTGTTGGTTCGGTGTATCCGAGAGACTCGCAGCCTTTGAGGGTCGCGGCATGCAGTCCCAGGTTAGAAAAACTCATTTAAATCCTTCGTGCGCTAAACAAATGAAATGTTAGTGCGCTTTGTGTTGCTAAAATGAAAGGCCCCCGGCTCTAACGTTTGTTGACGGGGGCACTTTCGATAGAGGTACAATGGTTATTTGAGGGCCTGTTTACCAGCGGGGCTCGCGATCACCGCCTCCGCCGTAACCGCCCCGGTCACCGCCACGGCCACCACCATATCCGCCGCGGCCACCGCCGCGATTGCCGCCAAAGCCGCCCCGGCCACCACCACCGCGGTTTTCGCGGGGGCGGGCTTCGTTCACAGTCAGGTTACGACCGTTGAGCTCTTTGCCGTTGAATTGTTCGATGGCCTTCTGGCCTTCTTCGTTCGAGGACATCTCGATGAAGCCGAAGCCGCGCGAGCGTCCCGTGTCACGATCTTCGACGATGGAAGCTGACTGAACTGTTCCCGCCTGGCCAAACAGTGCTTCCAAGTCCTGGGTCGAGGTCTGGAAGCTGAGATTACCGACATAAAGTTTCATAGACATATGTGTTTACCTCTCCTTAAGGTAAGGAGTATTAAAAGAAGCTCGAATTGAATTGGCTTCGGAGTAACGGTCGCAGCGAAGGCTCAGGTTCGGATGCTCTGTGGAGCGGCTTCTGGGGTTGAAAGTGGCCGCCCTCGTGTCATCCAAAGCGCTGCCGCGGGTTGCTAAAGCGCGGGGCGCATCACCGTTGATGCATGAGAGAGGCAGTAACAAACAACTATGATGCACTAATTAGGGGTTAAGTTGCAAGTATTTAGCGTAAAAGTAATGACCAATTTGACCGGCCTGGCTAAAGGGTTTGAAGCCGCCTCAGATTCTTTCGCCCTGTGGGCTTAACGGTGAACGAAATCATGCCACCTCGGCCATGCCGAAGCCCATCGAGTTGCGGCTGCCGAACCCCGCCTCGTAGCCAAGCTCGATCAACTCCGGGCTGCCTTCAACCGTGAAGGGCGCCAGCCAGCCGCGCACCTTGATGCCACGAATGTCTGTGAGCACGGACGCGCGGCGCCCGCGTTTCGCCGCCTCGGCGAGATAGGCCCGGTCCCAGGACCAACGCAGGCGATCATCCGCCGGGGCGTGGCCGTAGAGCGCCTAGTATTTGCGCACAAGGTTGCGCCGCATGACCTCGGACCAATCATCATCGGGCGAAAGAAAGCGAACGCCCCCACGCTCGTCCCGCACGGATTCGGTGATGGGGGAAAGAGCACGAAAGCTCATGCGCCCGGAGAAGACGGGCGCAGGTAAGGTCTCGGCCTGCTGCAGTGAAAAGTGCGCGCCCGCAATGACGAATGTCTCGCTCTGAAAGAGACCCGTCACAAAATGCTCGACGAACTCGGCGACCGGCGAGCCGATCTGGAGGGAGACCGCTGGGTCTTCGAGCGCCAGTTGATCGCCAGCGACGCGGCTGCGGCGGGGGCTGAGGCGCGAAAAGGTGAACAGCTTGAATCTACGCCCCTCCGCGTTGAACCCCTCGTCGTGAAGCCGGGCGGCGAAATCGGTCGAAGCGGTGTCGAGGATACTGTAGACGAGCGATGCGACCGTGTGATTGTAGTTGAGCGGCAGGCGCACGGATCGACCGGACGCGAGTAATGTTAGTTTTACGCGCATGATTATAAAAAAGAAGTCGAAAGTCCACAGTCTTCAAGTAAGTCAAAAGTCCAAAGTCAACATGACCCAACCGCTTTTATTAAAAGTTGTTTTAGGCAACCTTGACTTTCGACCTTGGACTTTCGACTTTGGACTTACTTGAAGACTTTCGACTATTCATTCTTCCTTCTCGGCTCCTGCTTGCGCCTCAACCGTGCGCGCTCGCGGGTGGTGACGATCGTAGGCGGCGCGCAGGTGGCGGTCGGTGATATGCGTGTAGATTTGTGTGGTGGAGATGTCGCTGTGACCGAGCAGCGCCTGGACCGAGCGTGAGTCGGCCCCGCGCTGCAGCAGGTGTGTGGCGAAGCTGTGGCGCAACGTGTGTGGCGAGACGCCCCGCAAGCCTAAGCCGCCGGCATAGCCCTTCAGCAGGGCCCAGACGAAGTCGCGTGTGAGCGGTTGCCCGCTCCGCTTGAGAAATAGCTGCGGACGGCCGTGCTTGCCGGATCTGGCGCGCACCCCACGATATTGCTGCAACCAGTAGATGGCGCTCTTGCCGATGGGAATGCGCCGCTCTTTGCTCCCCTTCCCGTGGCAGAGGACTAATCCGCCGTCAACGTCTACGTCCGCCAGCTTGAGCGACACCAGCTCGGAAACGCGCATTCCCGTCGCATAAAACAGCTCCAGCATCGCGCGGTCACGAAGCCCGTCTTCCGTCGAGGTGTCGGGCGCGGCAAGCAATTGCTCGATCTCATCTTCGGTCAGAAACCGCGGCAGGTGCGCGAGCCGCTGTGGGGTGTCAAGGTCGGCCGCCGGATGGGTTGTGATGTGTCCGTCCAGCATCAGGAAACGGAAGAGGCCGCGCGCGGCGCTGACCGCCCGTGAGACTGATGACGGCGCGAGCCCCTCTCGCGAGAGCTGCGCGATCCATGCCCTTAAGTCTGTGCGCGTGAGCTCCGGCACGGGCTTGTTCAATTTCATTGCCCACGCCTCCAGCCGCGCCAGGTCGCGCCCGTAACTGAGAAGCGAGTTCTGCGAGAGCCCCTTCTCCACCTGAATGTAGGCTAGATATTCGCGAATCAGATCGCGCTGGCGATTCTTTTCCATCTCTGCGTCCTCTGCATTGAAAATTTAACCACAGAGGTACACAGAGGATACGGAGGAACACCAGATAATAAAAAGAAGACCATTTAGCTCCTCTGTGCTCCTGCCGTGTCCTCCGAGGAGAATGCTCCTTACACTATACACTCAACTGGCACTTACCAGAGGAACTTTCTTACGCCGAACTCACCTCATGTTAAAGGTTATTCGTGGCGCAGGCACTCGATGGCGTCGAGCCGGGAGGCTTTCCGGGCCGGCCAAACCCCGAAGATGAGGCCGACGCCGATGGAGACGGTGAGGCCGGCGACAACCGCCCAGGGCGGAATCGAGGCCGGCAGCGATGGGACCAGGAGCATGATGATTTTGCTGGCCCCGACCGCCAGGACGACGCCCAGCAGCCCGCCCAGGAAGGTCAGCGTCATCGCCTCGAAGAGGAATTGGTTGACGATGTCTCGACGCCGCGCGCCGATCGCTTTGCGGATGCCGATCTCCTGCGTGCGCTCCGTCACGCTGACCAGCATGATATTCATCACGCCGATGCCCCCGACCAGCAGCCCCAGGCTGGAGATCGCAATGGCGATCAGCCCGACCATCCCCGTGATGCTATCGAACTGCTCGATGAACTTGTCCGCGGTCTTAATGTCGAAGTTGTTCGGCTCGTCGAATTTCACGTGACGGCGGCGGCGTAAAATATCCTCCGACTGCTCAAGCGCCTCTCCCAACTGACCCGTGCGGCCGCGGATGACCAACTGCACATAGCCCTTGCCCGGGGAGACCTTCTGCGCCGTCCGGAACGGGATGAAAACGGCATTGTCCTCTTCGTTTTCACCGAAGAATCCGGCCTTCCTTTTCTCCAGCACGCCGACGATCTCAAAAGTCCGGCCGCCCATTTTGATCTCGGTGCCGACGATATTACTCTGCTGCGAAGGGAAGAGCGCGTCGGCGGCGTTGACGCCGATCACCACCACGTCTCGCCGCTGCTGGTTATCAGCCTCCGTGATGAAGCGCCCCTCCGTGAGGGCAATGTTCGTGATGTCGGCGTAGTTGGGTGATGCGCCCTGGATGTCTCCCCACCTGTAGTTACGTCCCTGGTAGGTCATGTTACTGTCAAAGGGCCCGCCCCTCCTCGCTACATTAGGGGCGACAAGGGCCACATCCTCGACGGCGCTGGCCTGCGTGCGGATCGCTTCGGCGTCGTCCACCGTCAGTGGTTTTCTCGTGCGCTCGGACCGGTCCTCGCCCACCCGCGGCCCGGTCGAAAGGTGAAAGGCATAGATGTTATTGGTGCCGTACTCTTCGATGATCGCGACGATGTTCTGGCGCAGGCCGGTCAGGATGGACGCGATCGTGATGGCCGTCATCACGCCGATGACGATGCCGAGGACGGTCAGAAAGCTTCTGAACTTATGCGCCCGCACACTGTCGAGCGCCATCGCCAGGATCTCTTTATGGATGAATTGAGGAAGCCTCACGCGCTCCTCCCCCCTTCTCAGGTCCGGGTCAAGGCGATGATCGGGTCAAGCCGCGCCGCCTTGAAGGCCGGGTAGATCCCGGCGATGATGCCGATCAGGCTCGACACGATCAGGGCCAGGAGGATGTAGGTGAGTGTGACCGTCATCGGGATCGCGGCCAGCGCCGTAATCAACCAGCAGATGCCGTAAGCCAGGAGCAACCCGAGCACCCCGCCCAGCGCGCAGAGGAGCGCCGATTCGATCAGGAACTGCATCAGGATCTGTTTCTTCGTCGCGCCGACGGCCTTGCGCAGACCGACCTCAAAAGTCCTTTCGGTGACGCTGACCAGCATGATATTCATCACCACAATGCCGCCCACCACGAGCGTGATCAGTGTAATGGGGACGACGACCGTGGCGATGCTGCCCGTGAACTGATCGATCTGGTTGTTGAGCTCTTCAACGTTCACCAGCCCGAAATCATCCTCCTCGCTCCCCACCAGCTTGTGCTTGTTGCGCATGGCGATTCGCGCGTCCTCGATCGTCGGCATGAAAGTCTCATGGTTCTGAGCCTTACCGTGTATTTGGATCCCGCCGCCGCGGCCGAAGATCTGCAGGTGGGTGGTGACCGGGATGTAAACGTGCCGGTCGACAGAGTCGCCAAAGAATGAGCCGCGTTTTTCTTCCACACCCACGACGCGCATCGGCAGGCCGCGAATTTTGAGTGTCTTGCCGATCGCGTCTACCCCCGGAAAGAACTTGTCTTTGATATCTCCGCCGAGCACGACTACCAGCGCCGAGCGCTGGACCTCGTCGGGTGTAATATACCGTCCCTCGGCGATGGTCTTGTCTTCGATCTCGGCCATGTTGGCCGTCGTGCCGAAGATGATGCAGCCGGGGAACTCCTGGCCGTTTTGCTGGAGGTCTGCCTGGGTACCGGCCGCGGCCCCGACCTCGGCGCAGGAGGCGCAGTGCTTTTGTACCCACTCGTAATCATCCCAGTAGAGCCGCTTGTTGCGCCGGAGTCGGCGCTCAAACTCTTCATCCGAGAGTCGGCCCTGAAAAGCCAGGCGGGCAATCATGAAGTGGTTGTATCCGAGCACCTTGGCGACCTTATCGACGACGTAAGTATTGAGCCCGCTGATCGAAGCGCCCACGACCACGACCGAGGCGACGCCGATAATAATTCCGATCAACGTCAAAAAGGCGCGGAGCTT
>CAYLJO010000272.1:0-7783 GCA_964383905.1 uncultured Blastocatellaceae bacterium
TAACACCGGCCGCATCCCCTGCCCGACCACGAGCCTGAGCACGTCGCCCCGCCGCGCGCCGAGCGCGATGCGGATGCCGATCTCGTGCGCCCGCCGCGCCACCGAGTTTGAGATGCCCCCGTAGACGCCGAGCGCCGCCAGCAGGAGCGCCGCGACCGCAAAGGCGGTGAGCAACAGCGCGCTGAAGCGCTGCGGGCTGACCGAGTCGGAGACGTACTCCTCCATCTCCTTGACGTTCGCCAGCGGCACGTCCTTGTCCAACGCCGACAGCTCTTCCCGCATGCCGTTGACCAGTGCGGCCGGGTCTCCGCCGGCGCGCACCGCCAGGGACATGTGGAGCCAGGGGTCGTCGAGGTATGAGACGTATATCTCGGACACGGGCTCGAGATGGGGCGCCACGTACCTCGTGTCGGAGACGACGCCGACGATCTCGCGGGGCCGCCCCGGGGCGCCGGTGAGGACGATCTGCTTGCCCAGGGGGTCTTCGCCGGGGAAGACGCGGCGCGCGAGCGTCTCGTTGACGAGGGCGACGGCCGGCGCCCCGGCCGTATCCCGCTCGTTCAGACCGCGCCCCTTGAGCAGACGCACGCCGAAGGTCCTCAGGTAGTCCGCGCTGACGCGGTGGTAGATCGAGCCGTACCTGCCACCCTCGTCCAGCCCCGCCTCGCGCCCGACGACCATGAACTGCCCGCCGTGCTCCTCGCCGCTCAAGGGGACGCTCTGCGTGACGGCGGCGGACGAGACGCCCGGCAGCCCCTCGATTCTTGTCAGGAGTTGGCGGTAGAACTCCGCGCGCTTCTCCGGCCTGTTGTAGCGGTAGGGGAGCGAGATGTCGGCCGCGACGACGTGAGACGGGTCGAAGCCCAGCTCGACCTCTGTCAGGCGGACGAAGCTCTTGCCGAGGAGGCCGGCGCCGACGAGCAGCACCAGACTCAGCGCGACCTCTGCCGCCACCAGCGCGCCGCGCGCACGACTCCGGCGCCCCCCCTGCCCGCCCCGTGCCCCCGACTTGAGCGCCTCGGTCAACTCCACCTTCGACGCCTGTAGCGCCGGCACGAGCCCGAACGCGACCCCCGTCAGCCCGGAGACCAGCAGCGTGAAGCCGAGCACGCGCGGGTCGAGCCCCGCCTGCTCCGCGCGCGGCAGACTCGCGGGGCTCAGAGAGACAAGCAGCCGGAGGCCCCACTTCGCCAGCAAAAGCCCCCCGGCCCCGCCGGCCAGAGAGAGCGTCAGGCTCTCCGTCAACATCTGCCGGATGAGACGCAGCCGCCCCGCCCCGAGCGCCGCGCGCACGGCCATCTCCCGGCGCCTTCCCGCGGCCTGGCCGAGCAGGAGGTTCGCGACGTTCGCGCACGCGATGAGCAGCGTGAAGCCGACGGCGCCGAGCAGCGTCAGCAGCGCCGTGCGCGCGCCGCCCGTGACGAGTCGCGTCAGCGGGTAGACGGTCGCGCCCCGCCCGGCGTTCTCGTCCGGGTATTGCGCGGAGAGCCTCGCCCCGAGCGCGCTCATCTCCGCGCGCGCCTGCTCGGCCGTCACGCCCGGCCGCAGCCGCGCGATGACCGTCAGGTAGCGCACGCGCCGGTTGACCCTCTGCGAGTCGTCGAAAGCCATCGCCCTGTAGACCTCGTACCGCCTCGGCGACATGATGAAGTCCGGCGGGAGCACGCCGACGACGGTGTAGGCGGGGCCGCTCAGCCTGACGGTCTTCCCGACGACGTCCGGGTCGCCGCCGAAGCGGCGCTGCCAGAGGCCGTAGCTCAGCATCACGGCGTTCGTGGCGCCGTACTGCGCCTCCTCGGGCATAAAGGTGCGCCCGAGGAAGGACCGGACGCCGAGCGCCTGGAAGAGGCTCGGCGTCACGTTCGCCCCCGCGACACGCTCGGCGCGCACGGCGTCCTCGGAGAGGTTGTAGAAGTCCTCCGTGTAGGTGCCCATCTCCTCGAAGGAGCGCGTCTGAGCGCGCCAGTCGAGGTAGTTGGCCGGCGAGACGATGACGCGCGCCTCCTCCGACTTCGCGGAGCACTCCCAAAGGGTCAGGAGCCGCTCCGGCTCGGCGAAGGGCAACGGGCGGAAGACGACCGCGTTCGTGATGCTGAAGAGCGCCGTGTTGGCGCCGATGCCGAGGGCGAGCGTGACGACGGCGACGAGGCTGAAGACGGGGTTCCGGCGCAGCACGCGCAGGCCGAAGACGACGTCCTGCCGCAGGTCTTCGAGGGGCCGCACGCCGCGCGCCGCGCGGCACTGCTCTTTAGACTGCGTGACCCCACCGAACTCGCGCAGCGCCGCGCGGCGCGCATCCTCCAGCGTCATCCCTCCGGCGACGTGCTCTGCCGTCTGCCGTTCGAGGTGGTAGCGCAGCTCCTCGTCCAGCTCGCGGTCGAGTTCGCCCCTTCTGAGCAGCGCGCGCAGACGCCTCCAAACCTTGCCCCGCATCAAGCCCTCCCCTTTAAGCGTCTCTGAGGATCGCGTCGATGGCCCCCGAGAAACGCTCCCATGTCTCGCGCTCCGCCTCAAGTTGCTTCCGACCGGCCGGGGTCAACTGATAGAACTTCGCCTGCCGGTTGTTCTCCGAAGGCCCCCACTCCGCGGTGACTAGCCCGCGCCCCTCCAGCCGGTGCAGCGCCGGGTAGAGTGCGCCAGGCGTGACGGAGAGGACCTCGCCGGAGATGACCCGGATGCGCTGCATGATGTCCCATCCGTTCAGCGGGCCCGAGCGCAGCAGGCGCAGGGCCAGCAGTTCGAGCGTGCCTTGTAAGAGTTCGGCCTTCTTCTGTTTCTTCATGCCCCTCCTATAGACGGATGATAGGAAAGAGAGTACACACTGACATATCGCCTGTCAATAGGAGAGGCTACTAAATTGCCGGTATGAGAGGGAGGGCTGCTGGTGATGAGATCGCACAATAAGAAGAACCGCCGCTACTCGCCGCGGGCCACGCTCGCCGCCGTGGGTGTGAAAATCGGCTCACTTAAACTTCTCGACCCAATAAAGAAGAAGGTCGTCATCCTCCAGAAAAGTGTCCGGCCTACGCCCGCGCAGAAGCTGCAGGATGCCTTCATCGCCATCCTCGCCGGGGCGCACGGGCTTTCGGAGATCAACACGCGCGTCAGGGGTGATGAAGCACTCCAACGCGCGTTCGGGCGTGGTGCCTGTGCCGACCAGTCGGTCGTTCAGGAGACGCTCAACGCCTGCACGGCTCTGAACGTCCAGCAGGTGCAGCAGGCCTTAGACGTGATCTTCCGTATGCATAGTGGGGCCTATAGGCATGATTATGAAGAACGCCTACAAGTCTTGGACGCGGACATGACGGGGATGCCGTGCGGGCCTAACCAGGAGGGTTCGCGCAAAGGCTACTTCGGCGAGAATAACATCCGCTGGGGCCGTCAACTCGGGAGAGTGGTCGCGGCTCATTACGAGGAGATCGTCGTTGACCAACTCTTCACCGGCGACGCGCAGTTAACGACCGCTCTGCAGCCGCTCGTGCTGGCGGCTGAGGAAGCGCTAGAGTTAGATGATGCGAAACGCCGGCGCACCGTCATCAGAGTGGATGCCGGCGGCGGCAGTCTCGATGATGTCAACTGGTGTCTATTGCGCGGTTATCACTTCCATGGGAAGACGTTCTCCAGCCACCGTGCCGAGTCGCTGGCCGCGACCGTCGAGCAGTGGTACGTGGATGGGCAGCAGCCAGACCGGCAGGTCGGCTGGATCACGGTTGACGACCCGGATTACGTCCGCCCGGTACGACGCTTGGCCATGCGCTGGAAGAAGAAAGGCGTAAAGCTGAACCAGCACTTCCTTGATTTCGTTAACGGTCAGCCCTGCATCCAGACCTTTGTTCAAAGCCTTTCGCAACTGTTCCAGATCGCCTTTCGCGGTGAAGGCGGAGATGGTCACGATGCTCTGCTCTTTTGCGTTTGCTTTGTGAACAACGAGCAATTTAGCCGGAAGGCTATCGTTTTTTATGAAAAAATTCTTCGCCATATTTTTGGCTTTAATTTCATTTGTGAGCATTGATGCAGGACAAACTTCGCACGGCAAGATTTATCCCGATACAATTCCTCAATATAATCTGGATATCAGAGTTTTGCCCAATGCTCACCGACTCGAAGCAAACGGCACGCTGCGACTGCCTGAGACCAACAAATCCTGCTCGGAGATCACGCTGTCCTTGAGCAAGGTGATGCACGATTTCGCAGTTGAAATAATAGAACCTGTCGCGAGTGCCGGAATAGCTAAAGTTGAAAAAACGGAGGCAAACGGCGAAGACCTTAAATGGATTATTCGTCCCGTGCGCCCGATTCCTGCGAACCAATCTGTATTGTTGCGCTTCTCGTATGCCGGAGGCGAGCAGATCGCCAGTCTGTTCTATATCGGCTCTGAGGTCTCTTTTGCTTCAGCATGGGGAGCAGACTGGTATCCGGTGGTTAGCTGTGAAGATAATAAAGGCATAGGCACGCTTCGATTTTCCGTTCCAATTGGACAGACGGTTTATGCCTCCTGTAATCGTCGCAGTTCGGTTCAGGAGGCGGAGCAAGGTATATTCAAATTTGAGTTTGTTCATCCGACATATTTTTCCTTTGCCGCAGGTAATTTTATCGTTGTGCGACGCAACGGCTCCGTCCCAATATCCCTTTACTTATTGCATCCACGTCAAAATATGGAAAAGTATTTGGATGGCGTTTCGAGAATTCTCAACGTCCTGACGCAGGAGTTTGGACGCTATCCTTTCGCTGAATTCGCGCTGGTTGAAATACCGCGAGAGTTGGCGCAAAAGGCTGGCTTTAATGCCGCAGCAGTACAAGGTTTCGTCTTTGTAAATAGTCGTGCTTTCGATGTCCGTGATGCGGATGTGAAGTACACTCTAAATTTCTTCGGACACGAATTTAGTCATCAATGGTTTCCGCATAGTGTGGGGGTGGCGTTGAAACCACCGTTCGGTCATTATATGGTCGAAGCGTTAGCCGAATACGGAGGCGTGCGCGTCGTGGAAGCTCTAGCGGGCGCTGATGCGGCTGAACGATACCGGCGGACAGGTTTTGAGTATGATCCGATTTACAGCGCGCTTGAGTATTTCAAATTGGTCGGCGCAGGTCTTGACCACCCGCTCTCGAATTTAAATTCGAGTCTGGAACATCACAATTTAGCTTACAACAAAGGCTTTCTCGTGTTCGATATGCTCTCGCGCGAGATTGGCAGAGAAAAGTTTCGATATGTCCTGCATAATATTACTCGACGATACGCATTCAGAGACATTACGTGGAGCGAATTCCTGCGAGCTATTGAAGCGGGCGCGGGCAGAAATCTTCAATGGTTTTATAAGCAGTGGTTTGAGCGCACGGGTGCGCCGGATTTTCAACTGACGTGGAAACAGACAGGTAGAAAACTACAGGGCGTTATCGCTCAAACATCGCCTTACTATCAAGCCACATTAGAACTCGAAGCTAAAAACAATCAAGGTCAGCGCGTCGTTCGCACGTTGAAGGTTCGCGGGGCAGAAACGTCGTTTTCTTTTCCGGTAAATTTCCGCTCGGAATCAGTTACGCTCGACCCGCATTATTTAGTGTTGCGCTGGACACCGGAATATCACAGTGCGGCAAATGCGGCGCGTCCGCCGAACCAGAGAAGTCAATAAATTACAATGAACGATTATCGCAATGTTGGCTCTGGATTGATGGGCAGCGCGAGCTGGTCATGATGTGACCTTCAGCTATTCGCGCAGTCGCCAAAAGCTAGAGCAGTTAGCGAAGGATGCCGGCAATAACGCGCACGTGGGAACACCAACCGACGCAACGCGCGACGCCGATGCCGTGTTGCTCTTCTTGAACGACACTAAAGGAAGGCAATGGAAGGTTGGCGTTCTGCTGCTTCTCGTTGTATTGCACATGGTGGCTGCATCTTTGGCTCTGAACGACTATTGTAAATGGCGAGGCACCTGTCTCCTGAACTGCCATCCAACAATCACTGGACAGGGCGCGAATCAGATGGAGCTCTGAACAGCGCGTTCTATCGCGCCGGTCAGTTTAGCGTTGGGCGGCTTTCTTTCGGTAAAGTTTGAAAGGATCGAAAAATTGAAAAAATTGTTGATTGTTGCCGGGTTAGTCTTGTTCCTCTTTTGGCAGTCGGTTGCAGCACAATCATTGTCCGAAGGAAATTTTACGGGCGGTTTTTGGCTTGACGGAAATTGGGTAGCGGTTAATTTTCGTTTAACGCAGGAAAAAGAAAGTGTAGGCGGTGATGCTGATGTAGTGTTTCCTTCAAATTCAAGAAATGTTAGCGTAAGAAACGTGAATCTGAATATCGTCAGATCGGATTCTGCTGGTCTCATCTTTGAAATCCCCTTGAATGAGGGGAAAATCATTTTTCGCGGGCAAAAGCAAGGCGATACAATCATCGGCAAATTTGAATTCGGAATGGCAATAGGCGTTTTCGGACTCTCACGCGTCGTTTATCCTAATCCAGAATCATTGGAAAAATACTACGGAATTTATCGGGTTTCTCCCAACAGATTCATTTCCGTATATCGAGCTGGGAACGACCCACGAACTCTTCTATACACGGATTACAAAACCGGAAGAATCGGAACGCTTTGGGCTTCCATGCAAGACGACGAATTTTTCTCCGGCCACGGCAGAGAGATCAGTTTTCCCGTCACGCTCAGAGTCTCTTTCGAGAAAGATGCAACCGGGAAAATCAAAAGTTTGACGTGGCAATCAGTGGACGAACCGAAACTTACAGCTCACAGAATCGAATTAAAAGAAGAACGGGTTACCTTCAAAAATGGTGGCGTGACGCTCGGCGGCACTTTGATTCTGCCTACCTCAAAAGGGCGCTTTCCGGTCGTGATTGTGACGCCGGGCGATTTCGGCTCAAACAGAAATCAGTTACGAATGTTCGCACATAATTTTGTCAGTCGCGGAATTGGCGCTCTGATCTTTGATTCACGCGGCGCGGGCGAATCAACCGGAGTTGCTAATTCAAATTCCTTTTCCGATTTGGCAGACGACGTTTTGGCGGCAGTCGAAAAATTGAAAAACCGCACGGATGTAAATCCGCAAGTAATTGGTTTGTTCGGTTTCAGCAACAGCACGTGGACTGTTTCCCTTGCCGCTTCCCGCTCAAAAGATGTTGCATTTTTGATTCTGCAATCTTTCATCGGCGTCGAGCCTTGGAAGCAAGACATTTTCCGCGCCTTAACTCAGCTTCGAGTTGATAATTTCCCCGAAAGCACTATCAAACGAGCCGCCGATTTTATGCAGATGAAATTTGAAGTGGCGCGAACCGGCGAAGGCTGGGACAAGTTGCAGGCAATAATGGAAAAATCTGCGGGCGAAAGATGGCTGTCTTATACGAATATGTCTCGTTCACTAGAGAGACTAAGACAGCTTTATCAGACTGTTATGACATACGACCCTGTGCCTGCTTTGGAAAACCTCAGAATTCCGGTTCTGGCGTATTGGGGCGGAAACGACAGCTATGTCCCGGTTGAAGAAACCATCAAGATTTTCAAACAAGTAATGAGCAAAGCGAAAAACAAAGATTACACGATCAGAGTATTTCCGAAAGGGAGACACGACCTTGTTGAAGGCGAAACGGGCAGTCCGGGCATTTCAGCGCGGCTGAAGAATTTTCCGGCAGGTTTCTGGGAGATGCAGACCGATTGGCTATTGCGGCGTGTAAAAGTTTCAAAATAACGGCAACGGTTTACCGAACCATGGATGGAAAGCGCGTTAACCCGAGCAGCCTTATGCCCGGACGTACCGCCCAACTGCTATATGAAAGGGCACG
>CAYLJO010000273.1:0-7606 GCA_964383905.1 uncultured Blastocatellaceae bacterium
GTTCCCTTAGTCAATGATTTTTAAAATACATCTCATCTCGGAAGAAAGAAGTAGCCACCTAACGTCCGCAATAAGCCGCCGCACATACTCCCATCTTTAGGAGTCACCGTCATCGACGGGGTCGTCGAGTCGGTCAGGCCCGCGGCCGAGGCCAAAGGCGTCCGCCTCCAGCGCGTGCTCGACACCGGGCCGCAGGTCGTCTCCGGCGACGCCGTGACAATCTCAACGGGCAGTCGCCAACATAATTGTAGGTGGAGGGTTACCTTTATCGCTCTTTCGATCTGCGAAGGGGGTTCACAATTCCACCATGATTACTATGACACCACCATACTTGCCAGGCAGCCGTGGCTTATACATCCGAGCACCGTCGAGGTCGTTACCTTCTTCGACGTCGGATATGCTAGTCGTCCGCATAAGCAGATACTCCTCTCGGAGGTGAGAAACCTCGCTAGGCCCTGTCGTGCGGCTGGCGGGGCTGCGAACGTGTATGATCATACCCGTCGCCCTCGACGGTTTCAACCGGCCTTCTATTTGGTCCTTAAGATGCGTGTTTTAGTATTATCCAGTCCTCTCGATGTGGACGTCGAGGGATGTTGCTTATTGCTTGAACCAGCATTAATCGGTGCTGGCAGACGAGGACTCCATATAGTGAGGTGCAATACCTGGAGAGCTTAAGAAAGAAGGGATCACCGCTGTTGAGCTATGCGGCGCAGAATCCGGCTTGAAATAAAAAAACTTGCCTCGAAGGCCTCAGACGTGTGTTAGGCCCGGCCCGCGAGCACGAGGGCTTATTTCGAGCGGAATCCTATCTCTTTCTCAATAACCTTATACACCCCCATGTCCAAATGTTCTTTGCCGCTCCTCAATAGCCATTGCTCTATCTGCCGGTCTTCATCCTTGTAGTAATGCGCCCCGTCATAGGCGACGCCTTTATACACCGTGAACTCATGGGGCCGAAACGGGGCTTGGGGCGGCGGGCGTGGCTCTCCCTGAAGACTCTTTGGTCTGAAGGTCGGTGTCAGGGTGGCACCCTATGATAGCGAGGCTTGCTGCCAGAACAATAAATGCAAAGGAACGGCCGCGGAATCCTAGCGGGCACTCGAATCTTCGATTCATCACTGCTTGCCTCCTCTCTTCTTAATGGCATGATTCCATGATCAAACATCCACAGCGCCATCTCCAGCCACTCGTGACTACATGCCTTTTATCAAATGTGTCCAGACATCAGATCCTCAGCGTTTATTTGCTCTTATAGACGACCGGTAATTGAGGCACCCGTTGTGAACTTCCTTCTCTCCTTCTTTTCTCAACCCCGGCTCTCCACCGATCCATCTCGGGGGGTAGTCTGTCTATACTGTTCCGATCATTGGTAAAATAGAGGAACCTCTCCCCCTGATCCAAGATCGCCGCATAGATGTGTCCGCACGGTTCGATAATCAGTTTGGCCTCCATGATCGTGTATAAGTGTGGCGCGCCGCCCTCCAACGTGAGGACGCCCTCCTTATCGAGCAATGAGAGCGAGTCAGGATAGTTAACTTCCTGTAGGCTATCCTTTAGTAACCCGTAATCGCTTCGCAAGAGAGATTTCAGCGCCGGGGCGACTTCTCGATCACGAAAGAGTCCGGACCACCGATCAGCCCGATACCTGCTCAGGTTGTGAAACTTAGTGACGGGGCAATTGTTGGCGGCTGTCCTACTCCGGGCTTGTGTTATAACAGATTGGGGATGTAAAGCTAAGTGTGACACAAGGCACAAGATGGAGATCATGAAAAACCTCAGCGTCTGTTTCATGGCCTCTCCTCACGGTGAGAAAAAGAAGTAGGAGATGTACGCCCATTATCGGGGGTGCGGGATAGGGGTGCTTCTATCACCTTTGGGCGGAGATTGCAATAGCGCCAGCACGATTCACGGGCGTTGGAGTTGTTAGTCCAAGTTTCGCTCAGGAAGATCAGCATCACCCTGCGATTGTTCAAGCTTACTCAAATCCAGAGGGAGTAAAGGTAAAACGGATTTTCTTGCGCAAGGCCCATGAGGATTTATTGCTCAACGCTATTACGGTTTTCCTGCCACTTAACCTGGCCGCCTTCCTGCTGGCGGTCGGCCAGGAGGCCAGTGACTTTTCGTGGACGCTGATTTCGACCAGCGGGGACTCAACCCGCAAGCGCCCGGCCGCTTCACAGAGTCGCGTGGCGAGGTCCTGCGGGTCCTGGGACTCGAAGATCAGATGAAGTAGCTCGTCGAGCGCCGGAGAAGTTTCCGGTTCGGCACCGGTGACCGCGGTCAACCCTCCGGTGAATTCGGAGGAGCTTCCTTCCGTGGGCGCAAGGCTTCCGCGGGGATCCGATGGGGTGGTCGCTGGCAAACCGGTGGGGTCGGGTCGGACGGCGGAATCCTCAGTAGTAGCGGCACGCTGAGGGCCCATTCCGGCCGCTTGTGTCTGGAGCCGGCGGCGCGCGTGACGGCCGAAGAGCATGAAGCGGTCGCGTTCGGAAGGGCTGATCGCCGCGGTGCCGGCGGTCTCCCCGGCGGAGGCGGTGGTCCTTGAGATGACGGGTGCAGACGCCCCTTTACCTGAGAACTCGGCGGCGAGATCAAGCAGGGACTCTCGATCCGCGGCGCCGGGCTGGGATTTGATAACCTTCATATCTGCTCCCCATCACCTGAACGGTTACGAACCTCGTAACCGTTCAGGGGTTAGGACGAAGCATCAAGATACGTCGGCGGCCTACCTTCACCTCGTAAGCATTCCTACACCACATCACGGAATGCCGGGTAGTACGGCAGGTAGCTCACTTCTGCGGGCCAGAGTTTCCGCAAGCACTCCACCATGTCGCGAGCAGACTTACCTAAAGCTCCCGTCTGCCCTACCTCTTCCGATAGCTCAGCAAAGGCCTCGATCCAAGCGGCCGTCTGCTGGCGCAGGGTCGTCGGACCCCTCTGCCTGTCGCTCTCGAGGGCATCGGGTAAGCGATGGATGACGTGAAAGATGTTCCACCGCGCGCCCGCCTCGGCCATACCCCGTCGGAACACACGATCATCCGATGCCACCGCACACCCCTCAGCCAACCGTGTTTGATACGCCCTCTCCATGAGGAGCACGACGTGCTTAGGAATGCGCATCATGCAGCCCCAAGTCATGCGTCCCGGCATCCCCTCGATGATGGCATGCCTGAGTCCGCCCGCACCGAAGTCGAAGAGCCTCGGCTGGCCGCCGCGTCGGATGTAGTCTCCCGCCCCGTTCTGATCGCCTTTGCAGTAGGCCAGGAAGGAGCCCGGACTCCCCTCCACCGCCCTCAACGATCATCTATTCTATGTCAGCATAGGTGACAAATTCTTATATCAGTTATGTGACAACGCGGTTAAGGCTCCACTACTGGGGATTAATAGAACCATCCTTCAGTAGCGGCTACCAGACCGGCTTATTTTCAATTTCGGGATTAAGTGATCCCAGAAACGGACATCTTTTGACTCCCATCTCGGATTCTATTTATCTGTAAAGTCATGATTTTCAACTACTTTAAGAGAGAATCCGGTGGTGGCATGGCGCTTCCTTGTCACTCTTGAACTTCAACTCTTCAGTAAACTATTTCATTAAGAAAGGGTGAGGGGGAAGGTAATGAGAACTCTTTGGCAGGATGGCCGCTTCGGTTTGCGTATGCTGCTCAAAAGTCCAGGCTTCACTGTCGTGGCCGTCGTCACGCTGGCAGTGGGGATCGGTGCGACGACAGCCATCTTCTCGATCGTCAATGGACTCTTGCTGCGCCCGTTGCCTTACCGCAACTCCGAGCGTTTAGCGATCATCTGGACGCATTCGCCGGGCGCCAACGTCCTGCAGGATTGGCCGTCGCCGGGGCAGTATTCCGCCATCAAAGCGCAGACCGATGTCTTTGAAGACATCGCTATCGCTCAGGGTGGGAGCGTCATTGCCACCGGCCAAGCTATGCCTGAGCGAATCGACGCATTGCTGACTTCTTCAAATATATTTTCGCTCCTCGACGTGAAGCCGATGTTGGGCCGCGCCTTTCTACCGGAAGAAGATAGGCCGGGCAAACCGCTCACTTCTATCCTCAGCTACGGTCTGTGGCAGCGCCGCTTCGGAGGCGACCCTAACGTAGTCGGGCAGGCGATCACGCTCAATAACAAGAGCTACATCATCGTGGGCGTGATGCCCGCCGACTTCTCGCTCAGCTACGATGTGATGCCGGCTGTAGGCGCGATCGCGCAACCCGATCTACTGTTGCCGCTGGTGATGAGCGAGGAGGGTCTAAACAGTCAAGGCGATGAAAACTACAACCTGCTGGCGCGGCTCAAGCCGGGTGTGACGATTGCGCAAGCGCAAGCCGAGTTAGACTTGGTCGTCAGTCGGCTGGCACAAGCATATCCGAAGAGCTATCCGGCGAGTCGCCGCTTCAGCTTCAGCGTCAAGCCACTACTGGAACAGGTGGTCGGCGACGTGCGCCCGGTGCTGATGTTATTGCTCGGCGCAGTCGTTTGTGTGTTGCTCATCGCGTGCGCGAACGTCGCCAATCTCTTGCTGGCGCGCGCGGCTATCCGCGAGAAGGAGATCGCCATTCGCACGGCCATCGGCGCCAGTCGTTGGCGCGTCGTGCGCCAACTGCTGACCGAGAGTGTACTGCTCTCATGTATCGGCGGGGCGCTCGGCTTGCTCATCGCCCTCTGGAGTCTTGACGCCCTGCGCGCGCTCAATCCGGGCAATATCCCGCGCCTTCAAAATATCGGCATGGACCTGCGCGTGCTCGCCTTCACCTTCGCGGTTGCTTTGCTCACGGCCATTTTGTTCGGCCTTGCGCCGGCATTGCGTGCTGCGCAAGTGAACTTGAGCGAGACGCTAAAAGAGGGCGGGCGCAGTTTGGTGGGTAGCAGCCAACATTGGCTGCGGGGTGTGCTAGTCATCGCCGAGATCGCGCTCGCGCTCATCTTGCTTGTCGGCGCTGGCCTCCTGATTCGCAGCTTCATTCTTGTGCAGCAGGTCGAGCCGGGCTTTTTCGCCCGCAATCTTCTTTCGATGCGCCTGTCAGTGAGCCGCACGGCGGATGCGGAGGAGCGCCGCCGGCTCTTTTACGAACAACTGTTGGAGCGCATCAGACATTTGCCCGGCGTTGAGGGGGCCGCGACTGTCTCGGTCCTGCCGCTCGGGGGCGGCATCAGTTGGGGCGACATCACGATTGAAGGCTATGTTCCGATATCAGGGCAGAGTTTGATTCTAGCCGACCGGCGCACCGCCAGTACCGGCTATTTTGAGACAATGAAAATCCCGCTTATCAGTGGGCGTCTCTTCAATGAGCACGACACGAAAGACTCAACGAAGGTCGTGGTAGTGGACGAACGCATGGCGCGCGCCTACTGGCCCAACGCAGACCCGGTCGGCAGGCGCCTCAAGCTAGGTGGCTCTGACAGCGATGAGCCATGGATGACGGTCGTCGGCGTGGTGGGGAACGTCAAACAGTATGCGTTAGACACAGATTCGCGCGTTGCACTCTATATGCCGCAACAACAAGCGCCAGTGGGCACGATGTACGTGGTAGCGCGCACACTTGATCCGACGGGCACGGCCGCCGCCGTGAAGAAAGAGGTGCAGGCGCTCGATCCAAACGTGCCAATCTATGAAGTCAAGACGATGGAGCAATTGCTCTCCGAATCGCTGGCGCGGCGGCGCTTCGCGATGCTCGCGTTAGGCTTGTTCGCTTTGGTAGCAATGCTGTTGGCAATGGTCGGCATCTACGGCGTGATGGCTTACTCGGTCGCGCAACGCACGCGTGAGATCGGCATCCGTGTGGCGTTGGGCGCACAGAGGCGCGACGTGCTCAAACTTGTGATCGGTCAAGGCATGATGCTCACACTCATCGGCCTCTGTCTTGGCTTAGCCGGAGCTTCAGGCCTGACGCGCGTGATTCGGAGCTTATTGTTTGGCGTGGGCGCGACCGATCCATGGACGTTCGTTGGCATCGCGCTACTGCTAGGCAGCGTGGCGCTCCTGGCTTGCTATGTGCCGGCGCGGCGTGCAACGAAGGTTGACCCGATGATGGCTCTCAGATATGAATAGCGAAGGGCGGAATGGGAAGTATTTGCGGCCTTCGATCTTGCTCATTTTACGTTAATCTGCATTGTTTGCCACATCCTGATATCCCTGATTAAGGCGACGACCAATGGGCCGCATTGTTCTTTGATGTGTTGAAGTGCCCGGAAGATGACCCGTACATCCCTGGGGAAGATATTACCGAAAGCACTGAAAGATTCCGGATAAAGTTTCAGCGACACTTGTCAGATTATCCGATGCTCGGCAGGATGTGGGAGTTCTACAATGACGCCTGGTATGCGCCCGAAGAGATTGACCGGCTTCGCGAGGAGTGCTTAAAGGTGCAGGCCAGCACAGCGAATTCCCTTGCGCTTGAGGGGTTAGGGTTACCGCAGAGCTTCTGAAATTGTGTTGACCGCCTCGGTGCTTAAAGAAGCGTTCCGCGCAGCGGCTTTACTGCTTGCTCTTTGGTTCATGGCTCATCCTGTGCCGTGATGCTGTGATGTGTTCGCGTACATTGCTGTTCTGCCAAGCTGTTCGGCAGGCTAAACCCGCCAGGTCTTCATAACCGCAACCGAGGGCGATCGCAGTTGTTGATGCAGAAATTCGCTAGTCCGCCCGTTGGCGAGCGCTGCCGCCGCGGCATTGTAGTGCGCTCCATTATGCCGGGCGAAGGCATGACGCTGCCCCGGATAGCTGTAGACCGTCGCGTTCGGTTTGCTGGCAAGTGCTGCCTTGATCTGAGCTTGCGCTGCCTTGGAAATGAACTCGTCCTCCTCCCCCAGGTGCATAAGCAAAGGCGCGCCAAGTTTGTCGACCTCGCCCAGGTACTTTTCGGTGTCAGCGCCGTGATAAGCCACGGCGGCATCGACGCGGCAGCGCACGGCCGTCAGGAACGTCATTAAGGCGCCGAGGCAGTAGCCCTGGACGGCAATCTTGCCCGTGCACTCAGGTAGTTTGGCCACGGTGTCCAAGGTATCGCTAATATCTCTGACGCCCGCGTCACGATCATAGGCTTGATAAAGACGAAGGCCGTGCTGCCAGTCAGCGTCCGATGTGACGCTAAGGTCAACGCCGGGTTCCTGACGCCAGAATAGGTCGGGGGCGACTGCGACGAAGCCTTGCTCAGCGAGTTCGTCGCAGGTCTTGCGGATGTCGGCATTGACCCCGAACAGCTCCTGCAGAACAACGACGGTTGAAGCCGGCAAAGTCTTCGGTCGTGCGATATAGGCGTCAAACGTGCCATCTCGGCCTTTTATGCTGATGCGATCTTTCATTTGTGTTTTCCTCAGACGACATTGATCCGGGCCTCCGCCGATGTCGTCGGGATCGGCGGAGGTCTATCTCGGAACGGACCGGCTCCGGCGCCGAGCTGCGCTAGCGAAGCTGTCGATCAGGCTCCCGCTACCGATCGGCTCAGCGCAGAGGTGGCAGCCTCTTCAATGAGCTTGGCTGTTTCCTTCGGGTGCGACATGTAGGCCACATGGCTGGAATTCACCTCGATCGTCTTGGCCTTGGCGCGCTTCGCCATCATGCGCTCCTGGTCCGGATTGATCGACCGGTCTGCGG
>CAYLJO010000274.1:0-7563 GCA_964383905.1 uncultured Blastocatellaceae bacterium
CTTATCGTGTGCAATCATTGATTCTGAAAAGATCATGCCGTTTTGTAACGACCAAGAGGATTAAACAATAAGAAGCATTGTTTGTCAAGATTATTTTTATGTTTCCCTAATGCAGAGGCGTAAGTGCATTTGTAAAAGCGTTTAATCTAAGGGGACTGTTTGACGTCAATCCACATTCTAATGTCGGAGATCGTCAGATTGAACAAAAGGCGACGAGCAATCAAGGTGAACCACATGATAAAAGAGGAGATCGAAGTTCCGTTCTTCCGGCCCGACCTCTCTAACCGGGAGGTCGAGGAGGTGGTGGCCACACTGCGGTCCGGGTGGCTGACGAGCGGCCCGAGGGTCCGCCGTTTTGAGCAGGAGTTTGCGGCGGCCGTCGGCGCGCGCCATGCGGTGGCGGTTAACTCCTGCACCGCTGCGCTTCATCTGGCCGTGGAGGCCTTAGGATTGAAACCAGGACAAGCCGTGCTGGTCCCGACCATGACGTTTGCTGCCACGGCTGAAGTTGTCCGGTACCAAGGGGCGATCCCGATTCTCATCGATTGCGATCCATTGACCACCCATATGGATCTGGATGACGCGGTTCAAAAGCTGGCACAACTCAAGGCGGGGCAATTGCCGGGCGCGCTCTCAAAGGACCTCCAGGTGGTAGGCATCATACCTGTTCATGTTGGCGGGATGATGATGGCGATTGAAGCGACGCAAAGTTTCGCCTCCCGCCACGGGCTCTGGATGGTTGAGGATGCGGCCCACGCCTTCCCGGCATCATGGAGGCGGAAGCAGAATCTGCCTTGGCAACGATGCGGCGAAGATACCTCAGAGGTAACCTGCTTCTCCTTCTATGCCAACAAGACGATCACCACGGGGGAGGGGGGGATGGCCGTCACACCTGATGCCAAGCTCGCTGAGCGTATGCGATTAATGTCGCTTCATGGGCTTTCTCACGATGCCTGGGGGAGGTATTCGGGTCAGGGGGAGTGGGACTACCAGATCATTGCGCCAGGTTATAAGTACAACCTGACGGATATTGCGGCCGCGATTGGCATTCACCAATTGGCGCGCGCCGAGGGTATGCGTCGGGAACGCCACTCTATTGCCCGCCGTTATCTGGAAGCCTTCAGTAGCATCGAAGAGATCGAATTGCCTCCTGATGATGCGGACCGCATCCACTCGTGGCACCTCTTCCCCATCCGATTGCGGCTCGAGCGGATCTGTATCAACCGCGACCAATTCATGGAGAAGTTGAAGCAAAATGGGGTGGGCTGTTCCGTCCATTGGCGCCCTTTACATCTTCATCCCTACTACCGGGAAGCCTATGCTTGGCGGCCCACAGACTTCCCCGTTGCGACCTCGACCTGGCTTCGGTTGATCAGCTTACCGATCTTCTCCGGCATGCGGGCTGATGAGGTAGCATATGTGATCCAGACGGTCAAGGCGGTGTGCGCTCGTTATGTGCGGTGAAGTCATTAACCGAGATCGTACCGGATCGGTCTCAGATATCGATGCTCGCGCAGCAACGGTCAAAGCCGGAATCCCGCGCCCCATCGAGGTGGTCATATCGCTCCTCGGTCTCGCGGCCACGGCCCCGTTGCTCGCCCTCTCAGCCCTGGGGATTGCTGTCACTTCTCCTGGACCGGTCTTTTTTCGCCAACAACGGGTGGGGTTAAAGGGACGCACCTTCACCTTATACAAACTGCGTACGATGCGGTGGAGGCAGACAAATGGTCCGCAACTGACCGCTTCTGGTGATCGACGTATCACGTGCTTTGGCAGAATCCTGCGCCGGACCAAATTAGACGAGTTGCCGCAGCTATGGAATGTTCTGAAGGGTGAGATGTCGCTGGTCGGACCAAGACCCGAGGTGCCACGCTATGTGAACCTCGAGAATCCCATCTGGCGGCTGGTCTTGGACGCCAGGCCCGGCATCACCGATCCCGTCACCCTGCGGCTTCGCGATGAGGAGCGGTTGCTCGCTGCGGTGACCGGCGATCAGGAAATCTTCTACCTCGAGACCTTACAGCCCTTTAAGCTCAAAGAGTACTTTCTGTATCTGACGCGCCGAACCTGGCTTGAGGACGTCAAAGTGTTAGGGAAAACAGGCCTCGCGATTCTTCTTCCCGCTCAAGCCGCAGCCGTGACCTTAGAGGAAATCTCCTCTTGTTTAAACTCTGTTAATCACAATGGCCATCGTTGAGCAGGGATCAAGAGTGATCCGGCACCTTTGCGGGCAATAGAGGCGAAAAGCCGTCCCCGATAATCGGAACTGAGACGGGGGGCCCGCCCGGGGAGCAGGTTGCAACCCTGTCGCAACTGCTCGCAAATGCGTCCCAACGTAGACAAAATCGAGGCTCAATTCCAACCTCAGCTGACCCCGTAATCCGACCACTATCTACCCCAAAGCGTTCTCTCTTCGCAATTTGAGGCAGCATCGGGCGAGCCGGAGGGACTGCCGATGAACGTGTACTTTTCGGCATATCATTTGCACCAATTGTGGCTCAGAAAATTTGTTTTGAGCTACAAGGATACGATAATCACATATGTATGCCGAATGTCACATGCGCGCGTGGCTCGCCCAGTGAAGCGTGCGCCTGTGGACCCTTTGTGTGCCAGCGGGTAGAGGTATGGGTTCGGCGGTCCTTACTTTTTATCGAGCACAACCGCCGTCCCTCAAGACTAACCACACGCTTTCACATGCCTCGCAAATAATCGTTCCCGGTTCAAACGATTGGTTTCGTGGGGCTCAAATATTAAACAGACTGGAACTGCCCGGAAGAGAGAGGCGCGGGCGAGTTGTTGGAGACAAAGCCTCCCCGAGAGGGCAGGTTTTCGGCGCAAATCTCGTTTATTGCTAAGGCAAAATGGAAGCTGCTATCTAAAGCTTTACTAAAGAGTATCTGCTGCCTCCCATCGGAGGCTTCCCTTTCTGGGTCATTAGCTTGGCCTGACTCCCTTTCTCTTAAGGGCGGTGCGTAAGCTGGGGGTGATCTGCTGCGCACTTAGGGGAGCGGGTAGGGTGGGAGATCCACGGGCTTTTTTTATGAGAGGATGCGTGAAGAAGCAGCAGAAGAAGGGCTACTCCTTGTGACAACTAAGGATCAAAAAGAGAAGAAAAAGCCCCGGGTGCGGGCGAAATGGCTCTTAATCAAACAGCTCCAATTCATATTGGATATGGCGATCCTCATCGGGGCATTTGTGTTGAGTTACCTCTTACGTTTTGATTTTGCGATCCCGAAAGAAGAGATCCATAATGTATTGTTTCAGCTGCCATACATTGTACTGATAGAGTTCACGGTGCTGATCTTGACCGGGACCTACGCCTTTATCTGGCGCTATACTGGGATCTCGGAAGCGAAGGCCTTTCTCAACGCGACGTTATGGTCGATCCTTCCCATCCTGATCCTGCGGCTGTCGTTACCTGCCGGCTACCAGGTGTTGCGCGTGCCGCTTTCGGTCATGACGATGGACGCGATTTTGTCGCTCGGCGGGCTCCTCGGTGTGCGCATAGCGCGGCGATTGCTATACGAGCGCAGTGTCAAGCAACTGAAACCGGTCGGTGGCAGCAACGGCAAACGAAAGCGGGTGCTGATGGTCGGCGCGGGCCGCGCCGGGCAGATGGCCGTCAAAGAGATCATCGGCCGCGGGGATATGGATTTAGAGGTCAAAGGCTTTGTCGATGATGATCCGAACAAGAAGGGGGCGATGATTCACGGGGTTAAAGTGCTCGGCACCACCCAGGACCTGCCCACTCTCATCACCCGGCATGGGATTGACCATGTGATCATTAGCATCGCCCAGGCTTCGCGGCAGGACTTCCGGCGGATACTGGATATGTGCGAGCAGATTCCGGTCAAGATGCGAGTCATCCCCAGCTTGGCGGAGATTTTACAGGGGAAAGTGCGGGTCAGCCGAATTCGGGACGTGCAGATTGAAGACTTGCTTGGACGTGAGGCTGTCCGGCTCGATGAGGAAGCCATGCGCCGCTTTTTGTCGGGCAAGACTGTCATGGTAAGCGGGGCGGGCGGGTCGATCGGATCAGAGCTGGCGCGACAGGTGATGCGGTTCGAGCCGGGCGGTCTGCTCTTAGTTGAGCGGGCTGAATTCGCGCTCTTTAACATTGAGCGCGAGCTGCGCGAAGCCTCCCCGGAGCTGCCGATTACCTCGCTCATCGCCGATGTCGGCGACGAGGTCCGGATGCGCTCCATTTTCACGCTCCATCGGCCGCAGGTAGTGCTTCACGCGGCGGCTCATAAGCACGTGCCGATGATGGAATTTAACCCCTGCGAGGCCATCAAGAACAACGTCCTCGCCACGCGCCTCATCGGAGAACTGGCCGGCGAATTTGAGGTCGAGGTCTTTGTGCTCATCTCCACAGACAAGGCGGTGCGCCCGACGAGTGTGATGGGCGCCTCCAAGCGGGTCGCCGAGTTGGTGATTCAGGATTTGGACCGACTCTTTGCCACTCGTTATGTGGCGGTGCGCTTCGGCAACGTGATCGGCTCAGCCGGATCGGTGATCCCCATCTTCCGCGATCAGATCTGCAAGGGCGGGCCAGTGAAGGTCACGCACCCGAGTATGATGCGCTATTTCATGACCATCCCCGAGGCCGCTCAACTGGTGCTGCAGGCTGGCACGATGGGAAAGGGCGGCGAAATTTTCATCCTGGACATGGGCGAGCCGGTGAGCATTCTAGATTTGGCCAAGGACACGATCACCTTATCGGGTCTGAAGCCGTTTGAGGACATTGACATCGTCTTTACGGGGTTGCGCCCAGGAGAGAAGCTGTTCGAGGAACTAGAGACCAACGGTGAGCAAATAGCCAAAACGCGCCACCCGAAAATCTTCATCGGTAAGATTGCCACTTATCCGGCGGAAAAGGTCCGCGAGGCTTTAATCCAATTGACCATCCTCTCAATGAACGAAGAGGTGGACGAATTGCGCAAGTTTCTTAACGGGTTTTTGCCTGAGGCTCGACTGAAGGCGCTTGAGGAGCCGTCGGAGGCACCAAGGGAGAAGCGCTTTGCCAATCGGGCCGAGGCGGCTGAGGCGCCACTGTAAAGGCCGGGGCGGGTCGCCCCTCTTTTCCTACCAAGTTGCTCCAGACTCCCGGCCGGCTGCAGAAGCTTTACGTGCGCGATAACTCGAGCGCGGCGGCGGCCGCCCGGTCAACGATAGATACCAGATGATGACAATCACAACAGCAGCAAGCGCAACCCCTTGGCTGACCCGACCCAAGCCGAAGCCGCAGGCGAGATTGCGCCTCTTCTGTTTCCCCTATGCGGGCGGCGGGGCTCAGATCTTCCACCCGTGGGCGGAACGCCTGCCGCCAATGGTTGAAGTCTGTCTGCTCCATCTCCCCGGGCGAGGGAGGCGATCGCAGGAGCCCCCTTTTACGCAAATGGCCCCGCTGGTCGCGGCCGCCGCTCGCGCCCTCTGTCCGTACTTGGACCGGCCGTTCGCTTTCTTCGGCCATAGTATGGGCGCGTTGGTGGGCTTTGAGCTCGCCCGCCAGCTCCGCCGGGAATGCGGTCTGGAACCGATTCACTTTTTCGCTTCCGGATGCTTTGCCCCAGAGATTCCTGATCCTAATCCCATCCACGCCCTGCCCGAACCTGAGTTCCTCGAGGCGCTGCGGCGCCTCAGTGGTACATCCGAGGAACTGCTCGAGAACGCCGAACTGTTGCAGTTGATGCTTCCCGCTCTGCGTGCCGATTGTGAGGTCACTGAAACCTACGTGTACGCGGATGACGCGCCGCTCAGCTGCCCGATCACGGTTTACGGGGGGTTACAGGATCCGCTCGTGATGCGCCATCACCTCGAGCCCTGGCGCCGTCAGACGAGCGCCTCCTTTTCGCTGCAGATGCTCCCGGGCAACCATTTTTTTTTGCACACAGAGCAATGGCTTCTCCTTCAGACCATCTCTCGGAGTCTTCATCAAATTGAGGTCACGATGAGCGCTCAGGGTAAGTAACTTCGGAACCATCTCTTCGGTCGAACCTCTCCATTCAAATCCTTAAAGTTTGTGCCGCTCATCGCCAGAGATTTGGCCCGCGCCGCCGATTGCGCAGACCAACTGACCACGGCTATGATCAAGGGCGCGGAGTGAGGCGTGCCACAGAGCTATCCTTACCGAAGGATTTAACGGCGGGCGATCCAAGGGTATTCAGTATGACGCATCCCGGTTCAGATCTATCGGCGCTTCCCCGGGGGAACCATGCACCTTTTCAGTTGCAGTTCGAGGCCATCACAGATAACTCTCTGAACGAGAGGACTCCTCTGATTGTTCCTCAGGGGGGAACAGATTTTGCCCCCCTTTCCTTTGCCCAGCAGCGGCTCTGGTTCCTCAACCAATTGGGTCGCGGCACGGTCACAGCTACCGCCGACAGCATTGCCGCATCCCTTCGCCTTCAAGGCCGGCTCAACCCGGAGGTGATGGAGCGGTGCATTAATGAGATTCTTCGCCGCCATCAGGTCTTATGGGCCACCTTCGCCCTCCGAGGCGAGCTGCCCGTGCAGATACTCCGCCCGAGCACCGGCTTACGGCTGATGGTCGAGGACTTAAGCTTAATGGCCGAGGCGGCGCGTGAGACTGAGTCGAAAAGGTTGGCCGCATCCCTTGCAGAGAGCCCCCCCGACTTGGCGCGCGACCCGCTCCTCTTGCGCCTCCATTTGCTCAAGCTCGGCGAAGAAGATCACGTGCTGCTGCTCGGCATGCACCGCATCATCGGCGACGACTATTCGGTGGGCATCTTCGTGCGCGAACTGATGACGCTCTACGACGCCTTCGCGGCGGGAAAGCCATCACCCTTGGCGGAGCTGCCCGTGCAGTATGCCGATTATGCCGTCTGGCAGCGCGAGCATCTTCAGGGAGAGGTGCTCGAGGAGCAGCTCTCCTACTGGCGCGAGCAGCTCAAGGGTGCGCCCGGGGTGCTGGAGTTGCCGACCGATCATCCCCGCGCGCCCGTGCGGACCTATCGCGGGGCGAAGCGATCGCTTCGGCTCTCGAGAGATTTAAGCGAGGGGCTCATGGCCATCAGCCGGCACGCAGGGGCAACCCTCTTTATGACGCTGCTGGCCGCCTTTCAGATTCTGCTTGCGCGCTTGAGCGGTCAGAAGGAGGTCATGGTGGGTTCGGCCATCGTGGGCCGCACGCGGGCCGAGACTGAAGCTTTGATCGGCTTATTTGCCAACACGCTGGTCTTGCGCGGCGACTTGTCCGGCAACCCGACATTTAGAGAGTTGCTCGGTCGGGTCAAGGAGGCGACACTCGGAGCTTATGCCCATCAGGAGATGCCGTTTGAGAAACTGATTGAGGAATTGCCGCCCCAAAGAAGCCTGAGCTACGCGCCGCTCTTTCAGGTGATGTTCCAGCTCGAGGAGGTGCGCGCGGACGAGCAGGCAAGCGCGCCTGAGGCGGGTTTGACGCTTCATGAGCTGTCGATCGATAAAGGAACATCCTCCTTTGATTTGAGCCTCATGGTGCTCAAGGCGCGCGAGCATCTCTCTTGCGCGCTGGAGTACAACACGGATCTGTTCGAGGAAGCGACCATCGAGAGGATGCTC
>CAYLJO010000275.1:0-7536 GCA_964383905.1 uncultured Blastocatellaceae bacterium
ATCGTGAACACGGCGTCGAGGGCCGCGCTCGACCACGCCGCAGGTGCGGCCGCCTACGTCGCGTCGAAAGCGGCGGCGGTGGCGATGATGGATTCGCTGGCCGCAGAGGTCAAGGGCACGGGCGTGCGGGTGAACTCAGTCCTCCCCAGCATGATCGATACTGCGGCCAACCGGGGGGCGATGCCCGACGCTGATTTCACAAAGTGGACAAAGCCGGAGGAGATCGCGCGTGTGATTCTGTTCTTGTGCAGCGACGAAGCCAAAGTCATTCACGGCATCTCACTCCCCGTCTAAGGAACCGATTGTGGGAGGAAAGTTCGTCCACAAGTCGGTGAGGCGGGGAGTAATACCGGGGCGGGCGGGTGGATGGGCGAGATCAATTCCTGAAAACGCGGCAGGGTCGAGTGGCCAAGAGCGGGGAAGATTTTATGTCAACACGGACGCGGTGCGCGCCCCTCGTTTAACCACACCCGCCCCCTCGATCTTCTTGGTCAGTGCTTTTCCAAGTATTAGCCGAGAGCAGTGATCGAGTCGAATAGACTGATGACCGAAAGATCAAACTCGGCGTCTTGAATTAGCCGCGCCCCTCATCCCTATGCCGCGAGGCGGGTGTAGTCATTCGTCAGGGTGAAAACGAGCGGCTAATCCCCGTGTTTTCTTATCCCGACGAGCGGAGCGAAAAGAGTGGCCGGGGCAGCAAGTTGAGATGCGCCTCCACTCGAAACCAGCCTCAGACACCCGGCTCAAAACTTCCGGCAACAAACCAGTAGAATAAAAAGGGCGCCACCACAGGAGAAATTCGCTCTGAGCAGTCTTAAATCTTACGCAGATCATCGAACTTTCAGGTCAAGCTACATTCCGCCAGAATAAACGCGCGGGCCACCTCTCTCTTATCTACCGCCTGAAGAAGAAGAGGATGGCCACAATTATGATGAGGCCGACAATCCCGCCGGCCAGAAGAACCATCCGCCCCCGCTGCTGTATCCGGCGACGACGCATGACGGCTGCAGGACGGCGAGCGCGATTGTTAATAGAGCCCCCTTACGCATTCTTAAATCCTCTCTTCGGTAATCCTGAAAGGGGGGCGGGCGCCGTCCCGCCCTTCTCGGCCCGCTCGGTTCACTAAACGGCCCGCTTGCCTCTGTCCGCCTAGTGTTTGTTGCTGTTGCTGGCCTTACTGTTCGCGTTGCTGTTAGCGTTATGGTTGTTGGCGTTTGTGGTCGAAACACCGGCTATGACGGGGACGCGCCGCCTGAGAGGATCTCCCGCGTCACCTCGAAGCCGTCCATCACCGGCATGCTCAGATCCATGAGGATCAGTTCAGGGTTGACTTCCGAGGCGAGGCGCACGTCCTCCTCGACGTTCTCGGCCTCGACGAGAATAATGGTGTGTGGCGCGGCCATGTTCGCACCCCTATTGAAAAGAGACTCCCGGCCGGAGGGTCACTCAGGAGGTGAGGCGGTCCGAGCCTGCTACCTTCACAATCTTGTTATAGACGCCGAGCAGCAGAAAAGGCGCCACCCACTGCCCGATGAAGAGGCTCGCTTTCTGTTTACCCAATAATTGCAACGTTGCCGAGATCCCGATGGAGCCGAGGGCCGCCCAGAGGAACGTGTCAGACGGGAGTTTCGCCGTCTGCTGCTCAAGAGTCCGTGCTACCATACCTTCCGTCTGTTGTGTAGGGCTGCTCTGCACCCCTGATGTGGTCTGTGTCGCTGTTGCGCTCATACACCTTCCCTTTCTCAATTAATTGCTATGACAGTTGTACCCTGACGCCGGACCTCCGGCGTCAAGGCGCGATCTTATTCAATACGGGGGTTAAGCTCGGCAATGATACATGGCGCGGCGGCGGGCGGTCGGTACGCTTGCGGACATAAGCCTCGCGCGACTGACCACAACGGCGCGTCAAGCTGTACGGTCATGGTTCTTCTTCTTTCTTACGTATATCAGTTCTGTTTCCCGTCTTTGACGTAGAGCGCGGCGCCCTAAGCTTCGAGGCGAATGCTTCCGCCTCCGGTGGATGTATAAAGTCCTTATTTCTTGTGTCGTACAGACAACATAATGGCGGCCCACTACTATTTCACACACAGTCAACAAGTCCCGGTGGATATCAGCCCGGCAAACCCGATCCCGGATTTGTAGAACTCGCCCGGCTTCAAATGGTCTCGTACGAGAGCGATGACCTGCCCCCGCACGTCGCAGGAGAGCGATCTCATTGGCCACCGCCTCAATTGAACTGCACGGCATCTATGACTTCGACCAACCGCCGGAATAGGTCAAGAGATTTTCGCGCATCTCTGTGGAAGGGATTTTGGGCCGTTTGCAATAACTTCTTGAGGCTCTTCGCACCAGGAATTAGTGGACCAGTGCGAGACGCTGGCGACCGAGGCGGTCGAAGGCGAAGCGCGGCTCTCGCGCGGGGGCGGGACTCCGGCGCGACTGTTGCGGCTACTCGGTCTCGACAACAGCAGAGTCAGAAGTATGCCGATCCCTGTCGAAGCGCAGCCGGAAGAGTCCTTGTTAGAAACATCCGTGAAGCTGAAGCCCCGCCTCCCCCGCCCCGTCGGCCGTCGCAAGCCGCAACGCGACACCATTGGGAAAAGGCGCTAAACAGCCTCAAGGTGTTATGGTGCCTTAATGTTGCTACCCCGTATTCGGCGTAGGCTTGGATCAGCTTGATGCGCGCCTCCCTCGCATCATCCGGGTTAAGGAAGGGAAGTCGGTCGAGCACCTCCGAGGCGTAGCCGGAAGAGATGATCGTCAAGCCGCTCGCAATTTTTGTGATCGGAGGTGAAACCGAGACATGAGCGCGTGACTTCCCCTCCGTCATCTCTCCTCTTGACAATCTACAAGTAGCGCCATATCCTCTGCCTTGCAGAACATCTACAGGAGAACCATGGCGAAACAGAAGACCGACCTCTTGCAAGGCACACTCGACTTGTTAGTGCTCAAGATCCTGGCCCTAGGCCCCACTCACGGCTGGGACATCACACAACGTATCCAACAGATCTCCGAGGACGTGCTGCGGGTCAATCAGGGCTCGCTCTACCCGGGACTGCACCGTCTGGAAGCTCAGGGCTGGATAAGTTCAGAGTGGGGAGAATCTGAGAACAATAGGCGCGCCAAGTACTACAAGCTGACCGCTGCGGGTCGCAAACAGTTGGCCGAGGAGCGTGAGACCTGGGCGAGGTTCTCTGGCGCGATCGAGCGCATCCTGCAAACTACTTGAGCCGGAGCTTCCCTATGTTCAGCAAGCTAACGCATCGGCTGTGGGCGCTCTTCAGAGGCTCGGAATTGGATCGCGAGCTGGATGAAGAACTGCTTTTCCACCTGGAGCGGGAGACGGAGGAGAACATCCGCAAAGGGATGGACCCGAAGGAAGCGCGCCGCGCGGCGCTCAGGGCCTTCGGCGGGGTGAGTCGGGCGAAAGAGGAGTGTCGTGAGGCGCGTGGCGTGAGGTTGATTGAAGACCTGTGGCAAGACCTACGTTACGGAGCGAGAACATTACGTAAGAAGCCCGGCTTCACTCTCGTCGCCGTGCTCACGCTGGGGCTTGGCATCGGAGCTTGCACGGCCATCTTCAGCGTTGTGGACGCCGTGCTGCTGCGCCCGTTGCCGTACCCTGGAGCGGAGAAGCTCGTCAGCCTCAGAGAAGTCGACACGAAGGGCCGGCAGATCACTTTCGCCGAGCCGAACTTTCTGGACGTGCGTGCGCGCAACCACACGCTCGCGGCGGCTGCGGAATATGTCGTGGCGTTGACGCCCGTCGGCGGCGGAAGCTACCCGGTGCGCACGAATGTCGCCGCCGTGTCGGGCGAATTTTTCAAGACGCTCGGAGTGCAGCCCGCGACCGGGCGGAGCTTCCTGCCGGAAGAATTGAGGGCCGGCGCTCATCCCGTGGCGGTGGTAAGTCATGGCTACTGGCAAAGACTGCTCGGCAGCCGCAGCGATCTGGATGCCATCTCGCTCCGCATCGGCGATATCAGTTACACGGTCGTGGGCGTCATGCCTCAAACCTTCAACTTTCCCAAGGACGCGGAAATCTGGGTGCCGATCGTATTCCCGTCGTCGGAGTCGCGCAGGTCGCACGGAAAGAGCGTGATCGCTCGCCTGCGCGATGGCGTGACGCTCGGGCAAGCGCGCGCGGACCTTAGCACGATCGGCAAACAACTCAGGCAGGAGAATGGTGCAGGCGTAGACCTGGTTGACGTGGCCGCGCGGCCATTGAAAGACGCGCTGGTCGGCGATGTCGGTCAGAGCCTGCTGGTGATGCTTGCGGCGGTTGTGTTTCTGATGCTCGTGGCCTGCACCAACGTCGCCAATCTGCTGCTCGCGCGAGCAGTCGCGCGGCAGCGCGAGCTCGCCGTGCGCACCGCTCTGGGCGCAACGCGGTGGCGGCTGGCGCGGCAATTCATCGCCGAAAATCTGATACTTGCTCTGTTGGCCGGAGTCCTTGGCGTGCTGCTCTCGTGCTGTGGCGTAGACGCGCTAGTCGGCCTCAGTCAAGGCAACCTGCCGCGCGCAGATGAGATAAGCGTCAACCTACACTCTCTGGCATTTACTTTCGCGCTCTCATCGCTCATGGCAGTGGCGCTCGGCCTGGTGCCGGTACTGCGTTTCGACATGAGCGATTTACAGGAGGATCTGAAAGAGGCTGGGCGGGGGCGAACCGCCAACGCCGTGACCAGCCGCCTGCGAGCGACGCTCGTCGTAACCGAAGTGGCTCTGACGATGGTGCTCCTGACCGGCGCCGGGCTGCTCGTCAAGAGCTTCGTCAAGGTGCTGGAGGTTGATCCCGGCTTTAGCACCGAGAGCGCCGTGGCGATGGAGATCTCGCCGAGCAACGATGAGCAGCCTGGCGGCTACGTGAGCGATGAGGTGGGCAAGAAGCGCCGGGCCGTCTTTTACCAGCAGGCGCTCGAGCGCATCGCAGCACTGCCCGGCGTGACGGCGGTCGGCGGCGTCAACGGCCTGCCGATGACCGGCGGGGGCGCCGACGGCCAGTTTCTGATTGACAATAATCCGGCGCGAAAAGGCTACGGCGAATTTCGCGTCGCCAGTCCCGGCTATTTCAACGCGATGGGCATAGGCCTGCGGCGCGGGCGACTCTTCGATCAAAGCGATGGGCCTGAGACACAGCAGGTGGCGCTCATCAGCGAACGGCTGGCGCGCCAGTACTGGCCGGACGAAGACCCGCTCGGCAAAGGCATCCAGTACTCCAGCATGGACGGCGACACGCACCTGCTGCGAGTGGTCGGCGTGGTCGGTGACGTGCGCGAGTTCGGGCTGGAGGCGCCCCCCCACCCGACCGTTTACGTTCACTACCTGCAACGCCCGGGGCAGGCCTGGAGCTTGACCATCGTCGTGCGCACCCGGGGAGACGTAAAGACATTGATTCCGGCGATGCGGAGCGCGATGCAATCGCTCGACCGCGATGTCCCGACCAGCTTCCACACCCTCGACCAGGTCTATTCGTCTTCGCTCGACAACCGCCGGTTCAGCCTAGTGATCTTCGCAAGCTTCGCCGTCGCGGCGCTGCTGCTGGCCGCGTTAGGGATTTACGGCGTGACCTCTTACGTCGTCACCCAGCGTACTCAGGAGATCGGCATCCGCCTCGCCTTGGGCGCGCGGGTGGCGGACGTGTTGCGGCTTGTCATCGCGCAGGGGATGAAGTCAGTGTTGCTCGGCCTCGCTATCGGGTTGGGAGGGGCTTTCGCGCTGACGCGCCTACTCGCTCATTTGCTCTTCGGGGTGAGCGCGACCGATCCGCCGACGTTCACGGTCGTCACGGCGCTTCTGATCTTGGTCGGGTTGCTGGCTTGTCTCGTGCCGGCTCGCCGCGCGACGAAGGTTGACCCGATGGTGGCATTAAGATACGAGTGACGAAGGCGCGGACGGGTGAGTTGGCGAAACGCAAAACGCCATCGCGGAGCCCTCTAGAATCTGCCTTGATTCCTTGACCGTGCTTGCTGCTATTCTTTCAGATTCTCGATGTAGACAAATATTCTCCTCGACCAGCTGAGGGACTTGGCTATGCATAATTGGTTTCACTGAAGGGCCACGAGGGTAACGACTCTCTTGACCTCTTCCATTCCTTCGGAATACCTTCTTCTCCGGTACACAGCGCTACGATCACGCCCACGATAGCGCACGTCGTATCGCGATCTCCTAAACCGCTTACCGTCAGCCAGAGCGCTTCTTCGTAGTTATTCAAGTGCTCCCCAGCGCATCACACCATTGCTCAACACAGGTTGTGCGACACCTTGCAAAGCTTCTGAAATTCTCAGTACGGTTCAAGATAATCAGAGCACATTCCAGATTAGTATGTTCAGGGGTAAAGGCAAATTGGTGTCGAATAATCATTCTTTAGGAGTCTGTTATGTTGTTAATATTCCGCCAGCGCCGCGCGGCTTCCCTCAGATTGAGGTGGCGGTTGAGGCGGCTAACAAAGAAATCCGAATATCTGCGTTGGACAATGTCACTAAGCAGCCTAT
Organism: uncultured Blastocatellaceae bacterium; assembly: GCA_964383905.1. Classification (GTDB taxonomy): domain Bacteria; phylum Acidobacteriota; class Blastocatellia; order Pyrinomonadales; family Pyrinomonadaceae; genus CAYLJO01. Next base: position 6,495 of record CAYLJO010000275.1, read on the forward strand.
GCCAATTCAATGTAATGCTAAATCTCCAAGTTGAACTTTACCCGTGAACGCCGCATAACATTGCTTGGACCGGACGCGCGCCGAAGTTGAATGATCAAGCTGAACATCATGCGCGCCGGTCAAGCTGGCGTTGGGCGCTCGCGCCATATGTACAGGAGGTCTATGAAAATCATTCTCTTTGCTCTGATCCTCCTTTCGTTATTACCTAACGGTTCTTGCAGCCAAGGCGCTAATGTCGGGGCGAACTCGAGCCGTGAGAGCCCGGATTCAACCAGTTCTGAATTGGACCCGCGAATCCCACCACCCGCGCTGGAGAAATATCAACCCATCTCGGATGCCAGGGACTGGCAAAACCCTTATCTCCTCATCGAGGCGGATGGCATCTTACTTTCGGCCAACGCCGCCCCCGGTAAGAATCGAATGGTTTCGACGGATGAGTTAGCGAGGGCTGTGATCTCCCTTCCGGTTTCTGCATGGCCTTATGGGAAGGTGATTGGTGCTTCACAAGCCGGCGTCGTAGGTAGTATGAATGAATTTCCGCGGATCAAGCGAAATCGAGAGGAAGTCGAGAAGGTACTTAAATCTCTGGGGTTGGGAGTCAAGTGGTGGCCAAGTAATTGAATCATTGTATGGGATTTTTGCTCAGCGAAATATTTATAGTAGAGTCTGCTTGGGAGACATCAACTGAGGATTCGTTTGAGAGCCAAGCACGGCGGCGGGTGTGCGAAAGGTTGTTGGTAAGCGTTGGAGCGCTACTAATTGCAAATTCGTCACACCCGCGTGCATGTTCCATTCTTCCTCTCCAAGCTAAAACAGAAGTTGACCTCCTGTCGAAGTCAGAAGGCGGAAGAAATGACCTCGACAACCTATAAATTATTGCACCCGACGCCGATCAGATTGAGTTCTAAAGAAGAAGTATAGGGGGCGCGGGTGAATACAACGTTAGGCGCTTCATAGTATCCAGGTGATTGATTTCAGAATGCTGTAAAACTATATGGAAGCCACAACAAGAATCGGATCGAGAAGCAGTGTACAATCAGGG
>CAYLJO010000276.1:0-7524 GCA_964383905.1 uncultured Blastocatellaceae bacterium
GTCGCCAGGGCATCCGGTGTTCGGTCCTGAGTCCACAACAGCATCAGCGCGAGATGCACGCCATACAGGCTGCGAACCAGCGCCGCCGCCGTCATCTTCGGCCGGTCGGCTGCCCCGAGGACGGCGGCGGAAAAGAACCCCCATCACGCGGCTCCGGATCAGTTCCGTCTGCTCGCTCAGCGCCCCCAGTTCGTAGCGAGGATCAAGCAGCGTGGCGAGCAGCGCGGCGAGGGCGTCTCGATACGGGGCGACGAGCGCGAGCTTGGCGAGCATGACGGCACGGAAGCGCTCGGCCAGGTGACCTTCCGGCAGCTCCTGTACGCGCGCCTCAAGATCCGCCGCCAGCCTGGCGTAGAGAGCGAGAATAATGTCCTCATCGCGGCGGAAGTAGACTTCGGCCCTGCTGAGCTGGCACCCGGCCGCCGCCGCCGCATCCCTCAGAAGCTCACCCGACATGCCTCGTTCGGCCAGCAGTGAGACGGCGGCCTCGAGTAGACGCTGGCGCGTGCGCCGATCAGTTGCATCGAGTGTCATATCGCTAAATCAGGCCACACGGCATTGGCATAAAGGTCTTGCGCCCCGGCGGGGCGCAAGAACCCAGCCCCTGGGTCGGCGGGCGTGCGTCGAACATGACCCCGGGTCGGGGCCGAGTCTTCAATCCTTATAGGGTGCGATTTATCGCGATTTGCGTAAGGCTGGCGACCTTTGCGCCTGAGAGCGTGAGATGCCTTTTCGCACGAGACTTTCTTTACTTAAACTTCACGCCGGTTACTTCCATTTTAATGTCGGCGCGGTTGTCGGTTTTGCGAAACCCTTCCAGCATCACGGACACGGGAAGCGTCTTGTTTGGCTCAAGCTCCGCCTGCCTGGTCGGCACAACGATGACCGTCCGTTCTTTGATCGGATTCCCTTGTGAGTCAACCACCGCCGCACGCATCTCCAGCCCGTTGATGGTCCGCCCAGTAAAGTTGCGCACGGTCGTCTGCAGCGTCATCACAATATCGCCAAGCGCCCGCCCGGCCTCAACCGCTTCCGGCTTGTCGAGGACGATCAGACTCTTATACTTCTCAAATTCTGGCGAGCCGGGACGCAACGCCCCTTCAAGTCGCGGCTGGTTGTCCCCGCCGCCCCCCGCCGGCACCGGCCGCTTCATCAACCAGATCAGACCGGCGATCAGGATTAATGAAACAATGCCGACGACGATGAAGATGATGCGGCGGGAATTGTCAGTCGATGTGATATTTCGTTCTGTAGTCGACACGGCGCGTCCCCCTTGTTAAGCGAAAACGGGATTGGCAAAACTCTCACGGGGATGCCGGGTGGCATCCCCCCTATCATACCCATTAGACGCCCGCGGGACAAAGGATGTTCCGTCATTGTCGGCACTTCAACCAGTTTTCACTAGCGTGCCTGCGCGCGCAAATCGGCCGGCTCTGCGAGCAATTTCGCGCTTTTTCTGAGGAGTGACCCGGTCCCGGTGCGCTGTCTGACGTGGCGCGGCCAAATGATGCGAAAGCGGCTGCCTTCTTCCGGCTTACTCTCAACGCTGATCTCGCCTTCCAGCAGCTCAACGATTTTGCGTGTGATTGCCAACCCCAGTCCGGTCCCGCCGTAGGCGCGCGCGAGGCGGTCATCGACCTGCCGGAACTCGTCAAAAATATAACCGAGCGCATCCCGCGAGATGCCGATCCCCGTATCACTCACCTCCAGGTACCAACGCTCAACGTCGAGCGGCGCGGCCGTCACCGTGACGCTCCCGCTGGAAGTAAACTTGAGCGCGTTGCCGATCAGGTTCGCGAGCACCTGGCGAAGCTTATACTGATCCGTCATGACACGGCCGAGACCGGGCGCCACTTCCGTCCGCAGCTCGATACGCTTGTCTTTGATCTCGGCGGCGTAGTCCTCGGCGACGGACTTGACTACGGCGCCCACTTCAACAGTTTCAAGGTGCAGCGCGGAGCGACCCGCTTCGAGTCGCGAGTAATCGAGCAGATCATTGACGAGCTCGAGCAGAGATCGCGCGTTACGTTCCATCCGCGTCACGGCCTCCTCCTGCAGAGGCGCGAGCGGTAACTGGTGGTCGCGCTCAAGCAACTGGCAGAGCCCGATGATGACGTTTAAGGGAGTGCGCAATTCATGACTGACGTTGGAAACGAAAGCTGACTTGAGGCGGTCATGCTCGCGCAGGCGGTCGTACGCGGCGACGAGTTCGTCATGCTGCCTGACCTCTTCCGTGATGTCGCGAAAGACGGCCACGGCCCCCTCCTGTTTCCCATCTTCACGTGTCAGCGGGGTCGCGCTGATTGCGACCACCCGCCTTTGCCCGTCCGCCTGAACAATCTGCAGTTGCTCGCCGGAGATCTGCTCACGCCTTTCGAGGGCCCGCCATAAGGGCGTCTCTTCGACCGCCAGCTCCTGCCCTTCAAAGTCCCGCAGCGCGATGTCGGCGATCAAAGCCTCCGCGCCGTCGCGAAAGTCGCTCAATTTGCGGCCAATTATTTTCGCCGCCGCCGGGTTGATCTTGTAGCGCCCGTGCCGGTCGATGATGATCACGCCTTCGTTCATCTGCTTGATGACGCTCTCGAGCTCGGCGGCGCGCGTCCTTTCGGAGGCGAAAGCGTTAGTCGCGAGCCTTTCCGCGCGCACGCGCTTGGAGACCTCCGATAAGACAAAGATCAGATCCCCACGCATACCACTGCGCTCGGTCGTCGGCCAGATGGTTACATCCCAGTAGTTGATGTTATCCGCCTCCTCCGCGCCCTCTCGGCCCCGCACCACGAGATTGAGCGGAAGGCCGTAGCTCACAAAAGGTTTGCGCGTCCGGCGCACGTCTTCAACCACATCGCTCAGGGTCGCCAGCCCCGGTGCCGCTTCATATAACCCGCGCCCGGCCAGCACGCCCGTGTCGCGGCCGGCGAAACGCGCGAACGTCGGGTTAACTTTGCGCACGATCAGGCTCGCATCCAGCACCGCAACCCCCAGCGGCAAGCCGTCCAGTACCTCTTCAATGAACGCGCCCTGCGCCTGTAGCTCCTTAAACTTGGCCTGCAGCTGGGACGCCATCACATTGAAGTTCTGGGCAAGCGTGCCGACCTCATCCTCCGTTTCGACGCGCACACGCTCATCCAATCTCCCTTCGCCGAGAGTCGAGGCCGAGGCGGCAAGCACCCGCAGGGGCTTGGTGAAGCGCCCGACGGCCCAGATGCCGAGCAGTATCGAGGCCAACAACGCGACGGCCCAGGTTGCCGTGAGGGCGAAAATAGGGCCCTCGGCCGATCCGGCTTCCGCCATTGGCACGCCGACGGCGACACTCCAGCCGAACGGCTCGATACGCTTCACACCCGTCATACGAAACGCGCCGTCATTCCATCGCCACCGGCCGACATTTAATGGCTCATTGAATGGACTCGGAAGCGGTCCGGCCTCCGGTTGAATGACACGACCTTGTCCGTCGTAAATGACAACGACCGTCTTCGTATCCGGCAAAGTGCTTTGGAGCCGTTGATAGAGATCGAGCGCCTCCGCCTGCGAGAGTCCGCCTTGCTGCGCAACTTGAGTAGGGTGGCTTTCGAGCCAGGACGAAACTGTGGCGGCCGCGGCCGCGGTCTCAATGCGGGTGATGGCCGCCGCCCGGTCATCCAGGCTATGACGATAATTATTTAACTGGTAAATGCTGATGACCAGCAGGGGCAGAGAGAGCACGGCCAGCATGACCAGCAATTTGGCGCGTACGCTGCGTAACAGAGCTGTTATTTGACCCTGCCTGATCATGACGCATCTGATTGCGGGAAGTCCGTCTTACGGCGGCGCGGCGGCGGCCAAACGGAGGCGCGCGTTTCGACAGGTGGTCGCAGACTGGCAGCATAAATGACTACCGTTTGCGTGATCATCTCATCCACAAAGCGATCCGTCCGCCTTAAGGCATCCCGCAGCTCCCACAAATCTCCCCGGACGGCGCGGACTGCCTCGCGCCATAAAAAATCATTAAAGACTTCACGAAAAATCATCAATTCGCATGCCACTTCGTCGATGAGCGCGCCCTGATAAAAACGGACCTGCGCAAAGGAGCGCAACCGCCGGGTCGCTTCCCCGATGCCACCGTTGGTGGCCGCGCCATCCAGCGCCTGAGCAAGTTCGCCCAACAGTTCCGGTAAATGATCGACAAGCTGCCCGTAAGATAACAATGCAGGCAACTTCGTGTTGCGGTCTCTGTAAATTTCATCCACGTAGGCGCGGATAATTAAGTCTTCGTGCTGACGGATCAGGGCGGTGAAATCTTCAGGCATGGGAGAAGCGGCTCTGAGTGGATCAATGTTTTGGGATTAAGCGTCTTAAAAGGTCTTCAAGTTGATCAAAGTCAATCGGTTTAGTGACATAATCATTGCAGCCTGCCGCGAGCGCGTCGGCGTGAAAATCGGCCGTGTCGTGGGCTGAAACCGCCACAATCGGCACGTTGCGCAACTCCTCATACTGGCGGATGCGGCGCGTTGCGGCCAGCCCGTCGAGTAAGGGGAGGCTGAGATCCATTAAAATCAGGCTCGGCCGCTCGCTTCTGGCCAGTTCAACCGCCTCTTCACCGTTAATGGCCTCCAGCACATGGTAACCGCTCATTTCCAGTAACCGCCTCATCATAAAGCGGTTATCCTCAAAGTCCTCGACCACCATGACGGTTCTATTCCTACTTTGGTCTCGACCCTTCATTACCTCATATCCTCGATATAAGCCACTTCCTGGATTTATACACCAGATTTTAACATGCGTCACTTACCTCGCTGTTTTTCACTGCATGACTAGCATACGTTCAAATTTTTTGATAAGATAGCGCATCGAAACATGACACTAACATCCGACCCGTTTGGGTTTAATCCGTACATGCAATCCGGCTATTTTGCCCTTTTGCATCGAGAAAGAGCTGCGTGGGTGCCGGTAGTCGCGGGCTTATGAAGTCGTTAATTTCGGAGGTACAAGACGCCAGCATGCTCGAAGATATCGGGCGCGCTTCCGTGCAAATCGTTCACGACCTGAAAAACCAGCTCAATGGTCTCAAACTCTATGCCACGTTCCTACGCAAGCGCATGGAGAAGAGCGAACGGCCGGCCGACGAACAGGAAACAATCGCTAAGTTGATTGCGGGGTTAGAGCGCGCGGCCTCCGACATGACCGTGCTCGTACACTATAGCCGCCCGGTTGAGCTACGCCTTCAGCCGGGCGTCGTTCTCGGCAAACTACTCGCAAGCGTTGCCGGCGACAAAGACCTCGGCGGTACCGTCACACTCGATTTAGAGCACGATTCGCTCACCGGAGAGTTCGACGTAGCGGCCACAACTGAGGCCCTTAAGGCTATCACGGCCGGGGCACTCGGCATGCGACGCGCTGTCGATAATTCCGGCGCGTTGCTGGTTCGTTTGCGGCGAGATGAAACGGGCCCGGCGCCCGCGGCGGTGATCGAGTGGCACGGCGTGCCTTTGAGCAGTGGCAGCGATCCGTTTCGATCTTTCGCCGGGAGCGATGCGCTGCGCATGTCGGTGGCCGCCAAAATAATTGAAGCCCATGGCGGGGAGGCCGCGCACGAAGCGGAAATGTTGCGTGTCCGACTACCACTCGGGCAGTAAAGACCGGTTGACGTTCGTGATGAAGGACTGAATCTAATTTTCGATCCGGCCGCCAGATTCCCGGTGCGTATCACGCTGGCAGCCGGTATGGCTTTCCCCAAGGAGAGAATAGGTGGCAAATAAGGACATACGTATTCTTGTGGTTGACGATGAGCCGATGATGGCCGATTCGCTCAAGCAGAATCTGGCCGAAGAGGGCTACTCGGTGGATACGGCGGCGACCGGAGCCGAAGCGATAGAGTTATTCGACCGCGGCGGGCACCAGCTCGCCATCTGCGACCTGCAGCTACCGGACATGGACGGCCTGGAGGTGTTGCGCCACATGAAGGACGCGCGGCCGGCGACGGAAGTGATCGTCGTCACCGGCTACGGCACAGTGGCGCGCGCCGTGGAAGCGACCAAGGCGGGCGCATTTTACTTTGTCGAGAAACCCTTCGACTTCGAGGAGATGCAGCCGCTGGTCGAAAAGGCGCTCGAGCGCCGCGAGTTGATGGCGGAGACGCAAAGCATGCGCCGCCAGCTCTCCACCCGCGCCGAATATTTCAACATTATCGGCGCCTCCAAGCAGATGCAGATCATCTACGAGACCATCGAATCCGTCGCGAAATCCGACGCCAACGTCCTTATCGTCGGCGAATCCGGCACGGGTAAAGAGCTGATCGCCAACGCCATTCACTACAACTCGCTCCGCTCTAAAAAGCCTTTCGTCAAGGTCAACTGCGCCGCGCTCCCTAAGGAGCTAATTGAATCGGAGTTGTTCGGCCATACCAAGGGCGCATTCACGGGCGCGCACGCGGATAAAGAGGGGCTGGTTCAACACGCCGCGGGCGGCTCACTGCTGCTTGACGAAATCGCCGAGATGCCGGTCGAGCTTCAACCCAAGCTGCTGCGCGTGCTGCAGGAAAGAAGCTATCGTAAAATCGGTTCGGAGAAGACATACGCCGTCGATTTCCGTCTGATCACGTCGACAAACCGCCTGCCCGCCGACGCCATCCGCGACGGACTCCTGCGCGACGACCTCTTCTATCGCATCTCGACCATCACGATCCACGTCCCGCCCCTGCGTGAAAGAACCGAAGACATACAACTGCTGACGGACCACTTCCTCAAGATGTACGGGCAAAAATATGACCGTCCGATCACGGGCATCTCGCAGGCGGCCTACCAACGCCTGTTCGGTCATACGTGGCCCGGCAACGTCCGCGAGCTGCAGAATGTTATCGAGCGCGGAGTCTTGCTCGCCAAAGGGAACAAGATCGAACCGGTCGACCTGCCTTTCGACAACGGCTCGTCGCCCGAAGGGGCCGCGACCGGCGCGGCGTGGGACGTGCCGCCCAACATGACGCTCGAAGATATCGAAAAACTGGTCATCGAAAAGACGCTGCAAAGAACCGGCGGCAATAAACAGGCGGCGGCCAACCTCCTGGGGATTTATCGCCCGCGCCTCTACAGCAAGATCAGAAAATACCGCATCGACGTCGGGGCGCTGGTTTCTTCCTAGAGCCTATTGAGATATTTGGAGCGGTTTGCAAGAGTGTTTACCTGGCAGCGCAGGTCATTATTATCTACACAACTCAATGTGAGATCTCTACCCTAGGCGGCTGTGCCACTTAGCTGTGTGGAAAGCCGGAGGCTTTCCACAGCATTCCGCTCCCTTTGGTGAGGCTACGCCTCATGTTAATTATCTCCAGAGACACGCCCTGTCTATACCTAACAGATGTCGCCAAAGATCGCCTGCCCGTCTTTCACACCGATCCGCTCAAAGCCGTTGCCTGCGCCGCACTGGGTGAAGCCCGCCGGTCAGGCGGCTTTGCCTTACTGGCATATGTCATCATGCCCGATCATCTGCATGTCTTAACCGATGGGGCGCTAAAGCCCTCGGACATGCTGCGCTTCATTAAAGGGATCACTA
>CAYLJO010000277.1:0-7461 GCA_964383905.1 uncultured Blastocatellaceae bacterium
CTTAATTTCTTTCATACCCACGAATCTAAACACTCTCCTAAGTGATCCCAGTGCTATCCAACGCGGACCACATCTACCCCGCCCGAAGGAGTAATCAAGCTGATCGTACGCACCGCAGCAAAGAGTACAAGTTGCCCACACGGTCATCAGGTATCATCTCGTGTTCACAGTCGCTACATCCGCACTTCCGCAGATCTGCCATGGCAAGGCATCTCAGTTAACCGACCACCGCGTGAATCTGAACATGTGCTACTTGACCGATACCGTGGCGGGCAGGGTCAGCTTGCCGCTCAGCTCGATCTGTTCGGACGAGGTCCCGACCAACACCTCGAACGTGCCCGCTTCGGCAATCCAACGCTTTCCGCCGACATCGAAATAAGCCAGCGAGCGCACATCCAAAGGAACTGTTATCCTGCGCGTCTCGCCCGGTTTCAGGTCCACCTTCGCAAAACCCTTCAGCTCTTTCGGCGGGCGCGGCAAGCGCGCGTGCCTGTCGGCGATGTATACCTCAGCCACCGCCGCCCCGGCGCGCCTGCCCGTGTTGGTCACCTCGAACGACACCTCGTAGCGCGGGTTCGAAGTGCCGCCGCCCACCGGTTTGATCACCAGATTCCCGTACTTGAAGGTGGTGTAGGACAGTCCGTACCCGAACGGGAAGAGCGGCTTCACGCCGTTCTTCTCGTAGCCGCGGTAGCCGACGAAGACTCCCTCCTGATAGGGGATGCGGTTCGTGCCCGGCTCCGTGTAGTAGCTGTCGTGGACGGGGTTATCCTCCCAGCGCCGCTCGAAGGTGACCGGCAACCGGCCCGAGGGGTTCACGTCCCCGAAGAGGATCTCGGCTAAAGCTGTCCCGCCCTCCTGCCCGGGATACCACGCCTCGATGAGCGCCGGCACGCGATCGATCCACGCGTTCATATCGACGCCGCCGCCCGACGTGATCACCACAATCGTGTTCCTATTCGCCGCGGCCATTTCCCGGATCAGCTCGTCCTGTCCAGGAGGCAGGTAGAAGGTTCTGTCCGCGCCTTCACTCTCCGTATCAGGATTGAAGCCGGCCGCGACCACCACCGCGTCGGCCTGTGCCGCCATCTTCTTTGCTTCTGCTTCGACGATGCTGCCGTGACGCAGAATACCCATTCTCAGCCACGCCCCGAACCTGGCGGAGCGCCCGTGCTGCTCGAGCACGATCTTGTGAGGCTTCTCGTCGAGCGAGAGGGTAATGTGACCGGCTACCGCCCTTGCCCTGGTCCAGTTATCCAGGACGAGGTTGTCGTCCACGTAGAGACGGTGGCCGCCCACTTCGTCTCTCGTCGTCAACACAAAGATGTCGTAAGCGCCCGCGCCCTCCGGCCTGTAGTAGCCGGTCCAGCGGGAGGAGAGGGTCTGCTCGGGAAACGTCGCGGGCGAGCCTGGCCCATAGTTGACGTGCTGCTCGGTGCGCGTCACGACGGGCGCCCCCTGCAGGTCGGTGGCTTTAAAGTACTCGGCAAGGAGGCCCGGCTGCCCGTTCGCGGTGGCGGTCGAAAAGTTGGTCGCCTGCGCCATCTCCCCCAATGAAGGGATGCCGCGATGGTAGTATACATTGACCGCACTGCCCTGTGTGTTCGTCAGGCCTTCAAGAAAACTGACGGCGGTGAACGGCTCTACCCTGGCGCTGCCTCCGCCGACGGGAACCGCCGGATAAGCATTAGGGCCGATGACGGCGATGGACTTAAGTCGATCCTTAGCGAGCGGCAGGAGCCCTCCTTCGTTCTTGAGGAGAACCATCCCGGAGCGCGCCGCATCGAGCGCCACGCGTCGGCCTGGCAGGTTGTAGCGCGGGATAGATGTGTCCGTCTGGTCGCGGTCGAGCCAGCCGAATCTGACGGCCGTGCGCAGGATGCGACGCACCTTGTCATCGATGGTCGCCACTGAGACTTGACCCTGCTCAATGGCCGGCACCAGATGCTTTCGATTCAGGAACTGACCGGAAGGCATCTCCAGGTCCAGCCCGCCATTGGCCGCCGCGACGGCGTTGTAGGTGGCGACCCAGTCGGACATCATGACGCCGTCGAAGCCCCACTCCTTCTTCGCAATATCCGTGTTGAGATAGCCGTTCTGCGTCATGTGCGAGCCGTTGGTCAGGTTGTAGGAGTCCATGATCGCCCCGACGCGCGCTTCCTTGACGGCAGCTTCAAACGTCGGCAGGTAGATCTCGCGCATCGTGCGCTCGTCGATCACCGAGTCGGTGTTGTGCCGGTCGAACTCCGAGTTGTTGCCAATGAAGTGTTTAATGGTGGCCGAGACGCCTTGGCTTTGCACTCCCCGGATGTAGCCGACCGCGATCCGTGAAGCGAGGAATGGGTCTTCGCCGAAATACTCGAAGTTGCGCCCGTTCATCGGCGCACGATAGATGTTCACGCCCGGCCCCAAGAGGAAGTGGACGCCCTTGGCGCGCGCGTCGCGCGCGATCTCCATGCCCTCCCGCTCGGCGAGCGCCGGATCCCACGTAGCCGCGAGCGAGATGCCGCCCGCCATAGCGGTGGCCGGCCCGAAATTGCGCACGCCCAGCGGGCCGTCGGCCATCTTCAGGCGGGGCAGGCCGAGCCGCGGGAGGTCGCGGATGAAGAAGCCGTCCACCCCTCCGAGCAGGTCGATCTTTTCCTCGAGAGTCATCTGGCTGAGGATAGACTCGACGCGCCGCTCGATCTCGCTGGAGGGGGGCTGGGATATCGGCGCGGATGACTGTGCCGGCGCAAGCGTTGCAGAGGAAATGAAAAAGAGTAGGCCCATAACAGCCCGATAGAGGTTTCTCATGAGATGACCATTCACTGGCATTCTAAACTTAGAGCTCGTTGCAATACAATTCTAGTCCGGCACGGAAGAAGTCCCTTTCGAGCAGCAAATCGAATACACGTCCGGTCGTGACCTTAGGTTGTAAGCTGTACCGCATTATCGAATCTATCGCTTTCTGGTAATCGCCGGCGTACAATTCTCTCAGTCGCTTGTCGGTGATGCCGGAGGGTCTCTTTATCTGCTCATGCCGCCATGTAAACCGGTCTTCTTCGGAACTGTAGACAAAGTACTTTTCTGAAAGCGATGCAAACTCGGGACCCAAGATATCCCTGAGCTCAGTCTCATTGAAACTGGTCTGCCTCAGAATAGTCTGTGTCGCGTGGGATCTTGTGATTGAATCATCTTTTCTCAGCGAATCAAGAAGACGCCTGACGCCAGTCTGCCATCGCCCCAATCAACCTCGTCGCCCTGCAACTCCAACCTCCATAACTCAAAGGCTTCACCGTTGAGATCGAAACAGAGCCAATCTTTCCCGCCATAACCTCTGGGCAAGAACCGCTGCAGATAAGAAGGCGGCTGCGAGAGGGTTAATGCCACGGATTGACCCCAGCGGTAAGTAACTGGCTCCTGCGGGTGATCAATCCCATCCCATGTAAATATAGGCTGATGGAGCTCCAAACCTGCTACTGCTCTAATTCCGGCAGCAGTAACGAGAAGAGAATATCCGTTTGATTCTGCATACGCCTGTCATCCGAGCCCTTAAAATTGGATCCGATCCCCTACCACCATCCTCTTTCAAGGGGCATGGTGGTTCAAGCTTTCAGCTGGTCACGCCAGCCATTGATAGTGCTAACTCGCGCACCCGTGGCGCGTCTTCCGCCAGGAGGTATCCACCGGCCTCAATGCTGACCTGCGAGAGTGTTACATCAATGGCTTGGCCGTGCGTCTCCAGCATCGCCATACACATCTCGGCCATCTCTTTGATCCCTTCCGGCGGGAGTGGCACGGCCTTCGGCGTCTCATGACGCGGACCGACCTCGAGGCCTGAGCGCGTTCGCTCGGCCGAGGTGTTGATCACGCCGTGGCTTCTGAGCACGTTGTAGGCCTCCTTGTGCGCCACTCTGGTGGCCTTCGGGATGCCGTGTTTGTCTAACCAGTCGCGGGTGCGCTCGTGCTCAAGCCTCGCGGCTTGCGCGGCGGCGGTATGGAGTGCGGGCTCCAACTCGCACTTGAGTCGTCTGACGATCTCATCGATCGAGTCCGTGCCCGGCGCAGCAGTTTGAGTGAACCGACTTACGTTTCCCTTCTGCTTTGTGATCAATGGTAAGTTCTGAGGGGAAGCGTTCGCGGGTGCGGAAGACGTTTTATCCACCCGGTTTGTCTCCGCGCCGTTTTGTGGCGCGCGTCGGTTTAAATCTGTGTCTAAGTCCTCTAAATCACCGTAGGTGTCATTAAAGCGCGTATCACCCTGTGAAGTGTGAGCGCCACTCAGTGAAGTATGAGAAAACCGTAAAATTTTTGGTCGGGCTGCCGCTTGGGTATTTCCGATGGAAGCAGTTGCGCGGTTGATGAAAATGCGAATACCGACTCCGTTCCGGTGCGCGTCATAACCAATTACGCCCTTCTCGTGCAGCCAATGGAGGGCTTTTTGAGCCGTCGCCGAAGCAACACCCAGCATGGCGGTCAACTGCTCCCAGGCTGTGACCCACTTCTCTTCCCTATCCTCGCCGGTGAACCGAAGCACTCCCTCCCTCTCGATAAACTGGCCGGGCGCATCGATGAGTCGAAAATAGATTTTGCTCATCAAGTTCGTCACCCGGCAAGCTTCGTCCGAGGTCACCACCTGAATGGCATCTCGATCAACCTGGCGGAAATTTGTGCGATATTCTCCTTCGTGAAGAGTCGTGCGTCTGACGAACAATCGTGTTGAGGTCGCCGCCCGTATCATACTCGGTCCTTTCGTAAGAGGCTTGACAGCCGAATGCAGGTCGATAGGATAAATGTCAGTTTTGTCTCCACAAACAAAGCTCCGCCTGCCCGCCATCAAGCGGGTTAAAGGTTTTGGCCTGAAGCGCTCCAAAGTCTACGGCTCAAGAGCGCTTCAGGCCTTAATCTTTTCAGCCCCCCTAATCTAGCTCCTCATCACTTACTTTGAATCCCCTGTAAAAATATTTTCATCTCACCGACCCCTTCATCTGTTGTTGCGATTCACTCTTCTTAAGATCAGATGTAGTGGCGGGCTCAGGAAAGCGCCCCCCAACCACCATTCTTACTAAATTTGTTCAGGCTTGAGAATCTGTTATTTTTTTAATAGGGATTCTTTTTTCTGAGAGGCTACCGGCATTTTAAGAGAGTATCAGTGGAATGATTCCATCTTAAAAATTTAATCGGGTATCAAAGATTTAATACGGTATCAGAGTCTTGAAGGGGTATCGGGTCAGCGATACCCCTTCATAAGTTTTATAGGGTATCGGAGATTTAATAGGGTATCAATAAACTGATAGGGTCAGAAATAAATAAGAGGGTATCAATTATCTGATACCCTCTTATTTTGTTAATACCCCTCAAGTGTTTTTGAAAAGACGGTATTAACCGCGCACGCCAAGGAGAAGTGCTTGACAAAGAAGGTTAAGGTAAAAACCTTGATAGGGTATCAGAACAATGATACCCTATCAAAATTTGAGTAAAAACAATAAAACCAACTATTTATGAGGAGAGATGGAGACTTTATAAATTGCTGCGGTATGTTTGTAGGGGTCGAATTCTTTGACTAGATGTATCCAGCCTTTGTTCCGAAGCGATTTTAGGTTGCGTCGGGCCCTTTGCTCCGTGAGTCCTGTTTGTGACATGACCCTCGGAACCGTCACTTCACACTCGTCCTTCCCCTGAGCGTGAGACATCTCGAGAAGAGAGCGTAAAACAGCGGATTCGCCGCCGTTGAGCCGATACACCTTATTAATATCTCGGATGAACCTGTCAATGTCGAACCGTTGATTATATAAGACGCGACCTTCTGGTGAAGGGGTTCCGAGATTCGGGGCTTCGCGTGTGATGAGATTAGTATGTGCTCTTTGCTCGACCGGTCTTAAGTTGGCGATATCTTGCGCTGAGGGCAGAGAGGTCTCGACGGAATTAGTACCTTTATCTCTTTGGTTTTCAGTATTTACCGTCGGAGGAGCCTCTTTCCTTTCGAAGGCGCCTAAAAACCGATCGTAAACAGAGTCGTCCTCCGGCTTCTCTTCACGAGGAGGAAGTTTAAGCCTTGTTGATGTCCTAAAAGGCTTCACTTTACCCTGGTCGCGGTCTTCACTATTGGCAGGCATTTGGTTAGATTTAAAACCCATCATTTTGCACTAATTTGCCCTGATGATTCTGTTAAAGCATTGGTAAGCTTAGGCTTTGGGTTACCGATACGCGCCAGTATTTCGTCGGCCAGGGAGGTGTAGTTCTGGGCGCCGCGCGATTGCGGAGCGTAAGCCTGGATCGGTTTGTGGAATGCCGGGCTCTCAACCAATTTGGAGTTCTGATGAATAATTGTATCGAATACATAATCCGGATAGCGTTCGATGAGCTGCTGGTGAACGTTACCGTGAACGGCCAGGCGGCCATCGAATTTGGTTGTGACCATGCCCAGTAAGGTCAAGTTCTTGTTCGATCGGTTGGCTACGCGGTGAAAAGTTCGGAGAAAATCATCAATCCCGTCATGAGCCATCGGCTCGGCAGCGACCGGAATCAGGACGTGAGTCGATGCGATCAGGCTCGCCATCAGTAACTGACTGAGGGAAGGGGGGTTATCGATGAGAACGAATTGGTAAATGTCAGAAACCTCCGTCAGTTTGGCCTTCAGAATGTTGATCATGTCCGGAGGCTGCATATCAAAAGTGGAGAGCTTGAGCCTTGAGGGGACTAAATCCAAGTTATCGATCCCGGTGGGAATAACCACGTCTTTGATGGGTAGCGACTGCATATCTCCTTCTTCAACCACCACGTCATAGAGGGAGTGGGTGAAGCTACCGGCGCTGACAAAGTTCCCGGTCGCGTTGGCTTGGGCATCGCTATCGATCAATAAAGTTTTGAACCCCCTCATCGCGAAGTCGGTGGCCAAGGAAACCGCCGTGGTGGTTTTACCGACCCCACCTTTTTGGTTTGCGCAACTAATTACAAACATCGGGTCACCCTCCTCTCTGAAGCCTAGCCGAAAGACTTAACGGAAAAAGCGCAGATCCACACCAAAAAAGGACCAGAACAAGAATCCAAACGACTGAAACTGAATAAGGTCATGCCGCTTGAGCGTTACCCTCCGGGTTGATCTCAGTTAATGCTCCGACCGGCTTTAAACCTTTGAGTTTTTCAAGGTCACCTACGGGGATAAGCACTCTTCGCTCATCCGTGATGTCTTTAAAGCCGCGGACACGACCGGCTTTGATCATCTTCGAGACTTTTGAGGCTGAGACTTTCAAAAAGACTGAAGCCTCACCGACATCCATATACTCAATGTTTTCAACAATAACACGCATAAGTTTTTCTCACTACGGCCGATTGAAAGTAGCGCAAGGGAAGAATCAAAGGAATGCAATATATACTATTTTCATAAACGAATAAAGTAAATATTGTTTGATCATGGAAAATATCTATTGATATCAAAAATATTGAAACAAATATTCAGACACCTGGGTTCTCACCCAC
>CAYLJO010000278.1:0-7377 GCA_964383905.1 uncultured Blastocatellaceae bacterium
CCGGCAAAGGTCGAGGTGTTGTCCCATCCCATGTAATTCCACATGGCGGTCGAGAGTCCGATGGCTAGCAATCCCGCGTTACGGTTGCTCGCCAGATCAAGCGCCACCGCCGAAAAGGCCGCGCCCGGCGCGCCTTTCCGCAGCAGGACGGCGGTCACGAGAACGACAAAAGGGATCAATACGGCCCCGGTACTCAAAGCAGCATTGTGCCCGACGGCCCGCGCGCCGCGCCAATTGACGGCGAGCGCGGTGGCGATCACCGCGACGGCGATCAACCAGCGCGCCAGTAGTGTGCCCCATGAAGTCGGACTGCTCACATTGAATTGAAGCTGCGGGTAGAAATAGGCCAGATAATTGACGAACAGCACCGGGTAGATCGCCGTATCAACGGCGGTGTAGCCGATGGTCCACCAGCCCTCCTGCACACCCCAGAAGTCTCCCAGGGCGTTGCGCACCCAGACATAATAGCCGCCTTCTTCCGGCATCGCGCTCGACAGTTCAGCGACCATCAGCGCAATCGGCATGCTCCACAGCACGGGGACCGATGCGACCAGCACCACCGCCCAGCCTGCGCCCACCGCGCTGACGATGGGCTCGAGGCCGTAAGCCCCACCCGATACAATGAAAAAAATCACGACGATCAGCGGGAGAAGGTTCAGCCGCCGCTCGCGCGGCAACCTGGCGGGTACTTGCGCCGCGGCGTCGAAGTCGGCAGCGTCAGTGACAACCGGTTCCAACGAGAGACCACCTTTCGCCTAACGGTCGGAAGGGGTAGAAGACCAAAGGCGCTGCATCATACAATTTTTTGCGCACAGCATCTATGCCCGATGGGGCTGGCTAAAAAAGGAAAAGCCCGGCTCAGGTAGGCAGGCTTCAAGGTGTGCGTGGGTTGCTGCTATATTCAAATCTTTTGCAGCGGTGTCCCTTACCCTTAATTTAGAAGGAGACGTATGCCGGTACAATCTTCCGCCACCGCACATCTCTCTCAGTTAGAGGCCTTCGACGCTGATTCTCGTGAGCTGAACGTGATTATCGAAACGCCGAAGGGGAGCCGGAACAAGTTCAACTACGACGGGAAGCACGGTCTGTTCAAGCTCGGCGGAGTGTTGCCGGCCGGGGCCATCTTCCCTTTTGATTTCGGGTACATCCCGTCCACTCTCGGCGACGATAATGATCCGCTCGACGTGCTGGTGCTGATGGACGAGCCGGCCTTTACCGGCTGCCTTGTTCCTTCCCGCCTGATCGGCGTAATTGAAGCGGAGCAGACGGAGCGGGACGGCCAGACCACGCGCAACGACAGGCTGATCGCGTTGGCCGCCGACTCATCGAGCCACCGCGGCATCCGCTCGCTCAAAGATTTAGATCGCAATCTGGTTGACGAGATCGAATATTTCTTCGTTTCCTACAACACCATCAAGGGGAAGCGTTTCAAGCCGATCGGGCGCTTCGGACCCGACCGCGCCGAAGAATTGATCGGGGAGGGGGTGAAACGTTTCCGCCGGAAAAACGGACGCGCCGCAAAATCTAAAAAGGCCGGCCGGCGAAAGCGAAGAAGCGCTGAATAGACGTTAATCTTCCCCAAGCTGCGAGGGAACCGTTGCCCCCATGCTGGTTACACAGGTGATTATTAATCACCCATCGTCCCGCCTTGAAAGCTCACCGGTTGACTCATTTGTTGATCTGGTTATAAAGCTGCGCGGCATAATTAGACTTGAGGGCCAGCAGTATTCTGTACTGTTCCATCGCCGCGCTACGATTTCCGAGCGAAACGTATGCGTTACCCAGATTGTAATGGGCCAGGGCGAAACCCTTGCTGAGGCGGATCGCCTGTTTGTAAGATTCGATCGCTTCCGCAGACCGGCCCTGCCTGTAATATGCGTAGCCAAGTTCATTATACGCTTCGGCGTATTCCGGTTTGAGGCGGATCGCCTGCGTGAGCGGCCCGATCGCTTCCGCGGACCGGCCCAGTTCGTTATACAGCCAGCCCAGACTGTTCAGGGCTATCGCATTGCCCGGCTTATAACGAAGCCCCTGCTTGTAAGCCTCAACCGCCTTCGCATACTCCTTGGTGTCGTGATAATAGGTATCCCCCAGCCCGTAGTAGGCCAACGCGTAATCGGGTTTGAGGCGGACCGCGCTGTTGTAGACGTCTAACGCGTCGGCAGGACGGTTCAGCCGGCGGTACGCGTAGCCCAGATCGTTATAAGCCTCCGCGTAATCGGGTTTCACGCGGATCGCCTGTTTGAGCGACTCGACCGCCTCCGCATACTGCTTCAGCTCATTATATGACCAGCCCAGATTGTAGTATGCCGTGGCATTATCAGGCGAGAACTGAAGCCCCTGCCTGTACTCCTCAATCGCGTCCTGGTACTGGTTGGTGTTGTAAAAGTAGGTGTCGGCGAGGCCGAAGTGGGCCGTCGCATTGTCCGGCTTGAGGCGGAGCGAGCGTTTGTAAGCATCGACCGCTTCCGTATAGCGTCCCAGTTTTCGATAAGCGTAGCCGAGTTCATTATAGGCCTCCGGGTACTCAGGTTTAATGCGCAGTGCCTGCTTGAGCGGATCGATCGCCGACGCGAACTGGTTCCTTTCATTAGAGACCCAACCGATCTCGTAGTAAGGGCCGGCGTAATCGGGTTTCACGCGGAGCGCCCGCTTGTATGCTGCCACCGCTTCGTCGTAGCGCTTTAAGTTGCGGTAGGCGAAGCCGAGCTCGTTGTGCGCCTCGGCAAATTCGGGGTCAAACCGGATCGCCTGCTGGAGGGGCTCGACGGCCTGCGCGTATTCCTCCATCTCGTTATACAACCAGCCCAGGCGGTACTGCGCCTCTGCGTAGTCCGGCTTGAGACGAATCGCCTTCTTGTAAGCCTCAATCGCTTCCGCATAATGCTTTGAATTGAGGTAGGCCTCGCCCTGCTTGGCATAAGATTCTGCGCTCCCCGACGGTTTCCCGGCAGTATTCGAGGGCCTCGACCTGCGCGCGACCGGCCGGATTGAAGTTCTCGTAGAGCGTGTGGCGGTCGAGCGTCTGAACGTCACGGGTCCGCCCAAAACATCTGCCGCCGCAGGGCTCGAGTTGTCATGCGATCCCCCGCCCGCGCTGCTATCTTGCGCCGCCGCCATGTGGGCCCCTCCCGAAGCTAACATCATGACGAAGGCCACGGTCATCACAGGAAGAGAGAGAAGAGATTTAAACATTGTCTTTATACCTCACTTGGGCGGAGTCAAGCGTCTGCCGGGTGGATAAGATCTAATGACCCGGGATCGCAAGTTCAAGGCGAACGGCGATGGATTGTTTGTGCGAAGAAGAGCAAACGGGTCAAGTCATGTTCCAACGCTGCCACCGGTTGCCCTGATGCCCTCCCAGGATAATTGAGTTACAGCGAAGCGGCCGACGCCTGTAAGTATATAGCGGATTCTAAGGCGGTGTGAAGCTAATTGCGGTCGGAAGAGATTGACGCCTGCCACGCATATTTGTCCGCGTGGGCTTTATCGCTGCTCATCTTTGCTGCCGTAACGATGCAGGCCCTGTCCAACCTTTGAAGAAGCGCGCAGCCCGGCCCACATTTCAGACCACACCAATACGGTAAGAAGATATCAGGGGTCCAGGAAATTGAACCTTCTTGGCCACAGCCCTCTCGGTCTAATGAGACAGCCTGCTTATAGCGGCACGCCCGAATCAGACGTGCTTCGGGCGTTAAAGCAACGCACTGCGGCGCACAAAGGGTTGCCCGGTTGACACTCTTTTAGATGTACGGTAAGTTGTGTTAACGTCATCAATCGAAAAGGCATACGGGAAGTGAGTGGGCCCGCACGAGTGCCGGATCGCTCTCACAGTATTAAGTCGCTCTGGTGACGGCAGGTCATGTCCCGTTCGTCTAGAGGCCTAGGACATCGCCCTTTCACGGCGGCAACACGGGTTCGAATCCCGTACGGGACGCCATTCGGAGTCAATCAGTTACAGCCGCCGCAAAGGCGGCTATTTCCGTTTATGGACACTTTCGAGAACACATTCACGCTTAAAGCGTCTTCGGTGTGTCGGATTCAAAGAACTATTTTCGCTCTGGCGGCGGCAACACGGGTTCGAGTCACACCGAAGGGAGCAACGTGCAATGCTGAATCTAAAACAAGACAAGATGGAGCAGATCATCCAACAGGCGTTCGACAGAGCGAGCGGCAACCGACGCTGGGAAACCGCGATAGTCAAAGCTAAGCGGATGATTGAAGAGAATCCGTACATGACGTTCGACGACGAGACGCTGCTGGTTCTGAGCGAATCCAACGAGATTTACGAAGCGAACGGAGCCTGCCAGTGCAAGGCGTATCGCAGCAACCAACCCTGCAAACACCGAGCCGCACCGAGACTACTTAAGCGCTACTTTGAAACGGCGCACTAAAAGCGAATGGGACAAGAGAGCATTTCGCCTTTTGCTCTCTCGTCCCGCACACCACCCACTTCATTTGGAAAGGAGTAAAATGATGTACACAAATACTACTACAAAGCAGTCACTGGCGGAAGCCGGCGACGAGATGCTTTCGCTCAGAGCCGAAGATTTGATGATTTGTCTCGGTGATCTGGCGCGGATCAAGCGCCTTGCCATGCGGGATGACTCGCTTGATTTTATGGATGAAGTTTGGAGGCTGGCTGACGCCGTCCAAACCAAGCTCAAACGGCGACTTGAGGTAACTCACCTACGTGGTAAAAAAGGAACTTGCAGACAGGAGAGCAGCGGCTAAGCTTGGCAGTATAGGCTAGCTCGCACGCATTTGACGCCTGACAGCACTTCGGCTGGCAATCCATATTTCGGCATGGGATGTCTGAGGTGGTCCTGGTCATCACCTGCCTCTTGGCAGGCATGATGATCCTTGAGGGCCTCAGTCTGCAATCGATCCCCATCCTATTCATTCTTTAGCTCAATCCATAGTGAGGCATTCTGCGGATGGCTCAATACGCAACAGCCTATCGAACTGTCATGGTGGTCGAGGATGATGAGGACACCCGCTTAATGCTGCGGCGCACTCTAGAGGTCTGCGGTTACCAGGTGAGGGAAGCCGTCAACAGCCGGGAAGCCATCAAGGTAGCCAGCAGGAGGTGTCCTGATCTGATCCTGCTGGACTTGGGTCAGCCGGTGGTGGATGGGTTGGCGGCGGCGCGCTCTCTGCGTGAAGTCAAGGAGTTATGTCATGTTCCGATTGTGGCGATCACGGCCTACGATGGGTTTGGGTTTGAGGAGGCGGCGTTTGCGGCAGGGTGCGACGAATACCTCATCAAGCCGTTTGATTTCGAGCAGTTAGCAACAATTTTGCAGCGATTTCTGATCATGGAGCCGAACCTGGCATCCGATGGCGGGATCGAGCGCCGCCGCAAACCACGGATCTATCAACCGTTCCCGGCCACCCTCCGCGCCCTCGATCAACACGGCCACAGGTTTGAGGCCACCACCACCCTCGATAACCTCAGCGCCGGCGGGTTCTACCTGCGGCTGACGCGGCCCGTCGAGAAAGGGGCGAAGGTGTCGATTGTCACTCGTCTGTCGACAGGCCCGGCGCAGGGGCCACTCGTGGTGATGCGAGGCACAGTCGTTCGTACGGAGCCACAGGCCGATGGGAGGTATGGCATCGCGGTGATGATTAAGCAGCGCCGCTTCCTCTAAACCTCACAGATCACTCATAACCTAACACCTCTCCGCAAGGCGCTGCACTTCATCGTCGCTGATGCAGGCTCGGATATTTCCGTGCGGTCGGAGTGAATAATGGCTCAAAAAGTAAAGGGTGAGTCGTCTCATAACTCACCCTTCAACAACTTTCTAATTATCATTACAGGTTAGGCTGTGCTGATGGTTGTTCTAACGACCGCCCTGGCCGCCACCTTTCTGACCGCCGCCGCCCTGCTGGCCACCGCCACCACCTTGACGACCGCCTTGGCCGCCACCGCCGCCGCCCTGCTGGCCACCTTGGCCGCCACCCTGACGACCGCCCTGGCCGCCACCGCCTTGCTGGCCGCCACCTTTCTGACCGCCGCCACCCTGTTGGCCGCCACCGCTGCCGCTTTGGCCGCCACCGCCCTGACCAGGTCTGTTTTGCTGTGCCATCTCAAGCTCCTCCATGTTAAAGGTTCATGTTTTTATGAACCCGTGGACTATACGGCATTCAATGCTGACTGGCGACGTTAGGAAGGGACAGCACGGCGCCAACAGGCATTAAATGGAATAGTTTAAAAAGGGGGCTTGACTTAGAGTATATCAGGCGGAAGATTATTACAAGTTATCAAGGCTGGTCCACAATTCTCTTCCGCCACTTCTACCGAGGTAGAGCGAAATAGCAGGGAATGTGTAGACGCTCCGGTGAACCTGACCCGGTTTGATGGACACCCAGATGATGCTCGATGTTATGCTCGGGCATGGAGGTGTTCATGGCTGAACCGAAAAGAAAATTTACTCGCGAATTCAAACTGGAAGCCGTCCGGCTCGCCACTTGTGGCGAGCAGCCTTTAGCGCAGGTGGCCTGCGAGCTGGGGGTCGGGGCTAATCTGCTGCGGAACTGGCGGCGGCAAGTTGAAGGCCGCGAGGGGCAATCGGCAACAGAGGTCTTCCCCGGCAATGGACGGCTGCCCAGCCAAGAGGAAGAACTCCGACGTTTGCGCCGGGAAGTCGAGACGCTGCGCCAAGAGCGCGACTTTCTAAAAAAAACGGCCCGGTACTTCGCCAAGGAATCGCGATGAAATACGCTGCCATCAAAGCGCACCAAGCGCAGTTCTCGGTCGCCTTGATGTGTCGCGTGCTCGGCGTCAGGTGCGCGGGCTTCCACGCCGCGCGCAAGCGTGCCTCTAGCGCCAGAGCCAGGCGTGACGAAGAGTTGCGGGTGCAGATTCGCGCCGTCCATCAAGAAAGCCGCCGCACTTAGGGTAGCTCGCGGATCCATGCTGAGTTGCATGCGCGGGGCGAGCGATGTGGCCGCAAAAGAGTCGCCCGCTTGATGCGCGCCGAAGGCTTGCGGGTAAAAGTGCACCGACGGGGGCGACCCACGACGACTGACTCGCGGCACCCGCACCCGGTGGCCGCCAACGTCCTGGCCCGCCGCTTTGCGGTCACGGAGGTCGCCGTTACCGACCGCGTCTGGGCCGGCTCGATTACTTACGTGCCGACGCGTGAGGGATGGCTGTATTTGGCCGTGATTCTGGATCTGGCAAGCCGGAAGGTGATCGGCTGGTCGATGCAGGCGACCCTTGAGGTGAGTTTGGCGCTGGCGGCGTTGGAGATGGCTTTGGAGGCGAGGTGTCCGGCCAGCGGAGTTCTCCATCGAGAGCGATCGCGCAGTGCAGTATGCGGCCTTCGACTATCAAAGATTGCTCGCCCGGCATCAGATAGTGCCGAGCATGAG
>CAYLJO010000279.1:0-7319 GCA_964383905.1 uncultured Blastocatellaceae bacterium
CCATCGAGATCAGGTTGGCCGAATCACCGCGCAGCACCATCAGGATGAAAGTGAAAAGGAGCGAGAGCGGGATCGAGAGGGCCACGATCAGCGAGGCGCGCAAATCACCGAGAAATGCGAGCAGGATGAATGCGACAAGCACCATGCCCATGATGAGCGTGTGTGTGACAGTGTGGGTCGTAATGTTGATCAGGTCCGTCCGGTCATAATAGGGAACGACCTTCATCCCTTTCGGCAAAATCCCGTTGTTGAGCTGCTCGACCTTCTGGCGCACCCGCTCAAGGGTCGGGAGCGACTTCTCGCCGCGCCGCATCAGCACGATCCCCTCGACGACATCCGAATCATTGTCCTTGCCGACACGGCCCAGCGGCACCTTGGCCCCGATACTTATTTCCCCCAGTTGTTTGAGGTAGAGGGGGGTGCCGCCATGGGTCGTGACCGCGACGTTGCCGATGTCCTCTTCATCCTTAAAGAGCCCGATGCCGCGCACGTTGTAGCTCTGCTCGCCGATCATCAGATAGCTCGCGCCGACATTAGCGTTGCTGTTCGAGATGGCGGCGATGACCTGAGGGACGGAGACGGCGTAAGCGATCAGCTTCCGCGGGTCGAGATCGACGTGAAACTCCTTGGTCGGGCCGCCGAAGCTCACGACATCAATAACGCCCGGCACCTGTTTGAACTGTCTTTCGAGGATCCAGTCCTCGGCGACTTTCAGATCCATCACACTATGGTCGTGCCCGACCAACTGGTAGCGGTAGATCTCGCCGACCGCGGAACTGGGTGACAGTTGAGGCTGCACCCCCGACGGGAGGGTGACCATCTGTAAACGGTTAAGGACCTCCTGCCGGTCATAGTTGTAGTCCGTTTCAAAACCGAAGTAGCACTTGATGTCGGTCAGACCGAAGAGCGAGATCGAGCGAATACTGTCAATACCCGGCATGCCGTTGAGCTGGGTCTCAAGTGGGACGGTGATCAGTCGCTCCATCTCTTCGGCGGACCAGCCGGGGTTCTGGGCGATGACCTCGATGATCGGCGGCGCGGGGTCCGGGTAGGCTTCAATATTAAGATGTTTAAAGGCGTAGAGCCCGCCGCCCAACAGCAGGATGGCGAGCGCAACGACCAGGAGCCGCTCGCGGAGGATAAAATCAATCAGCTTACCCATCATGGTTATCTTTGTGTCCGGCCCAACATCCGGAAGATTTATGCGTGTCTAATCTCGCCCGGAGATAAGAAGGCCGCCGCGGACAACCACCCGCTCGCCTTCCGTAAGCCCGGAACGGATGATTACTGCACCTTCCGTCTCGGCCCCCGTTTCCACCGGACGCTTGACGTAGTGACCGGGCGACTCTTCAACGTAGACGGAATGCTGATCACCTTCGGTGATGATCGCAGAAGCCGGAACGGTGAGCGCGGTTTGTGGGGCCGAGGAACTGAGGATCAGAGAGGCAAACATGCCTGGTTTAAGGCGCCCGCCACGGTTCGGCACAATGCAGCGGACCGCCACGGTGTGCTTGTCCGGATCAAGTGTCGACCCGATCTGATCAACGCGCGCGGCAAAGGTTTCGGCCGGGTAGGCAGGAGTCTTGATCTTAACCGGCGCGCCAACGCGCATACTGGCAATCTGATCCTCGTAAACATCAGCCATAACCCATACGGAAGAGAGGTCGGCGATCATCAACAATGGATCACCCGCGCCCGCCTGGACGACCTGCCCCAGACCTGCCTTGCGCTCTGTAATCGTGCCGCCGATCGGAGCAATAAGCGGAACAAGACGATTGACCGCGCGGACGCCCGCCGTCAGACGATTGATTTCATCATCGCTTATACCGGCGCTCAGCAAACGTCCGCGCGCAGCGGCGACCGCAGATTGGGCGCGCTGGAGGTCGTCAGCAGCGCGGGCCTCATCCGCCTGGGCCTGTTGTAAATCACGCCTGGGAATGGCCTCCGCGGCGACGAGCCTCTCCGCCCTTTCGCGTGTGCGCCTGAGAAGGTCGAGCGATGTCCGCGCAGAGCGTTCGGATGTCAATGCCTGTTGGTAATCTGCCTGCGCTGAGACGATGTCGGGTGTGTCAATAGTGCCGATCACCTGGCGCGGGCGCACCACCATGCCGACCTCCGCGTCAAGCCGCACGAGCCGCCCGGAGAATTGCGAAAAGACCGGTGTCACGCGGTTGCCATTGAACGTCACTTTTCCGGGCGCCGTGACGCCTGACTGGACGGTCTGTTTCTGCACCACTTCGACGCTGATGGCCGCACGCTGATCCGGTGACAGCGGCTCATTAGCGGCTGAGGTCTCCGAAGTCGCAGCTTTTTCCCCGGCGGCGGTGACTTTCGCCTTCCGGGCCAGTAACAAGCTGGTGATCATCATGATTGCTGCAAGGATCGCGCCGACGATAATCCACACGATGTAAATTGCACGACGATTCTCCCGCCCCGGCGCTGCTCGCCGGGCCTGGGTCGATTCTTCAGTTACGGCAGAAGCTTCGCTTGCCCCTCCGCTCGGCTTGGCGGCGGGCACGGACGAGGTGTCGGGTCCCTGACCGGCAGTCGGTGGGAAGTGGGGCGGCGTCACCGCCGGCGCGCCTTCCTCGGTGGCCGTGTCCTTGCTCGTGGTGTGAAGTGTCTCTTCAGTCTCTTCCAGTGTCGTGTCTTTGATCATAGCTGTCCCTGCCGAATTTGAAGTCAGGTCGTATTCTCAGCTCTTACCTCACAATCGGGGTCCCGGCGGCAAACTCGAGCTGATAGAGACTCATCAGAAAATCGAAACGCGCCTGGTTGTAGTCCACCCGCGTCTGGTTATACGTGCGCTGCGCGTCCAGATAATCCAACAACCCCTTCGCCCCCTCTCGGTACGAGGCCTCTTCGATCCGCCGCACGTCAGCCGCCATCTGCAATGCGCTGCCCGTGTACAGTCGCAGGCGGTCGCGGCTGATTCGATAGGCGGTAAATGCCTTCTCGACATCCGTCAGCGCCTGCGTCTTGACCAGCCTTAATTGGGCCTCTGACTGTAGTCTGGTGGAAACCGCCTGGGAGATGGCGGCGTGAGCCCGTGGCCCGATCGCCAGCGGCACGCCCATCACTACTCCGACGGTGTTGTCGCTGCCATTGCGCGAGAACTGACCGCCGATTGTGATATCTCGGATGCGCTGCGACTGAGCGAGTGAGACCCCGGTCTGAGCCGCCTCATAGGCCAACTGGGCGGCCTTGACGTCAGGGCGGTTGGCGAGCGCGAGCCTTCGCAGCTCGTCGATGCTGATCAAGGCGGGATCAATCGCTAAATCGCCCTGGATCATTTCCAGCTCGGCGTCCGTATTGGTTTTAGCGGCCGGCGCGCTGGCCGTGAGAAACTGCGTCGATGATATGGAGGAGGGCGCGTCACCCGAGCCGATCAGATTCAGCACGTCGCGCACTGACTGTTGATAGGTCTGCTCGGCCGTGACGGCGTCTTTATCGAACTGTAGCAGTTGAAGCTCGACGCGCCTGAGGTCGACGGGGGCCAGGTACCCTTCACTGACTTGTATGCGAGAGATCCTTTGGGTATGAGAAAAGTGCTCCAGATTTTCGCGGGCGACGGTCAGGTTCTCACGCGCCAGGACGGCGGTGAAGAAAGCTGACCGAAGCTGAAAAATCTGCTGGCGGATGGCGTCCTTGAGCTGGGCTTCAGCGGCCTGCGTGTTGAGGTCGGCTTGCGCGGTCCGAAGGCGGCGTTTGCCCCCCCGCTCGATCAACTGGTCGACTTCAACGGTGTACTGGCTGTTAGCGGCAGCATTATCCGGGTCGGTGTGAATAAAGAAGCTCGGGTGCTGGAAATTCCGGGGAATGGTGAGTTGGGTGGCGCTAAAAGTCATGGTCGGATTCGGTCTGAGGCCGGCGGCGATGCGCTGGGCGCGCAAAATATCGACGTTATAGCGGGCCGCCATGACTGCTAAATTACGAGCGATTAAAAGGTCGGTGGCCGTCTGCAGGTTTAGGCGTTGGGGGATCGACGACTTTGTCGTCGGTGATGGGTTCCCCTGGGGAAATGGAGACGGGCTTGGCTGGGCTGTTTGAGCGACGCTTGCAGTGGCCAGCCCGACTATCACGGCGAAAGCTCCGATCAAACAAAGCAGACCGCGGACGCCATGCCGCGACGGTAAGTTGTCCCCAACGAATAAATCATCCGGTACCCGTGTGTCTTCCCGGTCGAGTATTGCTATTATCATTTGAAAGCCTTCATAAACTGCTGGTGTGCAGCCAGAAATGACCTTGGCTTGCCGATCAGTTCTGATTTTGATCTGTATTGCGGGTCGCTACGCCATTAGACTGTGGTGATCTCGAAAATAGGGATCATCACAACAGGCTTAGCCGAGTGAGCGCGAGGTAACCCTGGTACAGTTGCGTCCACCTGGTTAACCGTTGGCGTATGCCGCTACGAGTTATCGCTGAGCTGATATTAGAGGGTTCTAAAAAGGTTTGGTGGAGGACCTCGCTCGTGAAGGAGATCCAGGTGGGTTGACAGTTCACGGCAACCGTCGGCAGTTATCAAAAATAGCTGAGTCTTAGCTCCAATCTCAGCCCGGCCAGTGCTGCCGAGTGCGAGATCCTTTGAGACCGGAGTAATTAAAGCGCGGGCCGGATCGCTGTTTCCCTGGCCAGCATGCGAACCGGATTCATCGTCCCAACCGAGTAATGCATTGATCTCAGGGCCAAACGATTCCGTATCCTTAGCGATGGCAAAATTTCCCTGACCGTCTCCAAGCCACACCACATGTTTCTGCGACTTTTGTTCGGGAATCCAGATCAGGTCGGGATGTTTATCGTGGTTAATATCGACCGAGAGGAGTTCGCCGCGGTCAGGGCTCTCAGAGTCAAAGTAGAGTTGGTTCCTGCGAGCGTTGCCGAACCTGACATCGATGACCTTTCGGACGCCGCTCGACAGAATCTCAGCCTTATCCGGTTTATGGTCGTCATCGAGATCCGTATAAATAGGAAGTGGGCGCGGGGGGAAGACCGGTCGTGACGAGCTTGCCGAAATTTCTGGTGAAGGCGGTGATGACTCCCGTGCGACGACCAGCCACGGGGCGAGCAGCGCGAAGAGCACTATGAGACTGATATTTGCTGGCCGGAAACGCACTTGCATTAGTTGGCAATAAATGAGCGATGACGGCGCTACGACAGAATAGCGGCCTGAGCATCATAAGCCAATCCATCGCCCGATAGCAACTTTACCAACCGAAACCTAAACGAAAGCCGACCTGAACGCCTGGCTCATCGACACCGCTCCGGTACCCGAGCAGCCCTGCGGATAATTCGTGATTGCACAAGTCCCCGCGCCGCTTCAAACCTTACCGTGAGACACGCTACAATGCTCTTGTTATGACAACACCGTTTCTCGACCTGCTCAAACAGATTGCTAATGGCGTCATCATCTATGAGCCATTTCGTCGCACCGCGCTTGACCTACAAGAGTTCCAGGATACCGTGCATCGCTTGCAAGAGATGGAGCGTCTCGGCCTCATTAGACGCCTGTTTACGCAGGCGCGCACCACTCCTCGGGGTGAAATCATCGACCTGGCGATGGTGCAGGGGGGCCTCACAGCGGAAGGAGAGCGGTTACTGCAAAAGTATGAAACTCAAGCAGCCGGCACGTAAAACCGGTAACTTTTCAGCTGCCCCGACGGGGTATCGCGGGGGTCAGCGCACCACAACAATAGCTCGTGTTTTATATTTATCGGAACATCTTTCCACCTTACCATCTCCAGCTTCCGTAATTGGTGGAACGGCTCTCATTGAAGGCCGCGGATCGTCAGGAAATGCTCATTGATGAAGCTCTATTCTACAGGCGCACTTGCCGGTCATCTCAGTTTTTCACTCCGTTGAGGCGTCGCTGATCTTACCCGGTTCACAGCCCGTCCTTTACTCTGAAGCGTACTGTGCCGCTTGCGCACGTCACAGTGCTTCAAGAGCCTTTACACGGCGGCGCAAATACTCGAAGGATAAGTAGAAAAGCTAATCTCCAGGTCTGCCTCCTGATGTGATGAAACAGATGACTCTCCCTTGCCGCGAGGCATACTCTTGCGTTCGGGCTTGAATGCAAGAAAGGAGAGTCACCATGACCATCTATTGTGGCGTAGATTTCCATACCAGACAACAACTCATCAAGTGGTGCGATACAACCGATGGTGAGATCAAAGAACAACGGCTGTTCCACGATTCGCTTGCCGATGTCCGCGACTTCTATTCTCAGTTCAATGATCGGGTGCTCGTCGGCATTGAGGCGTGCGGTTACAGCGAATGGTTCGAGCGCCTACTTCAAGAGTTGGGTCACGATGTCTGGGTCGGCGACGCAACCGAGATACGGCGGCGCGCGCGCTCCCGACAAAAGACTGATCGGCGGGACGCCGAACTGCTCATCGACCTCTTACTCAAAGACGAGTTCCCGCGCATCAACCGTTTGTCCTTCGAGAGTCTCGAAGTCTTGCGCCGATTACGTTACCGCCATCGCCTCGTGCAGATGCGCACCCGGATGCGCAACTCGCTGCAAGCTATCGCGCTTGGCTCCGGTATCGTCTTGAAATCGAAGCTGAGGACAAAGCGAGGACGCGCCAGGCTCAACGACTTGCCGCTCTCGCCAGTCCTGAGCCAACAACGCGCGGGCTGGTTGGAGATGATCGAAGAGGTCGAAAGACGAATAGCTGAGGTCGAGAAGGAGTTGGAGAAAGTAGCCATTGGCGATGAGCATGTGCAGCGGCTGCGGACACATCCCGGCATCGGGCTTTTGACCGGGTTGGCATTGGTTCACACGCTCTCTCCGGTAGAGCGCTTTGCCAACAGCCGCAAGGTCACGGCCTATGTCGGACTCGAACCGCGTGAGTATTCGTCAGGCGAAAGAAAACGGATGGGGCGAATCAGCAAAGCCGGCTCAAGAGTGTTGCGCTTCCTGCTGGTCGAAGCAGGCATCAAGGCGACGCGGGAAGATGCGGAACTCAAGAAGCTCTATTACCGAGTGATGCATCGGCGCGAGCAGGCACGGGCCAAAGTGGCGGTCGCACGCCATCTGCTGATCCACGCCTTTATCATGCTGAGAGACGGCATTGATTATCAAGAGTTCAAACTTCGCGGTGCTGAGAGACGGTCCAATGCTCGAACTATTCATAAGCCAGATGTGCCTGACCACCTGATTGAGCGACCGGCATCTGAGTAGAACTATATTCTCCTACTCTGCATGCGAATTACACCTCATGGGCTGATGGATGCCCGGATGGATGATTGAGCGCATCGCGATATTGCGACTCGAAGCTGAGGCAACAAGGCATCCGAAAGTAGCTTTAGTTTAGCAG
>CAYLJO010000280.1:0-7312 GCA_964383905.1 uncultured Blastocatellaceae bacterium
ATCAACTCGTCGTGCGCGCGGACCGGGAGCGGCGCACACCCGTTGACGCCGCGACCGAAGACCGCATCATCGGCGTCTTGAAAAGGGCCGTCCGAGACGCGGAT
Organism: uncultured Blastocatellaceae bacterium; assembly: GCA_964383905.1. Lineage (GTDB taxonomy): Bacteria > Acidobacteriota > Blastocatellia > Pyrinomonadales > Pyrinomonadaceae > CAYLJO01. The sequence continues at coordinate 105 of CAYLJO010000280.1, forward strand.
GCCTTCGTCGTCTCGGATTACGACAAAGGCGCTGTGACGCCGCGCATCCTCGCCGAAATCTTGCCGCCGGCCTATGAGCGCGGCCTGCCGGTGCTCGTTGACCCGAAGATTCGCAATTTCGATGCGTACCGCCCCGCGACGCTGGTCACACCAAACCATCATGAGGCTTTGCGCTTGACGAATACCGAGGAGGATACTGACGAAGGGCTCCGGCGCGCGGCCCAGTTGATCCGCGAGCGGCTCAACTGCGACTGTGTGCTGATCACACGCGGCGAGCGCGGCATGATGTTGCTGGAAGGCAACCGCACGCCCGTTTACGTCGAGACGGCGGCGCGCGAGGTTTACGACGTGACCGGCGCCGGCGACACGGTGATCGCCACGCTCGCCGCCGCGCTCGCCGCCGGCGCATCGATGCTTGATGCTGCGATTCTTGCCAACCACGCCGCCGGTATTGTCGTCGGCAAAGTCGGCACGGCCACGGCCACTACTGATGAGCTTGTCAGCTCGATCATGTCGGGAAAATAATCTAAATAACGTGAGTCGAGCTGATACCGGGAACTTTCCTCAGCGCTATCTTCCGTCAACGAATCATCCCGCCCAGTATTGAAGCCACAGCAAAGTGAGTGTTTGAAAATATGATACCCTGATTCCTGAAGATTCTCTTGGGCCGTTAATCGAGATTGAAAGAAGATTAAGTCCGGCGAAAAGGCCATGATAATTAACAAAGGTTCCACATCGAAAGTTCTCCCTTTCCTTCTTCTGTTCACGCTGAGTTTCAGTGCGGTCGCCTCAATCGGCGCGCAGCAGCAGCAACAGCGCGAGCGAAGGGTGACCGGCCCCGCCGCGTCCGTCGCCGCGGTTGTTCCGGCCCCGAGCACGGGTGCGCCAAAAACGCTCGAAGAACTGCGGGCGCGGATTCAGGAGGTGACGCACCATCCTGATCTCGACGCTGCACAAATTGCCGTCAAGGTCGTGTCGCTCGACACGGGGCGCACGCTCTATGAAGAGAACGCGGGCAAACTGCTCAGGCCCGCATCCAACATGAAGCTTTATACCTGGGCCGCCGCGCTTGATCGGCTCTCGCCGGATTATCGTTTCAAGACATCTGTCTACGCCCCCGCGCCGCCCGACGCGGCGGGCACTGTGCGCGGCGACCTGATCGTTTATGGCCGGGGTGATCCGTCATTCGCGGCCCGCTTCAATGACGGCGATTACAATAAGCAGATTGACGAGCTCGCGGCGCGCATTGCGGCGGCGGGCGTGCGGCGCGTTGAGGGTGATCTGCTCGGCGACGAAAGCTATTTTAACGGCGCGCCGCCGGGCTCCGGCTGGGAGTGGGATGACCTGCAATGGTGGTACGGCGCAGAAGTGAGCGCCTTGACGGTAAACGATAATTCCATCGACCTCTTCATCAAACCCGGCGCGACCGTCGGGTCCCCGTGCGCCGTGCGGACCGGACCGCCAACACCTCTCATCACAATCACGAATCACACCACAACTACGCCGCGCGGCACGAAAAGCGAATTGAGCGTTTATCGCGGTCTCGGCGAAAACAGACTTGAAATCGGCGGCAGCTTACCGCTCGACGGCAGGGAATACTCGGAGAGCGTCGCCGTCCCTCACCCGGCGCTCATGTTCGTTTACATGCTGCGCTCGTCGCTCGCGCAACGCGGCGTGACGGTCACGGGCCGCTCGCGCACCATTGACGCGCGCGAACGCGCCAACATTCCACTTCAGACCAACTCGCTTGTTGAGATTACGAGCCAGCTATCACCGCCGCTCGGCCTCATCGCGGCGAAAACCCTGAAGCCCAGCCAGAACCTATACACGGAACTGATCCTGCGTACGCTCGGCAAAGCTGCCGGAGGCAACTCGAAGCTGTCCAACGAAGATGCAGGGCTTGAAGTAGTCAGAACCTTTTTGCGCGAGGCGGGGGTTGAGACAAACAGGGTGTTTATGACAGATGGTTCCGGCCTTTCGCGCAACGATCTGGTGACGGCCAACACGAGCGTGCAACTGCTCACTTACATGAGTCGTCACCGCTATGCCAATGCCTTCCGCGAAGCGCTGCCGATCGCGGGGGTGGACGGCACGCTGAGCAGCCGCATGAAGGGAACGCCGGCGGCGGGCAACGTGCGCGCCAAGACCGGCTCACTTAACTCCGTGGCGACGCTTTCCGGCTACGTGACAAGCGCCGCGGGCGAGCACCTCGTGTTCTCGATCATGGTTAACAACTACACGGAAGGGCCGGACGCGCGCCGCAGCTATCTGGATGCCATCGCCGTGCTGCTCGCATCCTTTGCCGGGAGATCTTAAAACAGTGAAAAGTTACAAGGGAGCGCTTTTTCTTGTCCCTCGTCACCCATTACGCTTATGCAATTCATGAAATTCCAGGGCTTCGGCAATGATTACATTATCTTTGAGGCGGAGCGCCTCGCCGGCATCCCTTCGTTAAACGAGTTCGTGCGCGGCGTCTGTGATCGACACTACGGGGCGGGAGCGGATGGCATCGTAGTTGTCAGCCGGGCCGAAAGCGCGGATGCCGATTTTTTTGCGCGCATCTTCAACTCGGACGGAAGCGAAGCGGCCTTGTCAGGCAACGGCACGCGCTGCGCCGTCGCGTATCTCTATTATCAGGGGCTATGGTCACGCGAGGAGTTGCGTCTCAGCACGCGCTCCGGCATTAAGACCTACCGCCTGCGCGAACGCATCGGGCCGGGAAGTTATTGGTTTGAGTCAGAGCTAGGCCGGCCGCGGTTTGACAACCGATCCATCCCAATGAAGACGGACGAACCGTTCGAGCAGGTCACAAATTACCCGCTTATCGTTGAAGGCAGGACGTTCAATGTCACCGCCCTTGAGATGGGTAACCCGAACTGCTGTATCTTTGTCGATGATTTTGCGGAACTGGACTGGAGGCGGGTCGGACGCGCGCTTGAGAATCACCCACAATTTCCCGACCGGACTAACGTCGAGTTTGTGCGTGTGATCGATCGCAGCAATATCGAATTGCGCATCTGGGAGCGCGGCGTGGGCGAGACGTTTTCATCCGGCACGTGCTCATGCGCGGCCGTCGTGGCATCCGTTATCAATGAGCGTACTGAACGGCGCGTTAATGTTGAAATGACCGGCGGACGCGCCGAAATCGAGTGGCGCGAAGATGATGAGGTGGTGCTGACGGGCCGGGCCGATATTATTTACAAAGGCGAATGGCTGGCTGCTGCCACTCAAAGCCGGGCGTGAATGGCTCTCAAAAATCTCTAAAACCTTTCAATTATGCGGACTTCATATCCCACAACCCGTCTGGTACGGCTGGACAACCCCCTGAGTCTTGTGTTAGCCTCTCCGTCCATATGAAACAAGCGGATAGTGATATTCGCTTGTTTTTCTTTTATGTAACTCTTTTCGGCGCACCGCATCAAGGATGCAAGCCCCCGACTCCGGCTGACATTACTTAACTCCTAGAGCCAGAGGTCGAATCGTAGAAAGAAACAGGTTCGCGCGGTGCTTTGCTGAAAGGTCGAAAATCAGCAACGGACAGGAGACCCGATTCCATGAAATCCCTCTTTGGTGGAGGCGCAGCGATGGCCGCCGCGCTTCTTACCTTATCTCTGCTCTTTGATGCACCCCCGTCAGAAGCCGAGCCGGCGTTCATCCGGCAGGAAGCAACTCGACAGCAAGGGCAGGAGCCGGCACCGCAGCAGAAGAGAGACTCGCCGCCTTCCCTTGATTTGCTTGGGCAAGCACAGACGTCTAACGATAAAATCGCCGCGCCGGCTGATGTCACCGCTGCCGCTCCGGCGACGGTTAACGAAGTCAACGACTCGCCATCCGTCGCCACCCCGGCGCCAGAACCTTCCGCCACAATCGTCACCCCTGCTAAAGGGTCAGAGAATTATGTGGCAACGGCTTACAGCCTTTCGGGACGAACGGCGAGCGGCATGTCGGCCAGCAAAGGCATCATCGCCGCGGATACTTCGGTCCTGCCACTCGGCACACGCGTCAGACTTGAGGCAGGCCGGTATAGCGGTGAGTATTTTGTCGGCGACGCAGGCTCCGGCGTGCGAGGCCGCCGCATCGACATCTGGGTTCCGAACAATCATGAAGCTTGCCGGTTCGGGCGCCGTAATGTAAAGCTGACTGTTTTGCATTACGGCGGGAAACGGAGAGCAAAAAAAAGGTAAAAGGGTAAAAGTCAGACCGAGCGAAAAAGGCAGAAGTAACGAAGGTGTACCATGCCTTCCGTCCTACTTTTGCCTTTCCCCATTTTACCTGTAAGATGCGGGGACTCTCTGTTGCCGATGAGCGAGAACAGCAATAATCAGAACATACCCGCGCCCGAGCCGCTCGTTGAAGTCACACGCGGTTCAATTACCGAATCGCGCCACCGCGGCCACGTTGTCGCCGTCGACGGAGACGGGAAAATTGTGGCACGGCTTGGTGCCCCAGAAACGGTGACCTACCTGCGCTCGTCGGCCAAGCCGCACCAGGCCATTGCGCTCGTGGCCTCGGGCGCCGCCGACCGCTTCGGCTTCGACGCGCGCGAGATCGCCATCGCCTGCGCCTCGCACAGCGGCGAGCCGGTTCACACCGAGACTGTGGCGTCAATGCTCCGCAAGATTGAGCTGGATAAGAGCGCGCTCAAGTGCGGGACGCATGAGCCATTCAGCCGCGAAGTCGCAAGTGAGCTGCGCGCACGGGGCGAGCAGCCCGATGTGCTACAAAATAACTGTTCCGGCAAACACACGGGGATGATTGCGCTTGCGCTCCACTTGAATGCGCCGGTAGAGACTTACGACCAGCCGGCCAATCCGGCGCAATTGATGATCGGCCGCACAATCGCGCAGTTCTCCGGTGTGAACGTCGAAGATATTGCCGTCGGTGTTGACGGCTGTGGCGTGCCCGTCTTCGGCGTGACGGTTTATGCCATGGCGCTGATGTATGCGCGGCTGGTCGCGCCGCCTGACCATCTGGATAGTAGGACCCGTGAGGCCTGCCGGCGCATCGTCTCCGCAATCTCAAATTACCCGGAAATAATCGGCGGGACTACTGAGCGTCTCGACACCGAGTTAATGCGGGCAGCGGGTGGCCGCCTGATTTCAAAAGTCGGCGCGGAAGGCGTGTATACGGCCGGAGTGCTGCCATGTGTGGAATGGCCGCGCGGTCTTGGACTGGCCCTCAAGATCGAGGACGGTGAGGACCGCCGCGCGCGCCCCACCGTTGTCATCGAGTCTCTACGTCAACTCGGCGCGCTCACAGGTGATGCGCTCTCCACGGTTGCGCCCTACTCTAGTTTTCCGGTCCGCAATCACCGCGGCGAAACGGTCGGTGAAGTGCGCGCCTCATTTAAGTTAAAAACAGGTTCGGCCGGTTGAATTGAATCGCAGGACGATTGATCTACGTGCCAGGTTCCTACACAGATAAAGGGAGAGATGCGTCCGAGGGGCCACCACCGCTCAGATTCGCCGCAGGCGGCGGGCCCGACGCAGCATGGCTCCCGTCGGTGATTCAATGGTTTCTGGATCATGACCAACGCGTTGCGGTTATCAAACACCCAAAGGTTGAAGAGCTTTTCCAGTGGAAGCAGGAAGAGAGCCGCCGCCAAGGCGAAAACGTTTACATGTTTGATTGCGCAGAAGACCGTTTGGCGATTGGGATCATGCAAGCAGTTGCGGAGTATACCAACGAGCGGGAACTGCACGGATGGATCAGCCAGTTGCTGAACGCCCTCGGTGAAGCAGCAAAGGCCAATGAAGAGAGGGCGGCCGCACATCAGCTTGATATGGCTGACAACATATCGGTGATCAGGGAAGCGGTGAAGATTCCCGACCCCGGCGGGCGCGAAAGCTTCCTGACAGACTGTTGGCTGGAAGCGCTATGCACCGCCGAGTTACGCGTGCTCGGTTGGGTCTACCAGGAGCTTTACGGCAGACCATATTCTCCGTAATCAACAAGCTCACAACGCGAAGGTCTATAATATTCTGACTTAAGAGTGTGCCCGTAGTGAGTGCCGTGGCGATTTTTGAGGTGGGGTCATGAAATGTCCTGTTTGTAAGACAACGGAGCTGAAATTGATTGGCTTAGAAGCCAACCTCTCATCCTTCAAATGCTCAGGTTGTGGTGGGAACTGGGTGCAAGGTCTCGAGTACTGGAAGTGGCTGGAACAGCACGGGAAGAATCTACCGGAAGTGAAGGATCCGGGCGGCGACCTTCCGGTATCTGACACCCCGTACACGAAGGAGTGTCCGGAGTGCAGGTGGAATATGACCAGGTACCGGGTCGGGCACGGGGTCGGATTCTCGCTGGACCAGTGTGCCGGGTGTAAAGGCATCTGGTTTGACGAGAACGAATGGGAAGTGTTGAAGGGCCGCAATTTGCATGATGATATTCACTCGATTTTCACCACTTTTTGGCAATCGGAGGCGGTGAAAGAGGAGCGCAAGGGGCATTTGGAGCAGATTTATAACAAGAAGTTTGGCGCCGATGATTACGCCGAGATCAAGAGGGTAAGAGCGTGGCTCGATGGTCACCCGAAGAAACAGGAATTGCTCGCCTACCTGATCGATCAAAACCCGCTTGGTGTTTAGTTGCGGATGTACACATAGGGCCATATAACATTCCCTGACAGCCGGGCCCGAGCATGGCAGCAATTACCTTGTGGACCCGGTTTGTGCGTCAATCTCGGTAACCCGGGACTGTAGGGCAGAGTCAGGACGAAAACTGTTGAGAGCGAATCTCGACCAGCCATCTTTCGTTGGTCACGGATGTGGCCGTGATATCAACCGGGAGAAACATCTTGATGATCTCAATATTTGTCATGGTATGAAGTGACAGCGGGCCGGTCATATATGAGCCACCGCCCGCGAGCGCCATCGGGATGGGCAACTGATCGGCGAGGTGCTCTCCAACCGGAGCCCCCGTCACGAGATACTGTTGGGCTTCCCTGACCGCTTCCTCCGCTACGACTTCGGCCCGCACCCCTCGCTCACCGACCCTGGTAAACAGCTCTATTAAGTGCTCGCTTTCGATCTCAATCATCACGACGTTCCCCGGACTGTAGGCGTTGTTCGAGACTTCGACCTCCAGCCGCTCGGCACCCCATGACATCTTTTGGCCGATCACAGCGAGTTCTCTCTCGGCAATGCTCTGGGGAAGGTTAACGACCAGCGCCCTCGCGCGCTGCGCACGGATTTCACCGCGCTCGACTA
>CAYLJO010000281.1:0-7292 GCA_964383905.1 uncultured Blastocatellaceae bacterium
TAGGTTGACGTCAACTTTGATGACGTCATCCTTTGTTCGTGTCACGATCCTCTCACGCGTCTGCGAAGTGACCGGTACGAGAGCAGGCCGGGTGAGAATGAGCAACACTGAGAGCAGAGGGAAGATTGACCGTCTCATAAGTTTCTCCTTTTTCCGGGCCGGCGATCGAATTGGTTAAGAGAGAAAAAGTAAGTGTCGCCTTTTGAATAATCGCAACAGAAGCCCGATAGCCTTCTGTGAACGGCAGGAAGATGGATCGCCCGCCACCGGCACACACTGCTAAATCGACAAAGCTGCGTGCCTGCTCAGAAGAGCTTATTGCGATATACTTGTGCGACAGCAGGAGCAAAGCTCGTACCCTTCGCTCCCGCATCAATATATCGCTGGAATCTTTGGTGGTTTAGGCTTGAAGATTATAAGGCGGAAATACTTCAGCCGAAATCGTGCATGGTTGGCACTATTCCGTATATAAGAGGCTGGGGTGCCCCTCAGCCTGATCATCCGAGCGGTAAATGCGGACGGCGTTTTCTGGGTGTCCGCTTCATGCCTTCCTCTGTGCTCCTGCGGTGCCCCCTGTGGTTCAAATCCGACTTTCCGGTAGGCACGACTGGGGTTGTGGGCTAAATCAAAAACTGGTCAGGCTGACGCTGCCTGAGGCAGACGAGATCCGCAGGCTGCGGGAGCCGGTCCCTAATTGACCGCGCGCCCAGGTCCCGGAGCCATACCGGTTGGTGTGCACCTCGATGGGAAAATCTGTCTTGATCGAACCGGTCGCGGTCGACAGCTCGACGCTGGCATCCAGGTTAGCCGGAAGCTTCACACGGACGTCGCCACTCGCCGACGAGAACTTCATGCTCTCGGTCCCTTCCAGCCTTGCGATCTCAACGTCGACGTTGCCGCTCGCACTCTGGGCGCTGACTTCGCCAACGACATCCCTCACGCGCATCCGGCCGCTCGCCGTGGCGGCGGTGACCGACCCGGTCACGTCTTTGACCAGGATATTGCCGCTCGCCGTGTGCAGCCGCACGTGGCCTTTAATCCCGTTCGCTTCGATATTACCGCTCGCCGTCGAAATCCGATCGACGTTGTAATTGGCCGAGCGCGGCACCCGCACATCGAACCGCACGCTTGCGTCGCAACTGCATTGTGACGGGTAGCGCACGTGCAGCTCAACGCTGTTATTACCGCTCAGGTCCTCGATCTCCACCAGATCTCGGTCTCGCCCCTCCTTGAAGGCGTACACCGTAACCGCCTCGCCCTCGTAACCGCTGATGGCAATATTGCCCGAGACGTTGGTGATGCTGATGGGACCGTTCTCGGCGATCCGGTATGTTTTCTGAAAGTCTTGCGCCGCGGCGGTGGTGACGAACATTAATCCGCCCCCAACAGAAATAACCGCCAAGCGAATAAAAGCTTTGATCATAGGATTAAAACTCCTTTCGTCGTTCGGTGACGATTTTTTGCCAACTCTAACCGGGGCACGGTCCGGCAATCAGCATCCGGGTCCGCTTTACCGCCGTGTTCTAGTAGGAAGACACCACCGGTGCTGTTTTTATGGCAAGAATTTTCGGTCCAAAGGAACGACGCCCATGCGCAAATAACCGCTCGCGTGGATTTAATTTGATGCCGTGCGAGATGTACGGACGCCGGACCGCTAAGTGAATAGGCCGCCGCCGGGTTGACAATTCGGTTTCAACAGGGTTACGGTGTACGCATGGCGTTAGGTGCTTGCTGACGAGACCCTTCTCCCTTCTCCGCCAGCTATACTAAAATTAGTTGTGACAATCTTCCGCATGGATTAATGTAATGCAGCCCCCTCGCGCTGTAACCGAACATCCATCGAAAAGCAACACGACTGCTTTTCCGGTCGAAATATGCCAGGGCGCGCCGTTGAGCAAAATACCCCATTGCCGCGACGTTAACCCCCTCTTGGCAGAAAATGAAGATTGGAAAAGCGCATATGATGAATTGTCCCAAAGGCTTTTCGTCATGCCGCCCGGTAAGGCGCACTTCCTCACTGACCCGTTAACCCTACCAATGTTCAAGCCCCTGGATGTGCTCGAGAACCCGGAACAGTTAAGCAGCCCAGGGCCCATATCAAAAAAGACAGGAAGTTGAGTGCATCATGAAGACCATTTCATTTATCAGTATCGCCCTGTTAGCCATCGGTGTTCCACTGATTGAGGCCCGCGCGCAAGCAGATATCGCTTCCCAGAGGGATAACAACACAAAAGCTTCCGGGGCCGGTTCTGCATCCGACCGGCCGAGTGAGATTCAGGCCCGCGTGGCGGCAAAGCGCAAGCGTGGGCACAGCCTTAGTCCCGCTTATAAGGAGATGTATGATCTGGGTGTCAAGAATGCCCTCGCAGGCCGGAACGAGGAAGCGATCGAGGCTTTTAAGCAGGCCATTCTTCTCAACCCGGGCGATGGAGACACCTACTACAGCCTAGGTAATGTTTATGCCGACTCGGGTCACTTGAGTGAGGCGGTTGCCGCCTATCGCGAGGCGATCAAACTCAACGAAAGGGATGGCGAAGCCTATCACAACCTGGGCGTCGCCTACCTCAAGCTGGGCCGGTACGGTGATGCGGTTGACGCCCTGATAAAGGCAACCAGCATTTACCCGACGTGGGCCGAAGCCCACTATAACCTGAGCAACGCATATTACAAGCTGGATCAGAAGGATGCTGCAATCGCAGCTTACAAGCGAGCGGTTCACCTGCGACCGGATTACGCCAACCGCGAATCCCTGGTTGCCGCGCCGACACCAAAGACAACTATTGTTCCGGTTGCTCCGGTTGTTCCGGCACGCAGTAATGTTGTGGCGAAGAAGGACGTCGCGGTGGCGAAGAGCAGCCCGGCGCCGAGCGCGAATACCGCCAGACCCGCCGCGGACCCCGCCCCTAAGGATGCCAAAGCTTACTACAGGCTGGGCGTGAAGTACGGCCGCTCAAAGCAATACCAGCAAGCGGCCGAAGCTTTCCAGCAGGCGGTGCGGCTCAACCCGAGATATTCAGACGCCTACTTCGGTCTGGGCCATGCCTATTCGGATCTCGGTCGCTTGAGGGAAGCCGCCGAGGCCTACCAGCAGGCAATCAATATCAACCCGAAAGATGAAGAAGCTTATCAAAGGCTCGGCGAGGTCTATGTTAAGTTGCGGGCGCAGCCTAACGTCCCGCAGGCTATCACCGCCGCCCAGGGCGATGGGATCGCCGTCGGCAACAGAGTCAGCGAAACGATAGCAAGTCCTCCCACTCCCTCCTCAAACTATTCTGCCGGGCTGCCTGACGGAATAAGTAGCGCTTTCCCGTCACGCAACGCGTCACCAAAAATAGACACCTCCGACCCCCCGCCGGCCTTCATTCCGGTGAAGAGAGAGGTGACGCCGGCTACGGCGGCGCCACCTGCTTCGATTAAGGAGAACGCACAGCCCAAGGTCGTTGCCGTCAACACTACTCCCGCGAGCGGCGACGCCGGTCGTATGGCGGCCGCGCCCGGTGCTGCGACTGTGAAAAGTGAAACTCGACCGAAGGCGCCTTCGTCCGGTGGGGCTGCCGCCGCCGCAGATTTAACCAAGGTTTACCATATCGGCCCGGGCGATGTACTGGACATCCGCCTGCTCAATTCGGCGACCAATCAGTCCACGCTCTATACAGTATCGGAGGGCGGTCTCTTAGATTATCCTCTGCTGCACGAGCCGCTCGCAGTCGCGGGAATGACGACCGAGCAGGTCGATGCCCGCCTGGCATCCGAGATAAAGCGCAGCGGCATTGACGAGCACCCGCGGGTGGCGGTGAGCGTGCGCGATTACGCGAGTCACGCCATTATGGTGAGCGGCCTGGTGAGCGACCCGGGGACCAAGATTTTGCGCCGCGAGGGGGTGCCGCTCTACGTCGTGCTGGCCGACGCTCAGCCACGTCCAGAGGCGGGCCGCGCGGTCATCAGATCTCACGCCACGGGCCAGACCACGGTTGTCGATCTCAATGATCCGGAGGCAATGAACATGCTCGTCCGGCCGGCCGACGTGGTGGTCGTAGAGAAGCGCCCGGCAGAGTTCTACTACGTTGGCGGCGCGGTCAGGGAGCCCGGTGAAAAAGCATTCCATTCAGGCATTACGCTGACGCAGGCGGTTCTGGCGGCAGGCGGCGTGTCCCGCTCATCGGCTTACGTCGTCAAAGTCTCACGGCCGGGTGCGGACGGGCTGTTGGTCGTCACGAAATACAACCTGAGAGATATTAGTTCGGGCAGATCGAAGGAACCGGTTTTACAGCCGGGCGACCGCATTGAAGTCGAGCAGTAGCACCGCGGCCCCGGTGAGCGGGCCAGAGGAGATTTGAGATGGCTACTTCTACGGCGAGCCAAAAGCAGCCGGTGATAGACGCCCGGACATTTATTGATGCGGTGGAGGAGGGTCAGGCCGAAAAGGTCAAGCGTCTGCTGTCTGCAGGCGCCGACGTAAATGCGGCTAAGGATCACGGGATGACGGCGTTGATGTGTGCGGCATCAAAAGGCCATCTCGATATCGTACGCATTCTGCTGGATCGGGGCGCGAACGTAAACGCCACTAGGGGGGATGGCTTTACCGCCCTTATCATGGCGGCCTTCCATGGTCACTTTGATATCGTGCGTGTGTTGCTGGATCAAGGCGCGAGTGTAAACGCCGCGACAAGAAGCGGCACAACAGCCCAAGGGTGGGCATCTTCAAGAGGATTTCCCGAGATAGCTCGATTACTTAAGGACGCGCAGGAGAAACGTCTTATTGCGCCCCGTGTAGCTGATGAGCCCTTGCCGGCTCAGAGTCCGAGTGCAAAACTTGATGATGCATCAAGCAAAGTGGAAGTTCGAGCGCAGGATCCGCCGCCCGCGCGTCTGACAATTCTGACCGGGCCGGCCGAAACCCCACAGTTTGGAAGCTTGTCGGCGAAGCATACGGAAGCGGACATCCGGCGCATGAAAGTCAGCCGGCTGCCCGGAAGTGAGCCTCGATCTTATCGACTCTCATCGCTGTTGATAGAAGGGGAGAGGTGGCGCATCGCAGCCTTCACCCTGGTTGTCATGTTAGCTTCCGGCATGATCACTTATCTCATAACACGAAGGGTCACACGCCCGGCGGTAGTGCCCCGAAACGCGCCGCTTGCAAAAGATTCCGGCGCTCAGCCTGTGCCGCCCGTGGGGCCTATGCAGCCTCCCGCGCCTCAACCTTCGGAACAGAATGAAGAGACCGGTCCCGCAAACAAGGTTACATTGAGCTCGCCGGTCGAAGCCCCGGCGACGGGTAGCCAAACGGCTGCCGCGCCAAGGGGCAAGACAAAATATAGCGCTTCAACGTCACCGCCGTTCGCAACTATCAGCACACAACGCGACGAGGTCCCGCGTGAGGACAAATCCCCGCCGCCGCCCAGGGTCACGCCCAGACAGCGCCCAAGCCCTCCTCAGCCGGAAGTTTTATCTTCCACCGAGAAAGAGATTCAACCTCGGAAGAAGGTAACGCCGCCGCCTGTTGTTCAGCCGCAGGAGACAGAATCTTACGAAGCGCCGTCCTTAATAGTAGACTCACCAAAACGTTCCCAGGCATCTCCCAAGAAAAAAGTGATTAACTGGCCCTAGAGCGTGTTATGAACTATATGGTAAGTCTTTCAAAGATCAGGACTTCGGGAGCAAGAGCCGTCCCGACCGGAGAGCCCTCCGAAGCACATAAGTGCCCTGATCATAGCCACTTGCGGACCTCATGAAGAGAAGTTCATAACACGCTCTAGCCGGCGGCCATTCCGTCACCCGCATGATCGGGAATGGGTGCAGTAGGCGGCGCTCTATGCATCTGACGTTCGGGCCTATTGCTTCAAAGATAAAGCCCAGGTAAATCTCGCATCCGGTGCATTTCCTCTTTTACGCACGGCCCGATTCTCGCAGCCTCAGCTCATTATGAGTTGAGATTCTTTCTTAAGAACGCCAGCACCCTGCGCTCATACTCTGCCCCCGCCTTGGCATGTAGGTCGGTATGAGCAGCCCCGTCAATCACCCATATCTCTTTCGGCTCACTTGCGGCATCATAGATCCGCTTCGATTCCGCCAACGTTGTATGTTGATCCTCAGCGCCAACGATGAATAGCTTGGGCTCGCTCAGGCTTGCGATATGTTCAATCGGACGCAAACCGCCCGCCGGCACCCCCAGTCTCGGCCTTAACTGCAGAGACAAAAGCGGAGCCAGTGCTTTGCCCCACGCGCCTAGCCTTACCTTGAGACGGTCGGCGATGGCCTCATCAATTGTGGGGTAGACCATCTCTAAGACCAGTGCCTTCACATCCAGCGGTGGTGAAGCGAGCAATGCTGCGGCGCCTCCCATCGAAACACCGATCACACCGATTTTCTCGTCGGGCAGCTTGTCACGAATATATTGAACGGCCGCTTGCGCATCTTTACTCTCCAAATAGCCGAAGGTGATGTGCCGCCCGGGGCTTTCGCCGTGCGCCTGAAAATCAAACAGTAAAACAGAGTAGCCGGTCCGGGAGAGGAACCGTGCCCGGTCAACCATGCTGAGGCGGTTAGAGCGTACACCGTGCATAAGGACTACTACGCCGGCGCCTTTCTGTCCCGGCAGAAGCCACCCATGAATCAGAGAGCCCGACTGGCTGCTAAACTGGGCAGGCTGACCATGCAGGTCTGAAGGTAGAGTCCCGATCGTCAGATTAACCGGAGCACTAAGAGCGCTTCCCGCAAACCACAGCAGTGAAAGAAGAAGTGCGATTGATAAACAGGCTGCGAGTGTCGCTAACTTGATGCTCTTCATTGATGAGAGGCGTACAAAGTTCTGTGGCGAGCTGTTCGACAAGATTCCCATCCGCATTATGCCCCAAGCACATTGAGCAGATCTGTTACCGCATCAACCTGATGACAAGGATGTGCCGAGCTTAAGCTGGCAAAGGCGCTACTCACGCCGATAAAGTAAACCCCCGCCACTTTAGCCATTTCGTAATCGGCGTCGGCGTCCCCGATATAAACCGCTTCATTTGGTCGCGCCCCGAGACTCCGCAACGCCATCTCTAAGCCTTCCGGCGAGGGTTTCGGCGCCTGAATATCGTCCCCCGTCACAACGGTTCTAAAGAGTGGGCCGATGCCCGTCCTCGCCAGATCCTTTAACACTCGGCCCTTAGAGCCTGAGGTCACGAGGCCGAGGGCATAATGTTTATGCAGCCGGGTCAGTGTTTCCTGAACCCTGGGAAGAAGCTTCGGGGCCCGCTTCTCGGCCTCCTCGACCCAACATAAATTTGCCGCACCCCAATCTTCTCTCGGCA
>CAYLJO010000282.1:0-7236 GCA_964383905.1 uncultured Blastocatellaceae bacterium
GCTCGCGCGCGGCGGGGCGATAAACGTCCACCGAGAGCAGGAGCGGCTTGCGGTTCTGATTCTTCGCCAGCCAGAGCGCGATTTTGCCCGTCGAGGTGGTCTTCCCTGAGCCTTGCAGGCCGACAATCATGACGACGTTCGGCACGGCCCTTGTAAAGACGAGCCGTGAAGACTGCCCGCCTAAAAGATCCACCAGTTCGTCGTAGACGATTTTAACGACCTGCTCGGAAGGCTTCAGTTCCTGCCAGACCTGCTGCCCTGCGGCCTTCTCTTTGACTGACGCGATAAAATCTTTGGCGACCTTGTAATTGACGTCCGCCTCCAGGAGGGCGAGACGAATCTCACGCAGCGCCGCGTCAACGTGCTCCGGCGTCAGGACACCTTCGCCGCGCAGATTTTTCAGCGTCCGCTTTAATTTATCGGATAAAGACTCGAACATAAATCACATAGAGGGGGCTCTTCGACCGGAGCCGAAAACGAGAATGATAACGGTCGGGCGCAAACCGTGTCAAGGCAAGGAGTTCGGGCCTGAAAACAGGCGTTCCCGGTATGAGTGGCCGAAGACCCACGCCCCTTATACGACTTCGTGGCGGGGCACGCGCGGGGGGGCCGCCGTTAGCACCGTTTCGCTCCTGAGCCGAAATTTCCAGGCTGTGGGTGGACGCTGCTGCTCTGTATATGCTAAATTTGCCACCGTTTAAGTCCGAAGTTGGGGCACGGCTCGTCGTCGGAGCCGCCGCCGTGCTCTGCGACCTTCCACCTGCTGCAACCGCAACTTAATTTGAAATGCTCGATTAATTGAGACTTTATACAGACCTATAATGATCAAACGTTCCCGCACCAGCGGCGATAATGTAGCCCGGGAAGCGCAGTCCCCGAGTGTGGTGGATCTGGAGAATGCGCGTTTGCGCTCACGCGCACGCTCGAGCCGGTCGCGCGAATCTCTTGCGAGCGAGATCGAAGCGGTGCGTCTGCTGCTTGATCAAGGCCTGACGACGGAAGCGAGATCGCGCCTCACGCCGCTTCTCACGGCGGTGCGTCATGACCCGTCGCTGCTGGCCCAGGCCCGGTGCACCCTTTCAGAGGCGTTGCAGATGCAGGGGCGTCATCACGAATCGCTCGACGCGGTGCGGATGTACGAGACACCCGAATCGCGCGCCAACCTGGATGCGGAAGCGCTCTCCTGCCTCCGGGTCCAACTCGGTCTCGCATACAACTACGCCGGCGACCATCCGAAAGCCATTGCGCTCCTCAACGTGGCGCTGCGCGAATCATCCGAGAACGGATCGGACGCGGAAAACGGGGCGATTTACGCGGCGCTGGCCCGCGTCTACCGCAGCATTAACGAGTATCAGATTGCGCGCGACCACGGGCAGAAGGCGCTCGAATTCTTTCGGCGGACGGGCGACTGGCGCGGGCTGGCCGAGGTCTACTTCGGGATCGCCCTGGCGGATATTTTCGAGGGCTATTACGAAGCCTCACTGGAGAACTTTGCGCAGGCTCTCAAGCTTGTCGGCGATCATCCGGCGGCGCATCTGCTCGGCAGAATATACGCCAACATGGCCGGGGCGTGCTGGTTTCTCAGGCGGCCGCACGAGGGCATCCGTTACCTGGAAAAGGCCATCGATTATTACGAGCGCACGGACCACAAGGTTAACGCGGCGCACGGTTACAACAATCTCGGCATCAACCTGATTCTGATCGGCCAGTGGGACCGCGCACAGGAGGTTTTGGAGCGCGCGGTCGAACTCATCTCCGAGACCGACGAGCGCGACGATAAGTTGGCGACGGCTTTTGATTCGCTCGGCGAACTACACATGCTGCGTGGCAATCTCAAGGAAGCGCAGAGCTACCTCGAGCGCGCCGTCACGCTCGCCACGGAGCACGGCAACAAGTGGTACGCTGGTCAGGCCTTGCGCACGCTGGGCCGCTGTTATCTCGCGATGAAGGACAGCATGCTCGCGCTCTCCACGGGCCGGCGGGCGTTTGTGCTGGCCGAGCGAATCGGCGACCGTCAGGCGATCTGCGAATCACGCCTGCTGATCGCCGAAGCACACCTTTACCGCGATGAATTTAGAGCGGCGGCCGCCGAGCTGCAGATGGTGGCGGATGTGTTGACCGATTCCGTGACGGATCTCGGCTTCTCCGGGGAGTTGCAGCGTCTCTACGGTATGCTGGCGATGGCCCAGGCGGATTTGCCGGCCGCCGCCCAGCATTTCGGGCGCAGCGTTTCGATCTTCGATATGCTTGGCGATCGTTACCGTGGCGCGCGCGCGCAATACGAACTCGGAACCGCTTATACGACGACGCAGCCCGAACGCGCGGCGGAACATTTTTCACGCGCCGTGCACACATTTCGCGAGCTTGGCGCCAAGCTTGACCTCGCTCAGGCGGAAGAGGCGCTGAGCCACCAGGACCGCCGCGCCCCCGAACAGCAACACAAGCGCTCCGCACTGGTGCAGCTCCTTACTTTGCGATTAGCTGAAGCCGTCGCATCGCGCGAGCTCCTACTGCGTGAGCTCGCCGCCGTGCTTCATCAGGAGACCAGTGCGCGCTGCATCCTGATCGCAGAACAGGGCGAAGACAATCATGCCAGGGTCGTTGTCGCACACGGGTGCACGTCTGACCAGAGTGCGCGCTACGGTGATGCGTTAGTGCGGATCAAGGACAACGCCGAGCGGGAACAGTTTGCGCAGGAGCATGATGCGTCTGTGATCCTGTTGCGGGCGTCGAACGCTCCGCCCGCGACACTCTTCATTGCGCCGCGCGAAAGCGCCGAGCTCCCGGGCGGGCTGGCCCTCGAACCGCTGTTGCGGGTGGTCGAGCTCGGCATGGACGTGTGTGCGCTGCGTGCGCGCACCAAAACGGGCGGCGGAGCACAGGAGCATGATGCGCTCGCCGGGGCGAGTCTGCTGCCGGGCTTCATCCATTCGAGCCCCGCGATGACCCACCTTGTCGAAGAGGTTCACAAGATACGCTCTTCGGACGTGACCGTCCTGGTCACCGGCGAATCCGGCACCGGCAAAGAACTGGTGGCCCGCGCGATTCACGCCATTTCGTCGCGCCGCTCCAAAGTCTTCGTCCCCTTCAACTGCACCGCCGTGCCGAAAGAGCTCTCCGAAGGTTATCTCTTCGGCTATCGCCGCGGCGCCTTCACCGGCGCGGTCGCGGACTCGCCGGGCGTTATTCGCGCGGCGGCAGGCGGCACACTCTTTCTCGACGAGATCGGCGACCTGCCGCTGGACGTGCAGCCGAAGCTTTTGCGCTTTCTGCAGGACGGTGAGATTCAGCCGCTGGGCGAGCAGCGGCCGATCAAGGTTGACGTGCGCATCCTCGCCGCGACCAACACCGACCTGGAGAAGTTGGTCGCGGAGGGCCGCTTCCGCGAAGACCTCTACTACCGCCTCAACGTGATTCGCCTGCGAGTCCCTCCGCTGCGCGAGCGGCGCTCGGAGATTCCGACCATCGTGAATTACTACATCAATCACTATTCGGCTAAATTCGGACGGCGCGATATCGAGATTACGCCGCAGGCGGTTGACCTACTGATGGTCAGCGATTGGCCGGGCAACGTGCGCCAGCTAACCAACGAGATACAGCGGGTGGTGGCGCGCGCCGAAGACGGGACGGTGATTACACCCGATCATCTGTCACCCGAACTAAAGCGTATCTCCGCACCCGTCTCTCCGACCGGTGTGGTGACGCCGATCAACGCCGCGACCATTACTTCCGGTGAGAACATGACGCTCGCCGATGCGCTCGCCGAAGTCGAACGCCGCATGATCGCAGAAGCCATGCGCAAGCACGGGGGCAATATCTCGCGCGCCGCCCGCGAACTCGGCCTCACGCGACGCGGCCTCTACCTCAAACTCCACCGCCACGCCCTCAGCGCCAGCGCCTGAGCAGAGGTCGGGCGGTAAAGGTGATCCGGGAATTCCCCCAATACCACTTTACATACAGGTTTAGCTGGGCTTTGCCCGTAATTAAGGCCGGATATTTATTTGTACGCTACCGTACATTGTGTGGTAAACTGTCAATATGAAGGAGTTAAGGGGAGCATGCGCTGCTGGTCGGAAGCGACCTCGGCCGGCAGGACCTTCAAGGCGATGGTACGGTCGAGTTGAGTATCCTGAGCGAGGTAAACCTCACCCATGCCGCCTGCGCCAAGTTGGGAGTGGATTTCGTAGCGACCAAGATGGGTGCCGGCAGTAACGGCCATGGATATTCGGGCGAGGGAGCTAAGGGACTACCCAAATGAGAATGACTCTATTACAAGCTAATAGAAAGTCAATACCCGGCAGGACTGGCAGTAGGGCGAGCGCATCTGAATCCGCTAAATACAATCAAGAGGCTTTCATGCGGCACTTCCATAAACGGAGTAATGTGGAATCAACATTCACCATGATCAAGGCGAAGTTCGGTGATTCATTGAGAAACAAGACCGAAAGGGCGCAGATCAATGAGGCTCTATTCAAGGTACTTTGTCACAACATATGCTGCCTGCCTTATTCAGAGTATGTACGAGTTAAATCTAAAGCCGAAGTTTTGGGCGCTGGTGGCCCGTCCTAATTTTTGGGCAAGAATCTGAATCGTTGGGCAAAAGCCTTCCGTTGGGCAAAGCCCGATTTTCGTATATCTTGTTACCACTGTATACCTCATAAGCACTTTTACTTTGAACATTGAGTTCCCTTGAATTCTTCTGGGAAAAGTATACGTACGCTCTTCGGGCATCGTAATTGTATATTCGGTATCCAAAAGAACCATTCCGGCGGCGACTTGCACAAGAGCGACTGTGCAGTCATAACACTCCTAATTACAATCACTTAGTTCTCCCGACAGACCTTTTCATGAAGTGGCATGGCGATTGAAATAAGTACCGGCAGATCGTTGATAAATATTTTTTGTTTCAAGAGGAATGCGGTCATCCTTCTTGAAAACAAAAATGCTTGCGCACCCTCAAGCGCTTGCAATGTTTATCGGCGATCTGCCCTATTTACTCACTAAATTTAATTTTGTGCTCGCTTCCCCTCGCGCTTCAAGCGTGGCTTCCCACGGAAAAGGCACATACAACATACAAGGTAAAGGAAAAAGATCATGTTCCCTCGTACCGCAGCTTGTTTGAGCCTCATTAGCTTACTTCTGACTTCTGTTTCCCCATTCGCTACGTTTGCTGCCCCAAGGGGCAGCGCACAAGTACGCAAAAGTAAAGTCGCACCCGAACTGGAATCCACCGGGACTTCTTCTCAGAAGGTGCGCGTTATTATTCAAACCAAGGGTCGCCCCTCGGCTGACCATGACGCTGCCCTGGCCGGCGCAGGTGGCGCCAAGCGCGGCAACTACGATGAACTGGAATCGCTGGTCGCCGAAGTCCCAGCCAGCGCTATTGCCTCGCTGGCAGCGCGCAACGACGTGGCCTACATTGCCCCGGACCGCGATGTGAAAGCGCATAGTCTGGTAAGTGAGACCACCGGCGCCGCGCAAGTGCAAGCCGGGTTGGCGCGCATCCCGGGCTTGACGGGTAAGGGCGTGACCATCGCCGTGCTTGATAGCGGAATCAGCGACAACCACCCGGACTTTAATAGGAATGTCGGCGGCGAGTCGCGCGTTCTGACGTCCGTGGACTTCACCGGAAGCACTACTCACGGCGATGCTTTCGGTCATGGTACAGGCGTCGCGGGCGTGGCAGCCGGAAACGGCGCGGCCTCGGGCGGCTACGGGGCGGACTATACGGGCATCGCCCCGAGAGCCAACATCGTTGACCTGCGTGTGCTCGACGAAAATGGGGCTGGCAAAGCTAGCAACGTCCTGAACGCCATCAACTGGGCCATTACAAACCGTACGCGCTACAACATTCGCGTTCTGAATATGAGCCTGGGCGCGCCGGTTCGCGAGTCTTTCAAGACAGACCCGATCTGCCAGGCGGTGGAACGTGCCGTGCGTGCCGGCATCGTGGTTGTGTGCAGCGCCGGAAACTACGGGCACACGAGCAAAGTGGTGGGCACCGACAGCGCAGGCAAGCCCATCTACCAAATCGCCTACGGCACGATCAACAGCCCGGCCAACGATCCACTCGTCATCACGGTGGGCGCGACCGATCCACACGGCACCGTCGCCCGCTCAGACGATAACGTTGCGGACTATTCGTCGAAGGGCCCGACGCAGATCGATCACCATGCCAAGCCCGACATCGTGGCGCCCGGGACACGCATCATTGCCCCGATGTCCCAGGCGCCCAACCCAACGTTTGTGGGAATGGCTCCGAAGAACGTGCAACCGCCGACCGCGCAAGGCGCGATGCCGAATGCGTACTTCAAATATTCCGGGACTTCGTTTGCGGCTCCGGTCGTCTCCGGCACTGTCGCGTTGATGATCGAGGCCAACCGGTCTCTGACCCCTCAACTCGTCAAAGCGGCGCTGGTGCGTACGGCGCAAACCCTCCCAGGCCAGCAATTCAGCAATAAGATTCTGAGCCTGGTCACTGAGGGTGCGGGTGAGGTCAACGCGATCGGCGCCGTGAAAATGGCGCGGGCTATCGTGCCGGACGCGGGCGAGTTGGCCGCCGGCGATAGCGTGTTCCGGCCCGGTATTACGTTAAGCTCGTTAGGCAATTCGTCAACTATTAGCGGCGAAGACGTCGTCTATAACTCTCATGTCGTCTACTCCGAAGGTGTGCTCTTCAGCAACCATCCGGTTTTCACCGATGGCGTCCTGGTCAGCAACGGCAAGGTGATTTCCAGCGGTACAATAATCAGCGATGCAAGCATCATGACGGACGGCATCGTGGTCGGCGATGGTGTGATGAAGAGCAACGGCTTCATCCTGGGCAACGCCCTTACCATGAGCAGCGGCATCCTCCTCGACGACGGGATCCTTTTGGGGGACGGTATTCTTCTTGATGATGGGATCCTCCTGGACGACGGAATTCTTCTGGATGATGGGATCTTCATCGGCGACGGAATCGGCGGCGGCGACGGGATCTTTATAGGTGACGGGATCGTCATCGGAGATGGGATCTTCATCGGCGACGGGATCCTTTTAGATGATTAGTTTTCAGGGTGTGAGGGAAAAAGAGCGTGGTGGGCTTGAATTCAAGCCCACCACGCTCTTTACTATTACAAAGGCAATTTGAAGAACCGTCGCAGGACCCGAGAGGAATAGAAAGAAGACTTTGAGATCTCAGATCTAATACGGTTTTGAAAAATAGATTATGCAATAGCATCTTGAAAAGCCGAGATC
>CAYLJO010000283.1:0-7129 GCA_964383905.1 uncultured Blastocatellaceae bacterium
CTCTTCCGCCGATGCTTGTAAGTTACCACTACGGCGTCCGGTATACATTCATCGGTGAACTCCTTAACGGTAAGCGACATAGAGAGAGCTGTCGTGACTCGATGGGCCAGGCCAATGGATTGGTCTATCGATGGATCAAATGACGGCAACCGCTTACACCGAGAGAGAGGGTGTGTGTGTGCGCGCGTGGGTGATTGCACCGCTTCTGACCAAGAGGCGGCTTCTCTGGTTCTGAAACCAACGGTCCGTCATTCCGGACTGAGAATATTTATAGCTGCACTCAGAGGCGAAGGGGGTCGAACTTGTCACGTGATTTGAGGACGCATCGGGAGGCGAGAAGTTCATGGCGGCAGGCGGGTCTCGCTGGCCAGCGCCTCTTCTGCCTCCCTCCCGGACCCAGCGGACGATTGGACAACGATCACGAGGACCCTCTTGAGTTTCTCATGAATCTCACTCGCCGGTACGGCGACCTGGTCCGTTATGAAACCGCTTATGGGCCGACCTATTTAGTGAATCATCCGGATGATATTGCGTATGTCCTGCAGCAGAAAAATTACCCGCGGGCCTCGCTACTAAGAATGGTATTGGGCGCAGGCCTGCTATCCAGTGAAGGAGAGCGCTGGCAGCATCACCGGCGCTTGCTGCAGCCGAGTTTCAATCATCAGCGGATTTCCGCCTTCGGTTCACTTATTACCGGCGCCACGATGGCGATGCTCAGGCGTTGGCCCGCCTGCGCCGAGGGCGGGCAGCCATTGGACATCGCGGCGGAAATGTTGCACCTGACCCTAAAGATTATCTTCCAGGTCCTCGCCGGGGCTGAAAAGAAGGATGGATCAGACATGCTGTCCGGGCCATTAACTACTCTGTTGAAAGATATCGGTGGCCTTGTGCGCTCGGAATTTGCCGCCCCATTCAGCCTCAGCTCATCCCGCAATCGCCGCTTGAGGGCCACGTTGCGGACGATCGACCAACTCGTTTATGAGCTGATTGATGAGAGGCGACGCGGCGGCCACCCGTCCGACGACCTCCTCTCTTTGTTACTGCTCGCACGCGATGAAACGGGTAGAGGTCTCGATGACCTCGAAGTCCGAGACGAGGTAGTAACCCTGGTTTTCGCCGGGAGCGAGACCACCTCGCTCATGCTCGCTTGGACATGGTGCTTACTCTTCAAGCATCCCGAAGTTGAGCGCACGCTACATGAAGAACTGGCCCGGACGCTGGGAGGACGTCCCCCCGGTGTTGAAGATCTGCCCCACCTGAAATATACGCGGATGGTGCTGGAGGAGTCGATGCGGATATATCCGCCGGTCTGGGCGATCTTTCGAAAGGCGGCGGAGGATGACAAGATCGGTGGTTACCACGTCCCAGCAAAATCGAGTATCGTGGTGAGTCCCTATACGATGCATCGCCATCCGGGCTTTTGGGAGAGCCCCGAGCAATTCGACCCAGAACGTTTCAGGGCGGGGTCGTTTGAGGGGCGGCACCGCTACGCCTACCTCCCCTTTGGTGGCGGGCGGCACCTTTGCCTTGGCAACCACTTCGCCATGATGGAGGGCCAGTTAATCCTGGCCACCATCGCGCAGCGCTACCGCCTGCGGTTAGTACCGGGCCACCCGGTGGAAACCCAGCCTGGCGTTACGCTCCGGCCGCGCCGGGGTCTCATGATGACGCTCGAGAAGCGACCAATGGTGACGACAGGTACGCACGTTCCGCCAGGGATATGCGCATGAGCCATGCCGCCTCAGACAAAATGGCGAACTCCGCCACGCTGGTCGAAATCCTTCGCCGGAGGGCGCGCGAGCAGCCCCGGCGGCGTGCCTATACTTATCTGTCGGACGGCGAGGTGGGCGGCGGCGCCGCCACAGACCGTCACCTCACTTATGGGGAACTAGACGGCCGCGCCCGAGCCATCGCCGCCGAGCTGCAGGCGGTGGTTGGCAGAGGCGAGCGGGCGCTGCTGCTCTACCCGCCGGGCCTGGAGTTGATTGAGGCATTTTTCGGCGCCTTGTATGCTGGTGTCGTCGCCGTCCCGGTTCATCCGCCACACCCGGCCCGGCCGCGCGCGACTGTGCCCCGCCTGCAGGCCATTGCGACAGATGTGCAGGCCAAAATAGCGCTTAGCACTACGACCATGCGGTCAACGGCCGGGTCCGTGTTAGAGCAGTTGTTGGGGAGGGCAGCCCCTCAATGGTTGATGACCGACCAACTGGACAACGACTCTGCTCCGAAGTGGCATGATCCTGACGTGAATGGCGCGTCGCTGGCCTTCGTTCAGTACACTTCGGGCTCCACCGCGGTGCCGAAGGGCGTCATGGTGAGCCATGGAAACCTGCTGCACAACTCGTCCTTAATCCATCAATGTTTCGAGCACAATGGCGAGAGCCGGGGCGTAATTTGGTTGCCTCCTTACCACGATATGGGTCTGATCGGTGGGATCATCCAGCCGCTCTACGGCGGCTTCCCGGTGGAGTTGATGTCGCCCGCCACTTTCCTCATGCGTCCGCTCCGCTGGTTGCAAGCGATTTCCCGTGCGAGAGCGACGACCAGCGGCGGGCCGAACTTCGCCTATGATCTATGCGTACGCAAGACCAGTCCTTCCGACCGAGCCAAGCTTGACCTCAGTAGCTGGGATCTGGCGTTTTGCGGGGCCGAGCCCATCCGTCACGAGACACTCGAGCAATTTGTCACAGCTTTTGAGCCCTGCGGCTTTCACCGAGAAGCCTTTTACCCCTGCTACGGGCTGGCTGAGGCAACGCTGTTTGTCTCGGGTGGCTTAAAATCAGCCTTACCGGTCGTTCAAAATCTCCAGGGTGTGGCACTAGATCACAACCAGGTGGTCGTCGCCCCGGAAAAAGATCGAGGGCGGAGGACGCTGGTGGGCTGCGGGCGACCGGTCCCGCCTCATCATGAGGTCATCATCGTCGATCCCGAAACGCGCCTTCTCTGCCCGCCTGGCCAGGTCGGGGAGCTGTGGGTTTCTGGTCCGAGCGTCGCGCTTGGCTATTTGCACCGGCCTGAGGAGACAGGGGAGATATTCCATGCTCACCTGGCTGACAGCGGGGAAGGCCCGTTTCTGCGCACCGGCGATCTGGGGTTCTTCTCCGGCGGCGAGTTGTTCATTACGGGCCGCCTGAAAGATCTTATTATCATTGGTGGGCGGAACCATTACCCAGAAGATATTGAACAGACGGTGGAGCATAGTCACCCATCAATCAGATCGGGTCATTGCGCGGCTTTTTCGGTCGACCTCGAGGGCCAAGAGCGTTTGGTCATTGTCGCCGAGGTCGACCGCCGGTACCGATCAAGGGCGGGCCCAAGCGCGATGGCTGGGCCGAGCGCACTTAAGCGTCACCCCCCTGGCCGTCACCACCAAGTCAACATGGCGTTGGAACCGGATCCCGGGAGTTGGGTGCCGCTGGAGATAGGCACGGTGGTCCGCACTATTCGGCAAAGGGTGGCCGAAGAGCATGGCTTACGGGTACATGCGGTGACGCTGCTCAGGCCCGCCAGCTTTCCTAAGACTTCCAGCGGGAAGATTCAACGCCACCTTTGCCGAGCCGGTTTTCTCAAGTCAACCCTAAGCACAATCGAGGCGTAAATGATTGACCATGCTAGCACCTGCCGGTGTGATCAGGCGGGTAATAAAGCTCTGGACGAGCAAGAAGCCCCTCCACCGGAGGGGGGCGTGACCGCCGAGGCCATTCAAGCCTGGATAGTCTGGAAGATTGCTGAGCAGCTGCGGGTCGAAGAGGGCGAGATCGACGTCCGCTCATCTTTGATGAGCTTCGGCTTGGATTCAATCGCTATGTTTACTCTGACGGGTGACCTGGCTGATCAGTTGGGATGCGATTTGCCGGCCAATCTACTCTGGGAATATCCAACGATCGAGGCAGTCGCGCGGCATTTAGCTGAATCATCATGAGAAAGAAGGGATTATCGGCGCATCAATGACGACGGAACCGAAGTACATCATGACGACTAATCCTAGGTCGCCCCAGCTAACTCGTCGCGGTTCGAAGCGGAAACCCATGGGAAGCGAAGGCGGGCCCCCCGCATCATTGCCCCTCTCATTTGCCCAAGAGGGGTTGTGGTTTTCTCATCAGCTCGCGCCCGACAGCCCCGCCTATAACATCCCCTTTAATGTGCGCCTGCGGGGCCCTCTCGACGTGGCGGCGTTGGAGGAGAGCATCAATGAGATCCGCCGACGCCACGCAGCTTTACGGACCACCTTCGCCGATGAAAATGGTAAGCCGGTTCAAAGAGTTGCTCCGGCAAGGTACTTGAGGCTGCCGATCATCGATTTGCGAGACCTGGGTGAAACAGAACGGGAGGCGGAGGCGCAGCTGTTAGCGATCCAAGAGGTCCGGCGGCCCTTCAATCTGAGGGAAGGGCCCTTGCTGCGGACCCTCTTACTGCAGCTCGGATGTGAAGATCATATCTTGCTCCGCGTGATCCATCACATCATATGCGACGGGTGGTCGATCGGAGTATTCCAACGAGAACTGGCGGCGCTTTATCAAGCTTTCTCCACCGGTAACCCCTCCCCGCTTGATGAAGTGCCGATCCAATCCGCCGATCTTGCTTGGTGGCAACGCCAGCAGTGGGAAGGCGCGGGGCTGGAATCACAGCTCGCCTACTGGCGAGAGCAGTTGGGTGGGGACATGCCCGTTCTCGCATTACCGACTGACCGCCCCAGGCCAGCCAAACAGACCTATCGAGGTCGGCGGCAAAGGATTGAACTGAGCGGTCACCTCACGGATGCGCTGCGTGTCCTCAGCCGTCGTCAAAACACCACTTTGTTCATCACTTTGCTCGCCGCCTTCAATGCATTGCTTTACCATTATACGGGTCAGGAGGACATCCCGATCGGCTCTCCGGTAGCCGATCGCCTCCGCGTGGAAACGCGAGGGTTGATCGGGTTCCTGGTGAATACCGTGGTGCTCCGCAACGATCTTTCGGGCGATCCCAGTTTTCTGCAACTGATCGGGCGTGTGCGCGAGGGGGCCGCCTCCGCTTATGCCCATCAGGAGGTCCCGTTCCCGAGGGTGGTACAAGAGCTGCAGCCGGCCAGAGATCCGAGCTATCACCCGCTCTTCCAAGTCCTTTTGGTCATGGAACCTCGGATCGAAGTGCCGGAACTGAGGGGCCTCACACATAGCACCCTGGAAATAGATAACGGATCGGCGCTCTTCGACTTAACAGTGGAGATCACCGAACGGGGGTCGGGACTATCATGTAACTTCATCCATAATACGGATCTTTTTGATGGGGCGACGATCCACAGGATGGCCGGGCATTTCCGGACTTTGCTGGAAGCCATTGTGGCTCATCCCGAGCAGCGGCTCTCAGAGTTGCCCTTATTGACTGATAGGGAGCGCCAGCAGTTGCTCATCGGGTGGAATGAGACGCGGGCTCAGTATCCCACAGATCGGTGCGTCCATGAGCTGTTTGAGGCACAAGTGGAGCGGGGCCCGGATCGCGTGGCGGTGGTCTTCGAAGAAGAGCGCTTGACTTATCGTGAACTGAACGAAAGAGCCAACCAGCTGGCCCGTTATTTAAGGGGGCGCGGCGTCGGCCCCGACGTGCTGGTCGCCATCATGATGGAACGCTCCCCCGAGATGGTCCTCGCCCTCTTGGGCGTCCTCAAAGCGGGTGGGGCCTATGTGCCACTGGATCCGCAGTACCCGAAGGAGCGCCTCACCTTCATGCTGGAGGAGACCCACCCGCCGGTCTTGTTAACACAAAGCCGGTTGGCGGAGGGTCTGCCCGAGCACACGGCCACGGTGCTGTGTCTGGACAGCGGGTGGGAAGAGATCTCCCATGAGAGCGGCGAAAATCTGCCGCCCACTGCGATGGCCGACAACCTCACGTATCTGATCTACACTTCCGGCTCGACGGGCCGGCCCAAGGGCGTCGCCATGCCAGGGCGGACGCTCTTGAACCTGCTTCACTGGCAACTCCAACATTCAAGGCTGGGGGCTGGAGCGCGCACGCTGCAGTTTGCTTCCCTGAGCTTTGACGTCTCCTTTCAGGAAATCTTCTCGACCCTCTTAGCCGGCGGTGAATTGGTCCTGCCCGCAGAGCAGATGCGGCTCGACGCCGTGGCCTTAGTGCGTTTCATCCGGGACCGCGCCGTGAGCCGAGTCTTTCTCCCCTTCGTCGCGCTGCAGCTCTTGAGCGAGGCGGCCACTCAAGAGCGAGGGGGGCTCAGCAGTCTGAAGGAGATCATCACGGCCGGCGAGCAGTTGCAGATGACACGACAAATTGTCGAGTTATTAGAGGGGCAGGAGAGTTGTGAGCTGGAGAATCAATACGGACCGACCGAGAGTCATGTGGTGACGGCCTACCGGCTGGGCGCGAAGCAGCGGGGAGGGTGGGCGGCCCGTCCGCCGATCGGTCGACCCATCCCTAATATTGAGATCTATATCCTGGATGCCAACCTGAATGTGACACCGGTCGGCGTGACCGGCGAGCTCTACATCGGTGGGGAGGGGTTGGCTCGCGGGTACCACAATCGGCCCGATCTGACGGCGGAAAAGTTTATCCCTAATCCGTTCACGGGAAGAGCTGGGGCGCGGCTGTATCGGACGGGTGATGTGGCGCGCTACCTACCGGATGGGGAGATCGAGTTTGTGGGGCGCCTGGACCATCAGGTGAAGGTGAGGGGCTACCGCATCGAGTTGGGGGAGGTCGAGGCGGTGCTCCGAGAGCACCCGGCTGTGTGCGAGGGTGTGGTCGTGGCGCGCGAGCGCGGGACGGCAGAGAAGCTGTTGGTAGGATATATTGTCAGTGAGCCGGGGGAAGAGCCAACCGCGGGGGAGCTGCGCCACTACCTGAAGAAGAAGCTGCCGGAGTACATGGTGCCGCAAGCCTTCGTCATCCTGGATGAGTTACCGCTCACCCCCACTGGAAAGGTGGATCGCCGCGCATTGCCGCCGCCGCCCCGTCAGATGCGATCCACCGTGGAAGCGAACTTTGTGCCGCCACGGACACCGCTTGAGGAGGTGGTGGCTGGGATGTGGGGCGACGTGCTCGGTGTCGAGCAGGTCGGAGTGCACGACAACTTCTTCGAGCTGGGCGGGCACTCCTTGCTCGCCACGCAAGTCATCTCACGGGTGCGCCATGCCTT
>CAYLJO010000284.1:0-7053 GCA_964383905.1 uncultured Blastocatellaceae bacterium
TCATCACCGTGTAGAGATGGTTCTCGGGATCGAACAACTTCCACCTGCCGGTCAAGCCGTTGGAAGTTTCTACCGTCCCATCGGCAAGGAATCTCGTGGCACCGTAGCTATTGACCATCGCTGCGTAGGTGCGAATAATCGGGTCACCTGCGGCCTTTGCCTCGTCAAATTGGACATCCCCCGTTGCTTCGATCTCATAGTCGCCACCCGCTCGTATCAATCCTTGTGGCGGCGGCGCCACGCTGATGATTGTCTTCACCCTCTTATCCAGCTTCTCTGCAATGAAGGTCGCCTCGCTTGCGTTTTTGTCTGAGGTAATAACTTTAGTCGTGTGCCAGCTTCTTTTCTCGTCGTAGAGCGTGACCGTCAACGCGCTTCGCATCGGATTGCCGTACAGTCCCATGGACTTGAATCGCACGGTGAGGCGCACGTTGCCGGGACCGGCAAAGTAGTACCAATACTGCGTACCGACAAGGCTGTCGGCGGTCCCTTTGTTGATCCCTTTCTGTAAGGGCGCCGGGGCTTCGGGCTTCAAGGATTGGGCCGAAGCGCATCCCATCGCCAGCAAGAAGGCCATCAATACGCTAAACTTTCTCATCTGTGAATCCCTCCATTTCTCTCACCAAGATTATTGTTTTCAATTCTGAGCTGATTCTCCCTGTTTCGCCATCAATCACCGGGCGTCCTGCCCATTAGCCATTGTGTACTAGCCATCGGTCACCTCCTTCGGGAAGTTGAACACTCCAACCAAATGCTGACCTGCGGCGGATTAATGAGTCCAGAGATATAGACGCTACTCTAATCGCCTTTTGCAAAGTTGTACCCCTACACAAAGAGGTAGGGTCGAAAGGGGTCATCGCCCCTTGGCTCGATCACCCGAGCCGCCAGGCAGGTCTTCTATCTTCGCCGGTGAGGTTGAATGATAGGCTTCAACCTGAAGAAGGTTGCTGCTGTAGCTTACATCTATCAGATGTGCCCAGTCCTTGCCACGCAAGTGCGGATCAGCCGAGATCGTTTTGGCCACAAAACCACGCAACGAGAGCCTCTTGAAGAGAATGAAATTGCCATCGAATCCTGCCGCCCGGTTAAACCGATCCGGCGTGCTGCCACTCTCCTTATCGATGACGATCCCGCCAATATAAGATTCGGAAAGGATCTTTCTCTTAACCCTCGCCACGAAGTAATTAGCGTAGGGATTAGGCCCACTCGCCCGCGTTTTGGCGTCGAGAACACCGATCTCGTATTGGCCGAGAGAGCCGGTCACTTTAGCCCCCACATCCAGTGGGACTTGCTGGCCGGTGATGGGATCAATACCGATCTGCCTGCTGAAGAATAGTTGGGTGGAGTCACGAAATCCGAACTGAAAGATCCCGCGGTTTTCCAGAAAGAACTGTCGCTTCTCAGGCAGGAAGATTTTGAAGGGGGTGATGTTGAAACGAACAGGGTCAACATCGGCGTCGGCGAAATCTGTGTTAAAAGGGAGGTTCGCGACCAAATTGCTGCGGATTCCGTATTTGATGTCGATCCCACCCGTATGAAGAAGCCGCGTTCCGTTCTGCGAATCAGATTTACCCCCCCCCACGACGTACGGCTTGATGACAAGAAGGCGCCCACTCTTCTGACATGTCTTCTCTGGGCCAGCCTCCGAAACATATAGCTCACCACATGTCTCGTCTGAACATGCCAGGATCAATACCGGCACGTTTATCGGAGATTCTATTGCGTGCGGTCGCAGATTCCCTTTTGTAGCCCCTTGATGGCAGTAAGTTCAAGGCCGTCAACAATCGCAAGCGCAACTTCAGCGAGCAACGGTTAGAGCGCGCGACAAGAGCGATTGACGAGAAGATCACGGCCTACCTGGCCGCACTTGATGAGCACGACCGCGAAGAGGGGCGAGCACCAGTCGTGAAGACACCATCGGCTGAGGAATTGCAGGAGAAGATCGCCACCCTCAAAGAGCGCCAGGCGAAGGGTCTTTCATATGCTGACACTGCCTGCCGAGTTGTTGCCCCTGATTATAGGATTATTTGTGCTCTTGACTCGTGGTATCATTTAGCATAAAAGAATCTCGCTTCCATGCCCCTTCGGGCCGCCGGTCCACTAATTGAAAGGAGATGATCGTGACACAAACGACTCTGACCCTCAATCGCCTGTCTCTTCTACCCGCTCTTCTACTCTGCCTGTTGCTTCTTCCGGTTTTTAGTAACGCTCAGCAGGGAACCAATCTCGTCGGGACTTGGCCATCCAGAGGACCACGGAGGAGGGTGTGGTCCAGACTACTCCGATATTGGTTCTGGATGGTGACGCTTACGTCACCTACAACCAACGTCCGCCGTGGTGATAGCCTTCACGCCTGTTGCGGTAGCCGGTCGTTAAGAAGAAGGTTGGCAATAAAAACCTGTTGCAACATTATTGAGGGCACATCTCACAGCCACCGCACCGGCCGCGCAATTAAGTTGATCTTTATCTTTTGATTGCTACTATGGCCTAAAAACCTGACTCCCTCTCACTTATGATTACTTTCATGCGTAATGCCATTTCATTCAGACATACTCACCAGGAAAGGCGCGTTTTCATGGGATCAAACTTTTTGATTATTCTCCTTCTGGCGGGGGTGACAGCTTTCGGTCAAGTCCAAATAAAGACAGCCCCGACCCCTTCGAAGAGCCCGACACCCACTCCGACTCCACAGACACAGGAAGACAGTCGGGCGAGACAGGAAGCTGCTGATAAAGCGCTTCTGGAAGGCGCCGAGTATGGCAGCTCCTCCAAAGTCGAACAAGCATTGAAAGACGGGGCGCGCGTCGACGTCAGAGACCCCAACAGAGATGACAAAACGGCTTTGATGATCGCGGCCGAGCGTGGGTCCTCAGATATTATAGAGGTCTTGGTCAAGGCCGGCGCAA
Source organism: uncultured Blastocatellaceae bacterium (assembly GCA_964383905.1). Taxonomy (GTDB): domain Bacteria; phylum Acidobacteriota; class Blastocatellia; order Pyrinomonadales; family Pyrinomonadaceae; genus CAYLJO01. The sequence continues at coordinate 2,907 of CAYLJO010000284.1, forward strand.
AGGTCAACGAGAGGGATCGCAGTGACATGACGGCTTTGATGATCGCGGCCGGGAAGGGGGAACATCGCGCGGTCGGCCCACTCCTGAGGGCGGGGGCGCGCGCCGACGAGCGTGACAAGGGCGGGCGGACCGCACTGATGCTAGCGGTGATCAACGGGGATAGCTTCACAGTTGATGAACTGCTACGCGACGGCCGGACGGAGGTTAACTTGCGAGATAACGACGACCGGACGGCTTTGATGCTCGCGATCCGGCACAATCGCAGCCCGGTGATCGGGGAATTGTTAAGACATGGGGCCCGCGCCGACCTCAGAGACAAGGACGGGAAGACGGCGCTCATGCAGGCCATCGAGAGCCGCCATACCTTTTACCTGGACGAGCTGATACGAGCAAGCCGGGACGCCATTGATGCCAGAGACAGTAAAGACCGGACGGCATTGATGCTTGCCGCAGACGCCGGGGATTCGGGCGCCATCGATTCACTGATTCGTGCCGGAGCGCGGGTGGACGCGCGGGACGGCAATGAAAATACGGCGCTGTTGATCGCAGCTCGGAATGGGCACGGGGATGCCATGCGGGCTTTGATCAAAGCCGGCGCGCGAACAGATGTTGTTGATCGGAACGGCAAGAGCGTGCTGGTAATGGCGGCCGAGGGGGGTTATAGCGACATCGTCATCTCACTGATCCGCTCCGGCGCCAAGATCGACCCCGACAGCGCGGATATTAGAAACGCATTGTTGATATCCGCCGCAAGTGGGCATGATGAGATGTTGAAATTGCTGCTGACTGCCGGTGTCAGCGCCAACACAAGGGACTTGAAAGGCAGAACCGCGCTCCTACTGGCAGCGGCTAACGGCCACGACGGGATCGTAAAGATGATGCTCGACGCGGGAGAGCGCCTTGATTCAAGAGACAGCGATGGTAAAACGGCACTGATCCTCGCCGCTGAGAATGGGAGAGCCACCACGGTCAAATATCTGATTGCTGCCGGGGCCGACCCGAGGGGCCATGACGCGGCTGGCAAGACCGGGCTCCTGCTTGCCGCCAGAGGCGGGCACATCCAGACCGTCCAGACACTCTTTGCTGCGGGCGTGAGTGCTACAGATGAGGACGGCAGGGCCGCACTGATAGAAGCGTCGGCGAACGGTGCCGGCAATATAGTTAAGATCTTCCTCGATGCCGGGGCGGCCGTCGATGAAAGGGATAGTCATGGGCGCACGCTCTTGATGACAGCTGCTGCGAGAGGCGATGCCGACTTAGTCACATACCTCTTGGGCAAAGGCGCAAACGCCACTTTGAAGGACGGTGGTGGAGTAACCGCAATGGGGTTGGCGGCGGAACCTTATGACAAAGATATGATCAGAGCGCTTCTGGCAGCCGGGGCCTCAATAGATGACAGGGGTCCGCGAGGGGATAGTGCTTTGATGATGGCGGCGGGGAGGGGTGATAAGGAGTTTGTACGATTCCTCTTGGGGGCAGGGGCCAAGGTGGATCTGGTAAATGACGAGGGCGATACGGCACTGATGTTTGCTGCGCGTAACGGCCAACGAGAGGTCATCAAACCGCTGTTGGAGGCCGGGGCCAACGCTAACATAAGGAATAAGAGCGGCAAGAAAGCATACACGCTGGCGACGGAGAACCGTCACGGCCGAACCGCAAAGGCCTTGAAAGGGGCGACTGCCAAAGATTGAACGGCAGGTGGTGTGATTCCTTGACGCTCAAGGATCAGAAGTTGATCTAAGTGTCATGGTTAACAGAGGACGCATAGTAAGCATTTGGCCCGCGCGAGAAAGAAGGTTTACTGCTAAATCAGTCCATATGAATTTGGCACAGACCAGCCACTTCCAAAGGATTATGTGATGAATACACAGCTAAAGGAGCAAGGCATCCATGTGCATCCGGGCCAGAAGATCGACTTCATCCTAAGGCCTATAGGCACGCCCAAGGTCCTATCAGAAGCTTTTGCAAACATCGCCCCTCGCGGGCGCGGCCACCCTGGCACATTCCCGCATAGTTGATGAGCGTTCCTACAAGCACATCATCATACCAGCCGGAGATATGATAAATCGATAACGATGGGTTCCTGGATATCGTCCTCTCGAGTGTGGATCCATGCGAGTCCCTCCATTACTACCACAACCGAAGGAGTCGGATGGCTGGAAACTTCGCCCCCTCCGAGGGAGGCGGAGAACCGCTCGCTCGTGCTCTTCGACCGCGGCGACGAGGTAAAAGTAGAGGCCGGTGAGGATGGCATCCGGTTCCTGCTCATTTCGGGGAAGCCACTGGAGGAGCCGGTCGCGTGGTATGGGCCGATCGTGATGAACACGCAGGAGCAGCTCCGGCAGGCGTTCGATGAGCTACAGGAGGGCTCGTTTCTCAATCATAAGGAGCAGGGATAGAAGGCCCTCACATAAAAGATCGATGAGAGCCGGGGCGAAACCCGTGACTTTATTATCGACACATGAGGAGTGGCAAATGAAGACAATACTCATATCGTTCGTGGTTGGTCTGGGTGTGGGCGTCCTGTACGGGCTCATTCGCGTGAAGAGCCCGGCACCGCCCATCGTCGCCTTGGTCGGTTTGTTGGGCATGGTCATCGGCGAACCGTTGGGCGGATGGGTCGTGACCAGATGTGTCAACGTTGCGCACGCCGCTTCCGTGTGCCTTGTCGGTGAGCGTTATGACAAACAACCTGGATCGGCTGTGCAGTCCGCCCTGTCGCAGGAGCATGGGTCGGATTAAACGTGATCATGATCGTCGGCGACGAGTCATTCCAATATTCGCTTCAATCCATCTGGACAGCCGCGCAGCTGAATCTGCCCATTCTGATCGTCGTTTTGCGCAACGAGGAATACTGCATTCTTAAATCGTTTGCGGTACTTGAAGACGCGCCCGGCGTCCCCGGCCTCGACCTCCGGTATTGACATCGTTTCTCTCGCAAAGGGCTACGGGTGCGATGCTGCACGGCTTGAAAATCTTGACGCCATTAAGAAGGCTGCAACAGAAGCTTGGGCCAAGTCGAAACCTACGGCGCTGGAAATCCCAATCTCGTCACAGCTTCCGCCCCTTATATGAGACGGCGCACCCTTAGCAAGGAGAAAATCGCGATGGGCAATAACGAAGGAAACTCTGTAATACCTTTCCGGAAAACTGCGGACCATCAGAAGCGTTCGGCGGTAATTGATGCTCGATGATCAATGTAAAAACTTAAGGGCATCTCTCCACAATTCAACCAAGCGCAAAAATATTTTCCGAAACAAGGAACATTACCCAACCGACTCTCGTACTCTGCATCATGACTAATGACTATTTTGGGTTATTGGTCATATAGAGAAGGCACCGTTGGGCGTACGACGCATCCGTCCGAAATTTTATCAGTAAAGAGGGAGAACCGGTTATGAATAAATTGAGCAAACGAATTACTCGAATCGGCATTGCCGCCTTATGCGCCGGAGTCATTATCAGCAGTCAAACTGCTTCCGCTCGAACAAAGTAAAAGACCGGCAGCAGCGCAGCGCGAGTCGAGCGCAAGGAGACCCCACCCGAGCGCCACTTAGTAGGTCAGGTGCTGAGCGTGGACAGAGGTGCGCGCACAATGGCTGTACGGGAATTGGGCAGCGGCACCCTCTACACCGTTCATGTACCGGAAGGCGAGACGGTCAGGCTCAGCCATACATCTGTGACAAGCAATTCCCGCCGTCATGTTGCAATCGAGAAAATGCTCCAAGGCCTGATTGTTGACGTGAGCGTCGCGTAGATAATCTGGCGCAGGAGAGACGGGAAAGCATTTGCTTAGCGTCTTCGGACTAAGCCTTGGAGCAGCATATCGGCGATTCGCAGCGTCTGCGCCTCGATCTCGTCTCGTTCGCCGAGTTCGCGCGTCGTTAAGCTGAAGGGGAGCAGCGAGTTAGTAGCAAGCAGCAGAGTGTATGCGGATTCCGCCGCGCTCCTGAAGGCGAACACGCCGTGCCGCTTCCCCTCTTTCAGTACGCGAGAGAATTCAAGCGCCTCTCGCTCGAAATACTGCTGACGGCGGTCAAGCAATGGAGATCTGATCGCCGCCAGCACATCGCTCAAACTTTCGGTGTAATGCTGCACGCTGTCGAACCGGACGATCACGCGCGCCGCGAGCATCTCTCGAATCTTT
>CAYLJO010000285.1:0-6982 GCA_964383905.1 uncultured Blastocatellaceae bacterium
CCATGTGGATGAATTCGAGGCCAAGCCTCTTGATGTTAGCGATGTCGCGCGGCCATTGGCTGGCGTCCCAAGCCTCCGGGTAATAATAAACGCCAATCGTCATCAGGTCGGCGTCGTCGAAAAATTTGGGCCGGGATTGGGGCAAAACGGTATGGCCTGCTAAAAGGACCATAACGAGCGCGAGGACAGTACGGCGCTGAGATTTCATCGCAAGTATTTGTATAAAAGCTGAAGGATGGGTAGAGCTAGAGCGCCGACATTTTACCAGAGTTGACACGTATTGCAATATTTTCAGAAGTAACAAGAAAAGAGGGTTGGCGGGCGCCGCGCCGGAGTGTACTGTAGAGCTCAACGCCAGAAGCCTGCCGAACGATAGCTATTCGGCAACGCTCTCTCGGATATCGCGCAACGCCGGGTAGAGGGCGCGAAATATTTTATACTGACGATCCATCAATGCGACCCTGTCTGTTTTCGGCTGGATGCGCGAGGCCACGCGGATAACCCCTTCGCATGCCGCATCCACAGACGGCCACACTTTGCCACCTACCCCGGCGAGCAGCGCCGCGCCGTAGGCCGCTCCCTCTTCAGCTTCGACTATCTCAACCGTGCGGCCATACACGTCAGCCTGTATCTGCCGCCAAATTGGAGAACGCGCGCCGCCACCGCCGAGGCGGATCGTTTGTACCGGGACCCTCATCTCTTCAAAGATCTTGAGCGTGTCGCGCAAGCTGAAGGCAACTCCTTCGAGAATGGCGCGGATGACGTGTGCGCGGGTATGGCTCGCCGTCAATCCGACGAGCGCCGCGCGTGCGTGTGGGTCCAGGTGCGGCGTGCGCTCGCCCATCAGGTATGGCGCCCATATAACACCGTCGGACCCCGGCGGCGCCTCCGCCGCTTCTTCACTCAATATATCATAAGCGTCGCGGCCATCTGCCGCGGCTGCCCCGAAGCGATCGCGGAACCAGCGCAGTGATAATCCGGCCGCCTGCGTGACGCCCATGACGTGCCAGCGTTCCGGTATCGCATGACAGAAGGTATGGACGCGACCTTGCGGGTCGAGGGATGGTTGCGCCGTGGCGGCGAAGACGACGCCGGACGTGCCGATGGTCGCGCTGACCATCCCGGGTCTCACGATACCCATCCCGACCGCGCCTGCCGCTTGATCGCCAGCCCCGGCGACGACCGGCGTGCCCTCACGAAGCCCCGTCGCGGCCGACCCCTCCGCCGACACTCGCCCGGTCACCTCCGGTGATTCAAAAACCTTCGGCAGCCACTGCTCTTCTATCTCCGTGACCGTAAGCATCTCACTTGACCACCGTCGCCTGGTCACATCAAACAGAAGTGTGCCGGATGCGTCGGCCACATCCGTTGCGCGCTCACCCGTCAAGCGCAGTCGCACGTAGTCCTTCGGCAGTAGAATGCTACGCACGCGCGCCCAAACGGCGGGTTCGATCTCGCGCACCCACAGCAGCTTGGGGAGTGAGAAACCGGTCAGCGCCGGGTTCAAAGTCAGCTCGATCAGCCGCTCTGCCCCGACCAACCGCGTGAGCGCACGGCATTGCGCGTCCGTGCGCTGGTCGCACCAGATGAGCGCCGGCCGCAGCACTTCATCCCGCTCGCCCAGCAAGACGGTGCCATGCATCTGCCCGGTGAGACCGATGCAGCCGATCTCGTCCGCTCGGACGCCGTTTTGCATGAGCACGTTGCGCACGGCCCCGATGCACGCACGCCACCAGTCGCGCGCGTCCTGCTCGGCCCAACCCGTCTGCGGCGAGGCAAACGGCGCGTGCTCATCGGTTGCCGATGCGACGACACGCCCCCGATCATCCACGACGACGGCGCGCGTGCCGCCTGTGCCAACATCAATGCCTAACAGTTTCATTCAGCGCACGCCGAGCAGAATATCTATTGTTAGTTGATCGAGCCGCTCGTACTGCAACCCTCGCGCGGCGAGGGCCTTACGATCGAAGTTTTGCCCCAGGAGCGCAGTCGCGTTCCCTTTTTGGTAAGACCCGATTGAGGGCGCTTTCCCATCGCTCTCCGCGATCTCGGCCAGCAAAGATTTGATCTCCGGATCAGCGTTCCACCGTGCGGCTTTATCTTTCAAAATCAGATACGTGCGTATGCAACCGCGCGCAAACTCCTTGACGCCGTCGTAGTCTTCGGTGCGATAGGCGTGGGCGTCGAAGGCGCGTGGGCCGTCATAGCCCACGTCTTCCAGAAACTTCACCAGCCAGAAAGCCGCCTTCGGATTGGCCGAGCCGAACCGTAAGTCTTGATCGTAGCGCCCCGGAATCTGATCGTTGAGATCAATGTGGAAGAGTTTGCCGGCTTCCCATGCCTGTGCGACCGCGTGCATCATGTTCAGGCCCGGCATATGTTCGTGTGCCACTTCCGGGTTCACGCCGACCATTTCCGGATGAGCAAGCGTCGTGATAAAGGCGAGGTACGCGCCGGTCGTCGGCATGTAGATGTCTGCGCGCGGCTCGTTGGGCTTCGCCTCCAGCGCGAATTTATAGTCGTAACCTTGATCTATAGAGTATTCGCACAGGTAGTTGAGCGCCTCCCGCAACCGCTTGATCGCTTCATCGGGACGACGACAGGCATCCGTCTCAACACCCTCGCGTCCGCCCCACAACACAAAAATCTTCGCGCCCAGTTCAGCGCCAATATCCATAGACTGCATGGTCTTTTGTACGGCGTAAGCGCGCACCGACCTGTCGTTGGCGGTGAATGCGCCGTCACGAAATACGGCATCGTAAAAAAGATTTACGGTCATCATCGGCACTTTCAAGCCGTTCGTTTCGCACGCGCTCTTAAACTCTCGCACGATCCTGTCTCGCTCACTCGGGCTGGCATCAATCGGCACGAGGTCGTTGTCGTGCAGACAGGTGCCGTATGCGCCGACTTCGGCGAGCATGCGCACCGCATCTCCGGGCGGCAAGGGCGGACGCACGGCGTCGCCGAAGGGATCACGCCCGCGGTTGCCGACCGTCCAAAGACCGAATGTGAATTTGTCTTCCGGGCGCGGTTGGTATTTGTCAGCTACCATGATAGTAACCTCCTGAATTGAAGGAAGATCTCCGGCAGGCCGATTAGCCAGTCTCCGAAGTTGCCACAACGGGTTTACTTATTTAAGCACTTACCTGGTGTGAAGCGAGATTATGCCAGTTTCGATATGCAGTCAATGCGTATCGACCTGCACTTGAGGCCCCTTCACCCTCCCCCTTCCGCCCCATAGATGCCACGGAGCGTGGGCAGATGTTGCTCGGATTATTCTCTCTCGGTTCTTTGTGGATAGCTCTATAAAAGCTTAATTCTGACAAGAATAGGCCTTGCCAGGGATTTGATTATTTTCCAGCAATTAAATCGCCCAGGATGCTTATATAAGATTAAAATGAGCATCTGTCAAGATCTTTGAGCATTATTTAGCCACTTAGGGGCGCGAAAAGCCGCCGGAGGAAGCCTCAAACACGTTCAGAAGAATATGTGAGATTGGGACCGACGTACTTGCGTAGCCTGAAAAATATGGCTAGACGAGTTTTTTGGTCAGGACATACCGCAAGGACAGAGACTGACACGCTGCCCGCCCACTGCTTGCCATCGAGCAGAGACCTACCCCGCCTTACATCTCTCACACCCGAGCTGCCCTGCTGTGGTTACACCGGCAGTCTCTGAGCGCGGACCGGCCGCAGGGCCGAACAGTTCGGGGTGGCTATTCGCTGCGTAGTGACAGCATGGGATCAATCCCGGTCGCTCGGAGAGCGGGCATCAAGCATGCTGAGGCCGCAACAGCAATCAATAAAAGGGAGACCGCCGCAAAGGTCGCCGGATCGGCTGCCGGAGTGTCGAACAAGAGGGCCGCCATTAACCTGTTGAGGATCAGTGCTCCTATTACTCCAACCGCCAGCCCCAGTAGCACGAGCGTCATTCCCTGCCGCATCACCATCGCCAGGATCCTTGCCCGGGTAGCGCCAAGGGCCATCCGGATGCCGATTTCGCGTGTCCGCTGGGTTACCGCCAACGCCATGACCCCCGTGATTCCCGCCGCCGTGATAATCAGCGCGAGGGCCGCGAAGAGACCGAGCAGCACCGCCGTCAGCCGCGGAGACGCCACTGAATCATCTCTGACTTGTTCCAAAGTCTTAACCTGGTCGACGGCCGTTTGCGGGTCAACTTGGTGAACGACGTCGCGCATCAGTCTGGCCATACTCATCGGATCTGAAAGTGTTCGGACCAACAGGAAGCTGCCATTCGGATTTTGCGCCAGAGGACCGTAGATCTCGTCCGTCGGTTCGCGATCCAGTCCGTATTGCTTCACGTCGCCAACGATCCCGACGACCGTGACCCAGCTCTTTCCACCGTCGAACGAGACCCGTTTGCCGAGCGCGTCTTCCTCTCCCCAGCGATGACGCGCCGCCGACTCGTTGATGATGGCGACAAGCGGCGCCTTCTCATCATCCGCATCGGTAAACACCCGGCCGCGGATAAGAGGGGCACCGATGGTGCGGAAGTATTCTGGGCTGACTGCGCGGGGGTCCACCTGCGGCGCCAACTGCCCTTCACCCAGGGGGCGACCCTCCAGTTGAACGCTGACGTTGTTCGGCCCGCGTGTGATCCCCGTCGGATTCAGAGGGTAAGTTGACGCCAACGATGCGCTCTGCACGCCGGGCTGCGGTCTTACTCTCTCCAGTATGCGCTTGAAGAGCTCGGAGAACTGCGCGTTGGTTGTGTACTTCGACCAGTTGGGCGCCAGGCGCATAACCAGTACTTTCTCGGGATTGAAGCCGGGATTCACCCGTTGGAGCTTGAGCAGGCTGCGCAGCATCAGCCCCGCCGCGATCAAGATTGTGAAAGAGACGGCCACCTGCGTCACGACGAGTAGACTGCGCACCCGATTTTTGCCGCCTGACGTAGAGCGACCGCCCTCCTCCTTGAGCGCGTCGGACAAGCTCCGCTGTGAGTTCTTACCGAAGGAGAATGCGGGGATCAACCCGAAGACCAGTCCCGTGGCGACCGAGACCAGTAGGGTGAACAGTAAGACGGAGAGGTCGATGTTGATTTCGCCGGTGCGATTGGTGAAGCGGGCGGCGAACTCGACCAGCGGTGGCAAACTCAGCTCGGCGATCAGCAAGCCGATGCCCCCGCCCAGCAGAGCGAGCAGGGTGCTTTCGGTCAATAGCTGGCGGATGAGACGGACCCGGCTGGCCCCGAGCGCCATTCGCATCGCGACCTCGCGCTTACGCTGCAGGACGCGCGCCAGGCTGAGGTTACCCACGTTAGCGCAGGCGATCAGTAAGACAAGGCCCGCCGTCGCCAGCAGGATCAGGAACGTAGGCCGGGCCCGTCGCGTGAGCTCTTCCTGCAACGAAACAACCTGGGCCGTATAGCCTGCGCTTTTCGGGTAAGATTCCGGATAAGCCGCCTGTAAATTGTTGGCGATTGTGCTGAGGTCGGCCTGTGCCTGCGGAAGCCCCACCCCGGGCCGGAGCCGGCAAAAAACCGTCATCATCCGCGAATTTCGATCTTCAATAAAGGCCGGAGCGGATCTGAACGGGCACTGGATGGTCGGCATGTAGACGTCACTCTCGGCGGGGTACTGTGGGATCGGCGGCAGCACGCCGATTACGACGTGGGGGCGGTTGTTCATCTGGAAGACTTTGCCGACGATGTCGGGATCCCCGCCGTGGCCTTGCTGCCAGTATTTGTAGCTGAGCACCAGGACGGCATCGGCCCCCGGCCTTTCATCGTCCGGCACGAAGGTCCGCCCGAGGATCGGCTTCACTCCCAGCACGTCGAAGAAATTCGCCGAGACGACACCGGTTTGGACACGCTCAGGCTCCTGCCGGCCGTAGAGGATGAAGCTCATGGAGTGGTGTTCGACCACCGATTCCATCGTCTTGTTCTGGTCGCGGTAATCAAAGACTTCTTTGACCGAAAAGCCCATGTCCTCGACGTTGGCGAGCCGTGCCTGTTGGTGCACGACCGCGAGCTGCCGGCCATCGCGGTAAGGCAGCGGGCGCAGCAGCACGCCGTAGATCACGCTGAAGATGGCCGTATTTACCCCGACGCCCAGCGCCAGGGTGAGCACCGCCACCAGGGTGAAGCCGGGGTTCCTGAGCAGGATCCTTATTCCGTAACGAACATCCTGCCCGAAGGATTCGACAAAAGTAAGACCGCCTTTATCGTCGTGTTTCTCCATCCCACACCTTCCGGGAAATCTCGACCCGAGCCGGGTTTGAATTCAAATCATCCGGCCGCAACAATTGAATGAGTCTACACCGATTTATCATTTCGGAGTTTAAGGTTAGCGGTGAAGCCTGGTAAGAATGCTGTGAATGGCAAACGTTTGCCGCCGGCTGCGATCAGGCTTGAGCGCGGGCCGCAGTTTCGAAGCAAGTAACCATTGTTCGAGGTGGTGACCCTGAATAATATTCTTATCCGGGAGGAGTCAGACCAGGGCGACTGCTATTCGTGGCCGGCCCTGAGCGTCTCCTGTAAGCGATCGCGACGGCTGCGGCTCAGCTTCAATTCCGTCCCGTCGCGCAGGACGACTAGATACTCTCCGTTGAAATGCTGGTGCATCTCTTTCACGCGGTCAAGGTTAACGATTGTCGACCGATGAATTCGCAGGAATTTTTGTGGATCAAGCTTGCCTTCTAATTCGTTCATCGTTTCCCGAAGCAGGTGAGACTTACCGCCTACGTGAAGCTTGACGTAATAATCATCCGCGGCGATCCAGTCGATGTCATCGGCTTTGAGGAAGATCACCCGGCCGGCCGATTTAATCATGAATCTCGTGAGAAAGCTCCCCCGGCTTACCGCGCCGGCTTCCGACCCGTCGCGATCTTTAAGCAGCGCCAGCAGCTTCCGGCCCAGCTTGTTGATCTCCCTCAGCTCGACATGAGCCTTGGCCTGCCGGAGCGCCTCCTCGAACCTTTCATCGTTGAACGGCTTGAGCAGGTAATCCAGGGCGTGTACC
>CAYLJO010000286.1:0-6885 GCA_964383905.1 uncultured Blastocatellaceae bacterium
AACACTAATGCGCGTGGCGCTTACTTTACCGTGCAGAAGGCACTGCCCCTGCTCAGGAGTCTGCAATCATTGGTTGACGCGCCGATTCGCAGAAAACGGCCAAAGCGAGGAGATGCAATTATGATGAGCTTGCGTCCACGCCCCCGTGAACATGATGAGCTTGCCTTACTGGTGACGTGTAATTATTCTGATGTCTAAAAGGGGATGCGATGATGACCTTCAAGAAAACAGTTCACGTTCTTCCGTTCGCGTTGTTCGCCCTGTTCTTGTTGGCCCAGACAGCCGACGCGCAAAAACCTGTTGCCGAATACACGGGCAATATCATCGCTTATTACGGTGCGCAGGTTCAGACTACCTTCTTTACTTTGCGCATAAAGAATTGGACCTCGGACGAGCAAGCCGGCCGAAATCTCGCGATGCTGCAGGAGGGCGGCCAAGACACGCTATTGAGCACAATCCAAAAAGAAGATGTCGGCTCGTTCTCGCTCGGCAGCGGACTTGCGCGAACAGTTAATGTCGCGCGTGAAACCGACGCCGACGGCACGAAACGGATCTTCGTCGTGTTTGAACGCTGGATGCGCTTTGCTGAGGTTCGTGGCGGCTATCGCTCTGAGGACTATCCGTTCAGCGTCATCGAACTGTCGATTGATCAAAAGACGGGCAAGGGTGAAGGAACGTTCATCGCCGCGGCCCAGATTAGATGGAAGCTTGACAAGAAGAAGAACCAACATCGGATTGAGGTCGAGGACTTTGCGACTTATCCCGCGAAGATGGTCAATGTGAAAGCGCACAGCTGATGAATAAAACATGGGCGCGACAAAGGAGGTGGGCGCGGATGTCAGTGAGCGCGATCAGTGCGAGAAGGTGTTCATGCGAGAGACAACGGAGGAGGCCTCAGGGCTTCGAGAAAAACCGTCACGATTATCTTTAACGCGCCTGAATGAACAGACCGGGGATCAGATTCGCGCGGGCCGCGCGCAGCCCCACCGTGAGCAGCCGGTCTTGTTCACTCATTTCTGCCCCCCGCCGGGCTTCATCTTTAACGTGTTCGCGCACGCGTCGTTCCAACACCTCAATTCTTATGAAACTGGTGCTTGTTACTCAAAAGTAACGGATCGGTCCCAGCACCAGCAGTCACGTATTATTTCTTTTTGCTTGCCACCCTGATTGAAAAAGGTAAGCCGAAACTGAGCGGCGCAGCTGTGGTATAGTCATCCCTACCCCCCACACGTTCACGGGTGCCAAGGTATGTGGCAGAAGTCAAAGGGCCTACCCCAGGACGTTCGAGCTTCACACATCGAGCAGGCAATTGATGAGCACGATCAGCAAGGCAGAGTTCGAGCGGATCTGCCGAGACGTTTATTATTCCCGTGAGATGATCTGGCGGGAGTACCCGCACCTCTCCCGGGAGGATGCGCTGTGGTGGACGATCCTCAAATTCGTGTCTGCGGACTGTTGTGTTGAGTTACCTTCGGCGAGCAAACCGGCAAGTGAGGTGGCAGCCAACACCGCCGCCTGCCGGAACTCATTGCACCAAATCCTTGCAGAGCGCCAGCAAGAGCCGTTTGACGCGGTATCCATCGCCGGCCGATTCGTGCGCGAAGCCATGAAATGAGGAAGAGGTCTGAGTGAGGCTGGCTATGATAAAAGGTATGCGATTTATACCTGTGGACCAGCCTGTACGAAGCCGAACTTTGACCGCACCGGCGGTACCGCGGTTTGTGCGCGCCGGTTAACAGCAGCGTTGGGCAGCCATTGATGAACAGCCATGTCGGAAGCAGATGAGTTGTTCGATAAAGCATACTCTGCTCATGTAGTTGATGAGCGAACTACCGCTGCAATCGACCTGTGCAGGCGGGCCTTAGAACTTGAGCCTGACCATTATCGTACCCGTGTATTTCTGGGAATGCTCCTTGATGATTACGGGAATGACGAGCAAAGAGCTGAAAGCCGCGACGTGTGCACGAACTCGCCGATAGCCTGAAACGTCTCAACAGGGTTGTCATAAAACAGGAAGTGCGCGCTCGACGGTATCTCCCTCACGCGGACGTCACTCGCCCGGAGCCTGGGCAGGTAAGAGAGGTGTTTGTTGGCCTCGCCGTAGAGGAACAGGCGCGGGACGGGCAGGGCGAGGAACTCCTCGAGGAGCCGCCCCGTGTCGGACTCGGCCACCGTCTCGAACGAGTAGGCGTAGTAGCCGCGGATGTCCACGTTGAGCGCCATGTTGTGCGCGATGGTCTGGTCGCCCGCGTAGCGTGAGGCGCGCAGCTCTCCCGTCATCTGCCGGAAGACAGGCTCGAAAGAGTCGAGCTTGTGGGAGATGACGCGGCGCGAGAACATGCAGTCCTCCGGCGTCAAGTTCCCTTCGATGTTGATGTACCCCTTGACCCGCCCGACGCCGTAACGGCGGAGCTGTAACAAGGTGATCAGCCCGCCCATGCTCGCGCCGGCCAGGAAGTAAGGCTCCGGCAGTAGACGCTCGGCCACGCTCTGCGCCATGTCGGCCAGGGCGCTCACGTCGAGGCCGGCTTCGGGGTCGAAGGCGGCGAGCCCCGTGCCCGGTTCGTCGAACGTGGCGAGCGTGCAGTCGGCGAGGGCCGGACTCTGGAAGGCGGCGTAGAAGTTCTCCTTCGCCCCTCCGAGTCCGTGGACGAAGAGGACGGACGGGCCGCCCGTCCCCTCGCGGTAGAGGTACGGCAAAGAGAACTGCCGCCCGCGCCACTCGACGTTCAGGAGGTCAAGGCGCGGGAGCTTCGTCTGTATCGGTGTATGCATATCTTTGTCTAAACTGAAACCCGTTCCGGCGGTTCAGACGGACTCTACGAGGATCAGTCACACGTCCGAGTGACGAATTAAAGCCGCGACACGGAAGTCGTTCGCGGGCTGTGGAGCATGATCGTCTTCGCACACCAGCCCCCCGCCGTCTCGGTTGCGACGGCGACGCCCGACCCGCTCGGATTCAACTGAACTAGAAGCTCCCCGCCCTCAGACCAGACGGAGCTGCGGCCCGCCGAGGCGAGTCCGCCCGACGGACTTCCGAAGTTGGCGAGCGCCACGGCCATCGAATGTCGCGCCGCGTACCCGCTCAGTTTCTCCGACTCGGCCTCGAAGTCCGAGGGGATCACGAACATGCTCGCCAGGTAAGTCTTCGCGCCCCTTTCAGCCGCCCGCCGCGGATGCGACGGCCGCCCGACATCGGCGCAGATAGCCACCGCCGCGAGGTGGCCGCCGAGACGGACGAGTGGGTCGTGGTCGCCCGGATGGAACACGGTCGCCTCCGCGGGAGGTATGCTGCCGTCGCCGCTGTCCTGGCGGGCGCTCTCGCCGAAAGCGCCGAGGTGGTGCTTCGTGTAGAGCGCGGTAGTCCGATTCGGGTAAAGGACGAACGCGCCGATGTACAGACGTTCCCCGACCCGCGCGGGCGCGCCGACGACGAGCGTCATCGAATGGGACGAGGACGCGTCGATAAGCGGTGCAAGGCGCGGGTCGTGCTCGGAGAAGGCGAGCGCGTCGGCGAGGCCGAGTTCGTAGCCGGTCAGCGACAGTTCGGGGAACACCACGACCTGCGCCCCTTCGGACGCGGCGATCTCGGTAAGGCGGAGGTGCTCGTCGATGTTCGCGTCAACGTCGCCCCTGGCCGGACACGTCTGGGCGACAGAGGTGGAGCGGTGCTGCATCATGTATGTACCCCAAAGAAGTAATGAAAACTGCCGGGCCAACCGACGGCCTAACGCCCATTCTGCCGAACGAGTCGGCATAACGGCTGAGAAATATTTTCAGCAATTATTTTAGAGCGCGCAATCTCTTTAGCGCGTCCTTTCTTTTTCTAAGCTATTTTGTCTGACTTTTGCAGATTACAGTATTCGCAAAGTATCTGGATATTATCTTCAGTATTGCGGCCGCCTTTTGTCACAGGAATGATATGATCGAAGTGAAGCTTCTCCCTCGCGCCACATCTGACGCTCAGCCTACGTGAAAGACTTCCTCAAGCGCCTGCAGCAGGAGCTGAAGCGATAAGGCGCGACCAGTTAGCGCCTTTTGTGACGCGATGTTCCGCCCGTGATGGTGAAGGTAATTAGCGACTCCGCCGGAATGATGACTTCTGATTGAGCGCTGCTCTGCGCCTGGCCCTTCCCTGTTAGAAAATAGGCAGAGCTGCTCACCGCCTCACCGTTGATGGAGGTGAGCCGCAGCCTGAGCTGGCCCGGAGCGTGCGTTTTTCTGCTGGACTTTGCTTCGGTCACTTTTCCGGTGACCTCATCGCCAGTCCTGGCGACCGTATTGCCGTTCACGACGACATCCTTCGCCACCACTCCTTTCCAAGTTTGACCCGGCTGAGCAGTCGCAGAACTCAACTCCGAGCCCATACGAATTGCGATCTTTGTGCCTGCAGGAATTGCCGAGGCGAGTGCGATTGTGGCCGTCAGAAGGATGATTGCCGTGGTGATTATCTTCATACATGCACCTCTTTGGATTTCGGAACCAACGGAGCAAGCCGACTCCGTTACTCAAGCCTACACAACATCCTGGAAAAGGGCTGCCGGCGTCAAGCATTTTCTTTTCTTTTTCTTTGTGCGATGTAAAGAGAAAGGGCGATGCGGACGGGGCAAACGGTGGATGGATGCGCCCTTAAACCCGTTAGAATATGGAAGAAATGGCGGGAATAACAGTATTAGAACGGGGAGGGGAAATTGTCCGAGGGTGTGAATCAGGAGCGGGTTACATAGTAAGATACGGGCGCGGCGCTAGGCCGTATAGCAAAGCTAGAGAATCTAGTCAGGGCTGGCAAGCAGCCCTGTCCTAACCCAACCGAAGGCTCTGGCATAGCCGCCAGAAGCCGGGCATGAGAGAAGCTTGTTGGGGACACGGGCGAGTCTTGAGGGGAAGCTACATCCCCAAGATGAGAACGTCACGGAAGTTGATAGGGTGAGACCCGCGTAACTTAGCGAGGCGTGGCGGGGGCCACAGCCGGAGTTTATAGATTGGAATGCCGCATCACTCAGCGTGCCGGCCTGAGGCGGTGTGAGACGCGGACCAAACGTGATCCGCGCCACGCGTAGGTGTCCGTCGCCTCTGCACTCGGACAGCAGTCCGCGTCCCCCTCCCGCCAGAAAGGCGCCGTAATCACGATGGACCTCCCGACGACGCGCATCCTTTTGCCTCCCGAGTGCAACTCACGAAAGATCTGCCGCGGCGCCCCGTCACGATAAGCGAAGACGTAGTACCCCTCGATCGAGCCCGCCGAGCCGTTGACCTCGACATGAATCTGAACGGCCGCCTCCTCCTGACCGTCGCCGTCGAAATCCACGTATTGAATGTCAACTAACCTGCCGCCCACGATGGCGCCGCCTTGGGGTGACTTTTCCGGTGACTCGTACTTCCCGTTACGCAATCTGACACTTCTTTCATCCAGCCGGTAGGTGAAGTTGCGGAAGTCCACGGAGCGGATACCACGTCCGCCTTGAGCACGGACTGCGCCGGCTGTGAGGATCAGAAGAAGGCCACTGAGCAAACAGATCACCTGTCCGCTGAAGCGAGCCATCATCTTTTCTCCTTTTCAAGATGTGGTAAGAAAAGCGCCTCACTGTGTGACGAGGCAGTCGAACCCATCGTCTCCTGTTGAAGAGGCGGCGCGGCTATTCGTCTCATCGGGTTACATCTGCCCGCAGCCGCCTGCTGGTCTAAAACTCCCGTGCCCAATTCTTCTTCAGATAATCTCGAGTTTTATCAACAGCACGTCGCGCGTCATGGACCGTATCCGTTACCGGCCTCTTTGCAGTTCCATCTCTCGTATTTGACCTTGTCGCCGCCTTGCTTATCGCCAGTGTATGCTTCCGTCATGCACTCCCGCGGGCGGTATCTCCGGCCATCAAATTTGTAGATGATGATGTCATGTTCCACCGCCGATTCCAGCGCCCGTGTCTTGATGTCGCGGTAGCCGCCCGTCGAAGTCTTGAGCACCTCTATGTCACCAGCCCCCTCAGCAGAAGCCTCCAGCAGTAGCTGATAGCCCTGGCTCGTCCGACGATACACCCACACGGGGCCATTGTTTGCTCCCATTAACTTGACGGCATCCTCGACATCAGCCAGCGTGATCAGCAGCAGGTTTGGTTTGCCATTTTCATTCAGGTGAAGGGTATCTGCGCAAAATAAGCCGGAGACGCCGCCGCGCCTGTGTAAGAGCTTCGCCTGCTCATATAAGAGCTCCGCGTGATCATATGGCTCACTGTACCGCCACTTGAGCACGCGATGGACTAATTGTCTCGCCAGGCCTGGGGGTGCTTTGACACTGGGAGAAGCGCACCCGCTCCATTGGCCGAATGCATCGCTCTCGGAAGCCGTAAAGGCGACGCATAGCGCCGTCAGAAACAGGACCATCCTTAGCTTTCGATTTGACATCATCTTTGCTCCCGCGATGCGGACCGCTCTCCAATCTACTCCTTCGGCCTCGCCACTGCGGCCATCCTAGTCAAGAATGCCAAACTCATTGCTCGCCCCAATTGTAGACAATCTGCATTCTCTTTATGGAAGGTGCGCGAGATATGCTTCGCGCTCGGGCAAGAACCTGCGTGGCCTCTTCCATGGACGCCCCGCCGTATATCGCGATAAATGTTGGATATTTGTAGCTCCCGTTGACGATGTATTCTTCACCATCCAGATTGGCGCATTCTGGATAATTGGCGAAGACTTTGCGGTCAGGGAAGAGCTTCTGCGCACGCTTGCGCTCGGCCTCGAGTTTCGTCGAGACCGGTTCACTATTACTATCACAGTCCTTATTAGGGTCAAAGTTCGGCACCGCCTTGATGACTACTGCGTAGAATGGGACTGATTGGCTCTGGTGCATGAATGAGTAACCCGGACGAGCTTCGGATTGATTCATGCAGC
>CAYLJO010000287.1:0-6862 GCA_964383905.1 uncultured Blastocatellaceae bacterium
TTGAGCCGGGGCCGAGCGCCGAACGCTCCGGGTGCGAAGAGGAACAGCGGCAGGCAAACAGTGTGAATAGTCAGCGTCCTGTGTTTTATTAATGCGTATAGCCATGAGGTCTCATCCACGAAACTAGTCGGAGGCCTTTCGCGTCTTAGCTTAAATCTCCGGGCTCTATCTTTTCCACGACGGAAAAACTTACGTTGATAGTATGCCGCGCGTTATCCGGCTCCCCCTCGAACCGCCCCTCTATCGTTAGCCGCCGGTTCTTGTTATCAACCCTGACGACCCTCCCGTAGAAAGAGGCGCCTGCCCCCTTCTTTACGCGCACGGCATCCCCTTTGAAAAATTGATCGTCCTTACCCATAATCATCCCGCCTGAATCGGCCTCGAACAAAGATCACACCTCCCCCTGGATTTCATCGACCGGAAGTGTTGTCGGAATTCCGGGTAGATGGGCTAAGTGACTTTGCTATTTCACTTAGGGGCGTAATCCTCCTGCACAGACTCATCCCGCCCGTCATAATAGAGAGGGCGGGCGGCGGGGTGTGTCCTTGTTATTAAGATTCTCGTGTCTGATTTTTAACGACAGGCCAGGCCTCGGTATTTAACCGACCGGGTGTGCTCAGATAATCGGTGGGGACGGGCGTTCGCTGAATCGGTGAGGCCGCGCGCTGCTGTGGCTTTAATCTAGCAGCCTATTTTTGTGGGCGTAGTGCGTCAGTTCGGCGTTAGTCCTCATGCCCATCTTCTCCAGGATCCGCGCCCGGTAGGTGCTGATGGTGCCGACACTCAAGTTTAGTATGTCGGCGATCTCGCCGACCGTCTTCCCCGACGCGATCAGGCGCAGCACCTCGAACTCGCGGTCCGAGAGGGTCTCGTGCGGCGGTCGGTCGGCCCCTTCTCTCAGGTCAATGACGAGCTTCTCGGCGAGGGCCGGGCTTACGTACACGCCGCCCTTGATGACTTTGTTGACGGCCTCGGCCAGCTCGGAACGCGGGCTGTTTTTCGTGACGTAGCCGGCGGCTCCCGCCTTCAAAGCCCGCCGCGCGAATAGTTCCTCCGAGTGCATGCTGAGGATCAGCACGGGGAGGCGGGGCCGAATCTTCTTCATCTCCTTCAGCGCTTCCAGCCCGTCCCTGCCGCCAAGCGATAGATCGAGCACCACGACGTCCCAGTCCTGTTCCCGCACGAGTTCGAGCGCCACCGGGGCCGTGCCCGCCTCGCCGAAGGCGGTCGCGCCGGGCGGCTTATCCAGTATCCTCCTCACGCCGTCACGGACGACTTCGTGGTCATCAACTATGAGGACTCTCCTCATCGCCGTGGTCTCGCAAGTAGCCGGGCCGCCCGCGCCCTAAGAGCCTCCTCCCCAGTTGGAGCGACTGCCCCTGACAAGTTTCTGAGCCGGAGTCGGAACCCGCACGGTGATCGTTGTTCCCCGGCCCTCACCGCCTTCAATGCTGATCTCGCCGCCCAGGAGGTGTGTTCGCTCCCGCATCCCTAGCAGCCCGAGCGACTGCGACCCCCCTTTCTCGTCCTCCGTAATCCCTCTCCCGTTGTCGCTGATCGTCAAGTCCAAGTGGGCGTCCTCTTGCCTCATCCTTATGTCAACCCTCGTCGCCTGCGCGTGACGCAAGACGTTCGTCAGGGCCTCCTGAAAGATACGGAAGACTGCTACCGACTGCTCCCTGTTCAGATCACCGTCTTCCGGCTGGCAGTCGCAGTGGACTGCAATTCCCGTCCGCGCCTCAAACTGCTGCGCGTACCAGCCGAGCGCCTCCGCAAGTCCGAATTCCTCCAGCGCCGTGGGCCGCAACTCGGAACTGATTCTCCTGACGGTATCCACAGCGCCGTCAATCAGCCTGATCATGGCCCCGACCTTCTCCCGCAGGGCCGCGAGCCGCGACTGATCTGCCGGTTCGGAAATAATTTCGCCTACCTCCTCCAGGTCCCATTTCAAACTCGACAACTCCGCCCCAAGCTCGTCGTGAATCTCACGCGCGATGCGCGCGCTCTCCTCCTCCCGCACCGAGTGCAGACGCGCCGAGAGCGCGCGCAACTCTTCGTTTGAGCGTCCGAGCCGCTCCTCCGCCCGCTTGCGCTCGGTGATGTCGGTGTTCGCCCCGTACCACCTTTCGATGTGCCCTTCCGCATCCCTCAGCGGTACGCCACGACATAGGAACCAACGGTACACCCCGTCGAATCTGCGGTGACGTTCTTCCTGCTCATAAGGCACCCCGGTCGCCACCGACTCGTACCAGGCCTTCAACACCCGATCCTTATCGTCGGGATGCAGCACGCGCTGCCACCCGTCACCTTGGAGTTCTTCCAGCCCGAGTCCCGCGTAGGCGCGCCACTGGTAGTTGCAATAATCGAGGGTGCCGTCAGGCGGCCCGCTCCAGATCTGCTGGGGTATCGTGTCGAGCACCTTGCGCGCCTGTTCCTCCGCCCGCCTTAGCTGCTCCTCGGCCTGCTTGCGCTCGACGATCTCCTCTCCCAGTTTCTCGTTGGCCGCCTGTAGCTCCCTCGTCCGTTCGACCACGCGCCGCTCCAGCTCTTCGTTCAGCCGCTTGATTTCCGCCTTGGCCTCCTTCAACTCCGGGGTTTCGACGACCTCCCAGTCCCTGTTCCGTCTGACGACCGCGAACTGGTGCGTGCGCACCACGTCGAGCATTTCGGCGGCCCCCGCGTCAGCGAGCGGGTAGCTGCAAAGCACGATCATCCGCTTGCCGTCCAGCGCTAAGTCCAGCGCCTTCTCGTACCTTCCGAACTCTTCCCAGTTCTCTTTCGTCAGCCACGCCTCGTTACCGTTCGCCCTCATCCCGGCGTAACCTGTCGCGAGGGCATCGTCGAGCTTTTCGCGCCAGCCATCTATTACCTGCTCGGCGTTGAAGACGCCGTCTTTGAGATACCACTTCGCGTGAGGGACGATCTCTATGGAGTCCGCCGTTGGAGCTTGTCGGCTAGGGCCGCGTGAAAATGGGTGCGGGACGATCTTCATGCTGCCCGCCGTCAGATGCCGGTCGGCCTCCGGGACGGCCCTTCTTAAGGCGGCGGTCGCCTCGTCCAGGCCGAGCGGCTCGCTCACCAACCACAGGCAGAACTCGTTATTCTCCAGGCCGGCCTTGAAATACGGCAAGAGGATGTCGAGCAGGTCTTCTTTGGTCTGGTAGAATTGGCAGAAGTGCGTGCCCCAGGGGATGTCACCCAGGACGCTGATGCCCATCTTCCTTAGTTCTGATGTCATGGCAGACACACCACTGTTGAGCCGTCTCCCGCCCGGACAATGTCAGTTTCCCGCAAGCATGAAGGTCATTCAAGGGTCTCGACGATTAGCGGAAGATTGCGAGTCGGGCCGATTATTGCGGGTAAGGTATCAATGCCGGCAATCTTTTGAACGCCATTTTAGCCTAAAGGATGATTTGAGGAAAGTAGAATCATCTCGCCGCCATTCGCGCCGTTCCGGCTTTGTTCGCCGGCACGAGGGGAATCTCTATTGAGATGGTCTTCCATCGCCGACCCGCCGGCAGATACTCGTAAGAACATGTTAGGCTCCCGCCCCAGTGATCCTTGATTATGAAATCCCATGTCGGCGTCTTGGACTCACCCCCGACTCCCTCTTGTGGGCCATCACTCATAAGAACCTCCTGAAATGAGCAATTATCTCTTTAGCCACGCCGTTCCAACGACCGGCTCAACCTCCACCGGCACATCAGGTAAGTATTCTTCCCCCGCCCCTCTCATCGCCCCGGCCACTACTTTCGCCACCTCTTCCGCTCTTTCTGCCGGGGCCTCCACCACCACCTCATCATGAATGGTATTGACCACCCGGCTCTTCAAAGCGGGTAGCCTTTGCCCCAGCAGCACCAACGCCCGTTTGAGAATATCCGCCGAGGTCCCCTGCGCCGGCGCGTTGCGCGCCGCCAGTGAGACACCTGCCACCGCCTCCCGGTCCGCAGGGTCGAAGTCGAACCGGATCACCCGCCCGGAAATCGTCCGCACGCTTCCGGTCTCGATCGCCTCACGAACCGTGCGCCTCATCCATTCATCCAGCCGCGGGTGGGCCGCATAGTAGCGCCCCATCAACGCCCGCGCCTCCTCCTCCGTCCTCCCGGAGACGCGCGCGAATCTTCACGCCCCGATCCCGTACGCCACGCCGTAATTCAAGCACTGGTCGCCGATCCTGTTCTATTCCGGGGCGTCCTTTGCGCGTGACCAGCAGCAGGCGATTGCCGCCGGTGCTCAGGGGTATCAGGTCAAACCGGCTGACAGCGATCTGTTGATTGAGGAGGTCTCCCGCATCATTTCAGCAGCAAAGAGATGTATGGTTACGTGAATGGTCGCGGGTGAGGCAAGAGTGGTAAGGTTTTCTGCACGAGGGCGAGCAGATTCCCGCGGTCCACTGCAACACCACTGGTATACTCACCTATGTGCTCAATCTGTTTGCTCCAGTACTGATTGTACCCACTCGTAATAGGCCACGTGGGGACTCCAGTATTCATTGGTGCGCCAATTGAATCCGTATCCGGTATCTAATACGGGTTCATCATCCTGGTTGCCGCAGATACCGTTCATGATACCGCCGGGGATCAACCCGACATAACGAGAATGAGGGTAGGGATTCCGAGCGCCTTCGCCCGTCATTAGCGTGGCACCGAACGGATTTGCGCCCATAATCCATTCCAGTTGTCTGTAGGCCAGATCCCGGTAGGCTGGGCGACGAAGGTCACGCGCGGCCATGGCGAGCAACAGGGCACAGCACTCCAGATGGGCATTCAGGCCCTGCCACCAGAATTGTTTACGCACAGGCATAAAGTGGCGGTAGGTGAGTTGTCCTCCGAGAGGCCGATAGCGCTCCGGGGTGGGGGAGCCGAGGAATAGACCGAAGGGCATAATCCCATAAGCGGAACGCGCACACATCGGTAGGACATACTCTTCGATGTATAAAAGCACGGCCCCGCGCCATCGTGGGGCCTGCTTGTTATCCGGGTATGCGCGCGCGGCATAGAGCAATGCCAGGGCAGGCAGCGCGGAATCCACTGCATTCGCGTAAGGACTCGCGTCCAGGCCAGACGCACGGAAGAATCCGCGGATCAGCTTCTGGTCAGCGGTGAACTCCTTAACCTGTAGATCGAGGATCCGGTCGGCGAGCCGCCCGGCCTCTCTCGCGTATAACTCTTTCCCCGTAGACCTATGTAATTCGAGAGCGGCCATCAACCACCAGCCTAGTTCTCGGGTATTTCCTTGTCTTAGGTTAGCTTCCCAGCAGCGAACCCCGGCTTTAAGACAACTCTCTGCGTACGCGGCATCGACCTCAGAGAATGCCTGGGCGACCATTGCCTCCAGGGCCGTAAACATCGCCTGCACCAAGGCATGTTTTGTGGTGTTGATGTAGCGGTCATCCGCCGTGCCCGGTTGGTTATCAGTCCAGTGGTTGTCGCTGTTATCACCGTTGATGCCGCCCGCGGTGTCAGCCCAGATGCGGCCATCCGTGTCCTGCATTTTGAGGAAATACCGGTTGCCCCAGCGCACCTCCTCGCGCACGGGGGCGAGCCCGCTGCCGGCAGGATCCCATGATTCCCCGAGGCTGCGCGCCACATGAAGCAGACCGAAGCCGTTCATCATGGTCGCATCCATCCATTTGCGCAGGTCTCCGGCATCATGCCATCCGCCCGTAACGTCTACGTGTTGACCGTTGTCGCGCCGACGGGCGTCATCAAGATGGCATACCGGGTGGACGCCCGGCACGGCCACACCACAGCGCTGGTACCTGTGATAACCGACCGCCTTCGGTAGCGTCCGCCTCCAGGCATCCGGGCGGATGAAGAACGGGATTGAGCGCTCGTCACCGATTCGCACCTGGTACATACCCAGGCGTGTCACGTCGTTAAAATCTCCCACTAAACAGTCGCCAAAGTCTGACCGGGTTTTGTGTAAGGGTCTCTCCGTGCGAAAGGCAGGGCCGCTACTGATGTCATATAAAACAAAAGTTTGTGGTACCTGGCCGCCTTGCGCCGCAAGGCGGAACACCACAATCTTACCGGAATCAGGCCGGTAGCCCGCATGGCTCAGCGCAATCGCTGGTCCTCGGTCAGCCACCTGTTTCTCGACTGGGTCTTTAAGCGGCGGACCTTCCTGCGCCCATGACATGGAAGCGCTCAGGCCGATCCCGTACACAAATTCTCTTCTATTCATCGAAACACTGTTCACCTCATCTTTCTGTCGCAAATCCTAGAGCGCACCGCACCATTCAAACTCGAAATACAGCTCACCCCCGGCTTAGTTCAACCCAGAACTGTGTGGCGGCTCCGTGCCTCAACCCAAAGTAGTCACCTGCCGCGAGAAATCTGCCAAAAAGCCGATGCGGTCAAACTGAACTTGCCCCGTTTTGGTAGACACGAAGTTTATGCCACTTGCCCCAATAATTGCTCCTCATATGCAACTGGACTGAGGTAACCCAACGAAGAATGGCGCCGCTGCCGATTGTACCAGCATTCGATGTACTCGAAGATGGCGAGCCGCGCCTCGTCTCTCCTTTGCCAGCAGTTCATACTAGAACCTGTAGCGTACTCCATGTGCTTTGTGCTAAAGGGTGGGTAAGCCCTGTACAAAGATCGTGTGCTTTCGGGAGCGACGCTTGACTTGAGCACCACCCTTTTCAGCAATCTGGCGTGACACTCCATTGACCCCTCCTCTATGCTCCTCTTCGTTAATTCTCTTGAGGAGGACTCTGTCATGCACACACCCGCTGATGCTCTCGCTCGGACGCGCCATTGCACGCCAGACTGCCGAAGGCACACCAAAGATCATCGGAAGGAAAGCGAGCAGGGAGGGGGTGTTCCACTTCTGAGACACCCTCTGGCGCCCCAAA
>CAYLJO010000288.1:0-6739 GCA_964383905.1 uncultured Blastocatellaceae bacterium
GCTGGTT
The DNA here is from genome assembly GCA_964383905.1 of uncultured Blastocatellaceae bacterium. GTDB lineage: Bacteria > Acidobacteriota > Blastocatellia > Pyrinomonadales > Pyrinomonadaceae > CAYLJO01. Next base: position 8 of record CAYLJO010000288.1, read on the forward strand.
CAAACACTGCGGCTACTCGTTAGCACGCGAGTGAAAGACGCCTTAATGGTCAGCTTAATACATTAAACAGCCTTAGATCAATATTAAAGATTTTGTACAAAATTCCAAAATTTTGTATATACGCGATACGTCGAGAAGTGGGTAGATGAAACCCCTCACATTACCGTTATCGCTTACATGTCTTCGGCCGAGGGCGGTCGGATCTCAGTGTAGAATTAAGGACGATGTCTCGTAGGGAAGGCAGCCGGAGGGTTTCTAAAAATGAAAGGGCGGGCTGGAGTCTACGCTCCAGCCCGCCTATCGATCGGGAAAACCGCCGACGCCTTAGAAGGTGTAGCGCAAGCCAAACTGCATCACGCGAGGTGTTCCTTGAATCCCCGTGAAGTTACCGAACACCTTGGCGGGCGTACCGTGCTGCGGATCGAAGTCGAGGTCGTAATGACCCCCTTCAACTGCTCCCATCCGCTGAGTGTTCGTCACGTTGAATGTTTCCCAGCGCAGCTCAAGCCGATGATTCTCTTTCCAGGGCATATGGAAGATCTTCGTGAGACCGGCGTCCAGGACGATATAGCCGGGAAGCCTCATGATGTTCCGGTCGCCATTCTCTCCCGGAAGTGAGTTCCGGAAGCTTTGGTAAGCGGCAACCGGGTCGCCGAAGACGTTAGGCGGATTGGCACCCCCTCGGTTAGGCGCGGTCTGAATCGGGCGGGCCCTCACACCGAAGCTTTCGATCTCCCAGTTGGTGGACCACATTCCGGCATCAAACGGAGCGCTCAGCGGAAGGCCCGAGTTGTAGCGGAAGATGGTTGAAAGCTGCCACCCGCCGAAGATCGTGTCCACGACCTTGTTCATATTGCTAAAGAAAGCCTGGTGGCGTCCGATCGGAAGCTGCCAGACGGCGTTAGCATTGATGATGTGCCTGATATCGAAATCCGACACAGCTCTCGCAGCCCTCGGATTGAATGGCGAGATTATCAACCCGCCGCCGGTATAAAGAGAGAGATTCTGATCAGCCACATCCTGGAGCCCGGAAGCGTCGTCGATCGACTTCGACAGAGTGTAGTTGAAATCGAACGTCAGCTTGTTCTTGAACCGCTGGCGGACTGTGATCGTGCCGGCGTGGTAGATCGAGTTCCCGATGGTGCTGAATGCCGCCAGCGCGCCGTACTGCTGGTTATAGAAGTACGGAATGCCCGTCGCAAGATCCAGGCAGTCCTGCGCCGACGTCCAGTCTGCTCCACCACTGCAGTCCCCGAACCTGGTGTCTATTAGCGACATCGAAGCGTAGACGGCCTGCGTTGGCGTCAGTCCGGCGTAATCCGAGTTGCCGAAGTGGTCTGCGAAAGTGCTACCCAGTCCGGGATAGAAGTGGTCAAAGAAGGCGAGATTCGGCACCGCCGAAATAGGGGTGCCGGCCAGGGCGAGGTTCTGTAGAATCGCTGCCGACCTGTACCAGGTTTGACCGGACGTCGGATCGGCCAAGTCCACAGGGGTAGCAGCATCCCTAACGGCAATTAGATGGCGCGCCCTGCGACCGAGATACGACGCTTCAATGTAAAATCCGCCCTTGAGCTTACGTCCGAAAGAGAGATCCCAGACCCAGTTGACCGGAGTCTGAAGGTCGGCGTCCAGTGATGATTCGATACGTCGCTTCATATCCGCAGGCTTTTGCTGCGGGAAGCTGATCGACGTCTGGATGGGAATCCCCGGCAAACCGCGAAGCGTCATTCCCAGGCCTGTAAACTGTGGCCCCGGACTGGTTGAGGCGTTATACGTGTTGGCGGCGATGGTCGTGGATGACGAGAAGCCCAACGTATTGTTCCGCTCAAACTGAACGGCGAGGGCTTGTCCGAAGTAATCGCTGATCCTGCCGACCCCGCCGCGAATGACTGAATCGCCCTCGTTGCCGAACAGCTTGTGCCAGAAGCCGCTCTTGAAACTCGGCGAGTAGGCCAGGGAGAGCCGGGGTTGGAAGTTCTTCTTATCCATCGGGTAGGCGTTCCCGCGGCCATTCACGGGACCCGTCAGGTCAACAGTGAGAAGCTTAGTGTAAGGCTGACCCATTCCCGCCGCCGCCACCCGATCGGCGAAGAATTGGGAGAGCGAAATGTTGGGCTTTGTCTGATACCCGGCGGTCTCATAGACCGGCGTGCTCAGGTTATAGCGGAGACCGTATGTCATGGTGAGGTCCGGGCGAACCTTCCAGCTATCCTGGAAGTAAAGGTCGTAGGACTCTGTGGCGAACGTTCGGACGTTGGGTGCCCCCGTGTCCTGCAGATTAAACTGTCTGTTGAAGTTGAAGTTGTTCGTATACTGCGAGAACCTTCCAATCAACGAGGAGACAGCGGCCTTAACAGGGGTGGTATATCCGCTGGCGATACCCGTGATGCCTTTTAGCAGCGAGCTGCCGGAAGTTGCGTAGAAGAAGTAGTTTGTCGAAGCGTTGTCGTACGCCTTGCTGAAATCAATCAGGTGGTTACGGATCAGCCGTATGTTGGTGCCAAATTGGAACGTGTGATTTTTGTGAATCCACGAGACGTCGTCCAGAAAGTTGGTCACCGGCGTCGTTCGGCTCAGGGTGCGGTCGTAATTGAACGGTTGGAAGGTTCCACGGAAGACAATCTCGTTCTGCGTTGAATCGCCCTGATCGGAGAAAGCCTCACGCGTGTACCCCTGCCGGAACGTGTTGATGAGATGGCTGTTGATGGTCCACGTATAGCCAACTACGTAGCCGAGCGGGTGAGACCAATTCCTCTCGGCCGGCGTATCGGGGAATCGCTGTGTCATGAGATCGGTCGGATTGAGAGACAGATCCGCCTGGTAGTTGCCCCGGAGAAAGACCACATGCTTTCCATTCTTTGACACATTCCAGTCCAGGCGCGCGATATTCGTATTGAGGTTCCTTGAAACGGGAGCATTGAAACGGAACCCCGCGGTGTTGAGGAGAAGCCCCCTGCTGGGATCGCTGTCTCCCACGGTGAAATCGTTGGCCGGGTAACGGCTGGCGGCGCTGGCGAGAAGCGAAATAGCTGCTGGATTCATTCCCACCGACGGGAAGAGGTTATTGAGATCAGAGAGCGTGAGTGTGGTAATCCCACCTGACTTATTCGGGTAGCGGACCATTCCCGCTCCGAGGCTGGCGAGCGGGACCGTGTGCACGACCGTTCGTTGGCTCGCATCGCGGCGGCCTTCGTAGTTATAGAAGAAGAACAACCGGTCCCTTTTAATCGGCCCACCGAGCGTGCCGCCGAAAACATTGCGAAGCAGCTTTTCTCGGGGAATCCCGCTTCGATTGTTAAAGAAATCGTTGGCCTCGAAAATCGTATTGCGGTGGAATTCATAGAGCGAACCGTGAAAGTTATTCGTGCCGCTCTTCGTGACCAATGAAACCTGTGCGCCCGAAGACCGACCTTGCGTGGCATTCGGGTTGGTCACGGTAACGCGGAACTCTTCCACCGACGCCGGGGTGACGCGAAGAACGGATTCAAAAGCTGCGCCCGTCTGCTGCTCATTCACGTCCACGCCGTCGAGCGTCAGGTTTGACTGGTCGCTTCGAGCGCCGGCCACCTCCCCCGCCTGCGTCACGCCGGGTTGCAGCGTAAGCAGTTGAAACGCGTTCTGCGATTCGAGCGGCAACTGCGTGATCTGTTGGGAGACGAAATTGTTGCCGATCGTGGCGTCCTGCGCATTGACAAGCGAGTCGACCCCCGTTGACGCAACCGTAACCGTCTCGCTGACGCTTCCGACCGCCAACTGGATCCTCTGATCCGTCGGCTGGTCCACCAGAGCCCGCACATTAGTTACGGTCTCTTTCTTAAAGCCCTTGGACTCGGCGGTTAGCTGGTACGTCCCTGGATCGAGCGTGGGAAAGCTGTACTCCCCCGTGTCTTTCGTCGTTTGCGTACGGGTAAAGCTCTTCTCGACGTTGGTCAAGGTGACCGTCGCGCCGGGGATGGCTCTGCCCTGCTCGTCCACCACAGTGCCGCGAACGGTGGAAGTACCGGTTTGGGCGAAGACGATGGGACAAAACAGCAGGGTAAGCAGAAGAGCGCACAAGCTTGAGCCGGCGTGACTTCTGAGAAAGCTCTGTTTTTTCATTGATCCCTCCAAAAATGATGGTATGAGATGGGTTGGTAAATGCAATGACTTACGGCGCTTCCCTACCGCTTCACCGGCGGGCAGCTCCGTTCGATCGTTCCTCTGTTTTACTATTCCAATTGAGAGCGTGCCCGAAGATTCGTGCCGGGCACCGGGCCTTTTAGACAGCAGACTATTATGATTCGGACTTACCGAACCGCCTGACCGCTTTTGAACAATAAAGGCGAAGCCATCAGGTCCAGGGATAAACGGTTCATTAGTATTTGGAATGCAGTTAGCGTTCCATTCCCTGACAGCGCCTCACCCCCCGGCTTAATAGCTAAGATTTCAAGTCTTTACCCGAGCCGATAGCCTTCCTCTGAAAGCGCATTATCCAAAAGTATGGTCTCTTATCCAAATTTTTGGATGCCGTCGCAGCGACATTTCCTCGCGGGCCTCCTACGCAGCCGTCTGTAAGGAAACGACGGAGAGCTTTAAACTTGCTTTACGCCGTAGTCGATAAAAGCGGATGCGCTGGCTGGTATGAGGCTCGATAGCGCGAGGTTCCCGGTTTTCGCCCGGCCTTATTGCTTCTTATTCTTCGTGATATATTCCGTGAGCGCTTTCCGATCCGGATAGTCGGGTCTGGCTTGAAGGAACTGTTGATATTCCGCGGCGGCCCAATCCTTCCTTCCCGCGGCATTATAAAGAGCCGCCAGCCGGAGATGACCTTCAGGCATTCCTAACCTTATGGCTTCTCTTAAATAGCCGACAGCCTTCGAGCCCTTCTTGATCTGCAGGTATGATTCTCCGAGAGAATAATTCGCGTCGGCCCAGTTTGGCTGCTTCTGCACGACCCGCGTCAAGTTCTCAATGGCTTCTTCGTACTTCTTCTCAGACATCTGTACCTTACCCAGGTTTATTAAAGCGAGAAGATAGGAATTCTGCTGATAGAGTGCCTTTCGATAACTCTTTTCTGCTTCCCTCAATCTTTCCGTCTTGAAATAGAGAGTACCCAACTCTGTCAGCGCCACGTAGTCCTTCGGGTCCGAAGCTACAATCTGGTTGAGCAAGGATATCGCCTGGTCGTAATTCTTCTTGCTGCCGGCGTCAAGAGCTTTTTGAAATAAAGCATGATTGGCAGGCGTACGATCATAGTAGTCCGTTGCGGAGATCGTCCCGGGCTTCAGCCTTCTTATCCGAGCAAAGCTGTCGTGCCATTCTAATGCTATGTCCTGGCGAAAATCGGTCTTTTGCCCCTCTATCCGAAGATGAATCCTGGCGATTTCTTCATTCCCGAGCTCCACAACGATGTCGTACTCGCCGTTCTTCACATTCAAAAACCGGTAACGGCTGCCGTTCGACACGGCCTGGCGAACGGTAACAATCCCGCTCATCGTTCTGAGACCCACCTTGAAAGTTTCAGGCTTGGGCCCGTTGACTTGGCTGTCGTCGACGGTAAAATCCCCATAGATCATGTTGTCGCCCAGACTGGCCTGGCCGCTTGCCAAAACAACCTGCGCGGCGAGGCAAATAACCAGCGCCAGCAGCGCCGAATGCCAAGACGTCGATCCTGTGTTGCTTTTATTCATCGCCGACACTCCTTTGTGCGGCCGTAGAGCCTTTGGCAAAGAGACTGTAGCTTGCCATGCTTCGCATCTCATATCCCAGAACACCGATGCAAGTCAATACTTGGAAGTTATGTGATTGGTCAGCGAAGACGTTCGCTTGATGACCGCATCCTCTTATTCTGCATGCCCCGATTTCTCTGCGAGACTCTGCGACTCCCTGGTTTCGTATTTCTCTTCGCATAGATACGATTGCCTGGGAGCGTTATCCTCAGCGGGCCTGTTAAATCTCGGCCTGAATACGAGACCCGTGTGCTTGTTCAAGAAGGGTTCTTCGCACCCGCTGGACTCTCGTTCCGTTCGACAGTTCCTCGCCTCGCGAAATAAAGCGCGATGCCGCTCAAGATCACTCCGAGTACGGCCAGCGCTTGGCGAAGATTGGCGCTCTTGTCGCTCAGGCTTGTGATGAGCACCATCCCAGCGCAGCACATTGGCGCAAGCGTAATGAGAATGATGCCGACCCATCCGCCGGGCACGCGGAAGGGCCGGGCCATTTCCGGCTCCCGCCAGCGGAGGGCGATCAGGGCGATGAATTCCAGCGACAGCGCGGACGAGTAGAGCAGCACATCTATGACGACCAGTTTTCCGAATGACAATGCGGCGAAGACCGCCGCGAAGGCGCACGAAGCGGCGAGCGCCGTCACCGGTACCCCTGTCCGTTTTGAAACGCGCGCCAGCGGCGCAGGCAGCCAGCAATCCCTCGCCATCGCATACGGCAGCCGCGAGACATAAAGCAACTGGCTGTTAAAGAGCGACCACATCGACACAAGCGCCGCGCCGGCGATCAGCGCCCCGAGCCAGTCCCCCCCGATCAATCGCGCAATGACCGGCCAGCCCCTTGATTCGCTCCACATATCCGGGTCGACCGTCACGGCAATTCCCGCCAGGAGCGGCAGCAGGTAAGCGGCCACGGTGAGCGGCAACGCGGCGGCCAGCGCGCGCGGGTAGTTACGCCGCGCATCGTTAACTTCCCCGGCAAAGGTCGAGGTGTTGTCCCATCCCATGTAATTCCACATGGCGGTCGAGA
>CAYLJO010000289.1:0-6693 GCA_964383905.1 uncultured Blastocatellaceae bacterium
CTAGGACAGGTAGACGATTTCTCTACCGTAGTCTCCGAAATTTTTACGTCAGAGAAACCTAGAGATCTTCTCCCACAACCTCGAGCGCACAACCGACATGTTCCCCCACCTCATGTGGGCCGTGCGCGGGCAGTTCGATGCGAGGAACGCCATCATCGAAGTGGAGGCGCTGGCCGTCAACCTCGCGAGCGGGGGGTTCCCACCCGCCCCTGAGACTATCCTGCAGATTTATTGCAGTTTTACAAGAAGAGCGTCCCCCCCTGAACCACTCGGTGGGGTGAGTCATGATTGAAGAGAACGATGCTTCCAATGACGGGAGGGCGCCTGAGATCGATTTCCAGTGGAGCGATAATCGGCGTGCTCAGCCCCGGTACCCGCTCAACGTGCCGGTGAATTCACCCTTGAAGGTGTACCATAAGTAGTGGTCGAGCGGGGGGTCGGACATGACATCGGCTTAGGCGGCGCGCGGATCATACCGCCGAAAGCTACCCAGAGCAGCATCCACATTGGTGCACGCGTGCGGCTGCGCTTAACCGTCGAGCGTATCAATGAGTCCTTAGAATTAGCGGGAACGGTGGTGCATATTGGTCCGCACCGCGGTTTTGGCATTCGGTTTGCGGCGCTCTCGGGGGAGATGCGGATGCGGTTGAAACGGCTCTTGACCGAGTTAGCGAAAGCCCACTGAAGCAAGGCTGCTGGACCGCCCGGAAATTGGGCCGGACCATCAACCATCACGCCAGGCTATCAAAGTCGGAGGACGTTATTGCCCCATTTTTTTGGCCATAGCAGGCCAACCATCACAATGGCTATACGCATTACTGTTCAGCCAACAGATTTTATCCGTGGATCGGAAGTGACTACTCCGCGCCCTAAAGTGCGCGGCTTCTTTCCGCTTGTGGCGGATAGCTTTGTAGGCCCAAAGCTAAGATATTGAGCGCGGCATTATGGTCACGGTCTAACCGCAAGCCGCATGAGCAATCATGGATCCGTTGCGACAAATCTTTGGTGACTACGCGCGCGCGCAAGCCGAGCAGCGCCTTGTTGTCGCGCGTGGGTCAACGAGGCACACAACCCTACCGGCGCACTCTGCCTTGTAGAGCGTGAACTGCACAAGTTGATTCCACGCCGGATCCTCAATGCTCTTAGCAAGGCGATGGTTTTTGACCATCCCTTGAATGTTCAACTTCTCGAAAAAGATGGCACCGTAAAGTGTGACGATTGCATGACTGAGTTGATGGGCGAAGTTCTTACGCCTGAACCTGATTCGTTCGTGAATGCGAGCTGCCCATGTGCGTTTCTTCTTTCTCTGCGCCTTTGCCAGAGCCTTTTCATCCGAGCGAAAGAATCTTGGGTTTGGGATTTGCTCACCAGTCGAAAGTGTGGCGAACGAGGTGAGTCCGACATCTATTCCAATTGCCTTATCGTTCACGGGCTGTGGCTCTGGCTCTACGTCAACCGAAAAGCACGCATACCATTTGCCTGTCGCAGAGCGCGTAATGGTCAGAGTCTTGATCTTGCCCTCAAGCTGGCGGTGCAACTTGATTCTAACACGTCCGATTTTGGAGAGGGTCAGCTTATCGCCCTTGAGCGAAAAGCCGGACTGCGCGTATGTGAAGCTGTCGTATCGAGAGCGCGAACGAAAGCGCGGGAAGCCCGGCTTCTCTCCGGCTTTCACGCGCCGGAAGAAAGCCTGAAACGCCTTGTCCAGCTTTATTGGTCTATCGCTTAGGCAACCAACAGGCTTCATCCCTACCTGAAGGAAGAGGACTTTGCCCTAAGATTTGTTAAAATGGTTGGCACCAGGCCAGGAAGTGGAGCCGGTCACGCGCCGCTGCTATGAAGTTCTACCGCTAGCCGATGACGCGGGAATTGAGCACACCGGCCTGCACTAACAGTTCCCCCGTCTGCGGATCGACGATGCCGTTATTCTCCTTTTCAATGCTAGTTGCCTGTGTGTAGACGTCGCCCGCGAGAGGACGTTCGCGGAGCGCCCGTTTGAAGGCCCTGATCCGGTCGGCCTTCTCACCGGCTGCGCCCGGCCCGCCGTAATCCGTGAATCCGAAACCGCCCCACTCACTAATGACGAGCGGCGCCTGTCCCCGGTAAAAGTAAGGATCACCGACGACGAGCGGCTGCGCCGTTACCCCCATGGTCTCGCCGGCCACCAGTTTATCTAGCACTTCATTCCACCGCTCTACCTCCGGTGTGTAGACGTGCGCCGTCAACAGGTCCGACTTAAGGCGGCCACGGCGCGAAACGTGATTCCAGCCATCGTTATCAACTACCAGCACCTGTGGGCAGTGGAGCCGCATGTAGTCATAGGTGCTAGCGATGTAACGGCGGGTCTCGATGTTTGTCGCGATGTCCTGTACGCCCCAGTCCTCGTTAAAGAGACTCCAAATACAGACGCTCGGATGCGAGGCGATAAAGGTGAGTATTCGCTGTAGCTCGGCCCAATGGTTATCGCGGCTGCGCTGGCTGGAGCTGTGCGGGCTCGGCACCTCTACCCACAAGAGCATGCCCATCTCGTCGGCTAGGTCATAGATGCGCGGGTCAATGCCAGCGATGTGGATGCGGACGAGGTTACAGCCGAGCTGCTTCATCGCCCTCATGTGCATGCAGATCTGATCATACGTGGACGTGCCGGGCTGGTAGAGGATGCCGTCCAGGTAGAGCTGTTCGTTGTTGAAATAAATATGGTGGCCTCGGGCGGCGATCTTACGCAAGCCGAAGTTCGTTTCGATCCCCGCGGTGGCGCCCGTCGGGGCCACCAGCTCGGCACGCAAGTGATACAGATTCGGCGCCGCCGGCGACCAGAGCTTCGCCCCGGGTAGCGGGAACGGTACCCGCTGTGGTTGCTCGCCTGCGGCAAGGGGCAGCTTAAACTCCAGCACCGCGCCGTCGCCTTGGTACTGATGCTCGCTGACAGTGAGGCGCAGGGTATAGACCCCCGGATCATGGATGCGTGGCGTAATATCAAACTCGACGAGACGATCACGCAGGTTACTGACCACGTTCACGCGTGAGCGCAGCCGGTTTCGCTCAACCGGCTCGAGCCACACACTCCTGACCGCGCCGCTGATCGTCTGATACCAGATGCCGCCCTGCTTGTAGACGCGAGACTGCTGTTTGCCGCGCGGGATCTCGGCATCGAGCGAGTCCGCGATGCGGATTGTGAGGCGATTAACCGGTAGCAGGTTCTCCGGCGACAGCTCATAGCTGAAAGAGTTGTACTCGCCGAAGTGCGCCTCTTCACCTTCAATGGTCTTGAGCGGATGACCGTTGAGCCAGACACGCGTCTCGTACCCGCATGCTCCAAAGGTTACTTGTACAAAACTATCTGGAGACGATTCCCAATGTTGATCGAGCGAGAAGTCGCGCTCGTACCACGCGATGACCTGATCCTGCCACGGTGGGGTGAGCTCCTGCGCCTCGCGTCCCGCTGCGAGATGTGACTCGATCGAGCCCGGAAAACGGGCCGTTTCTGCGTACCGGTGTCCGAGGTACCACATCTCACGTATTCCGCGGTCCTCCAGATCGAGCGCGAACCGCCACTCGCCGTCGAGCAGTTCGTAGGGAGTCCGACGTCTGACCGAGCGCGGAAGTGGATTCAGCCCCTCGGCGACGATGGCAGCATCCATTGTTGTGCCCGGCTGTTCGGGATCAATCTGCGTTTCCATGCTGTGTGGCTCCTTTGTCACCCGACCGCGTTTGCGTCAGAGATGAGCGTGCCTCATGTGAAGGCGGATCTAGAGAGCTTGGCGAGGAGCGCTAGTGCCACTGAGACGTGATGCTAACTCGCCCCCTATTATACGCCGCCCCGGTGGTCTAATCCACAATTTTTGACGTCCACCCGTAGTGATGATCAGCAGTCACGAATCTCGCAACCGGTTGGGCCGATACATACCGTGACGAAGGTTGGACTCAGGGGTAGACTGCCAGAGATAAAAGATAGGCTGTGCGATGATGTAGCCGCCGGCAACTCGGGTGCTGCGTGCGACTGGTGAGGAGGCGCTGGCGGTGCGGGATGGGTGCTGACCGGAGCGAAAAACGCGGGCGCCACGAGTGTGTGTAAAGAGGTGGCGCTATGCAGAAGTGTCAGTAAAGTGATGGTTCGGTGCAGAGGGCGCATGCTCTAACCACCCTCCGGCAACTAAATTGATCACAGGTCATGGTACACTTATGGACCCACTGAAACAGTGGCCTCTGCGTGCCCCATTAATCAGGGGAATAGTACCGAGCCTGCTTTCAGCGATAGACCCAGACCGCAATTCACCGGCGAGCCGCCCACATGATAGATAAGAATAACTTCATTGCGAGTCCGGCGCATGGGGAGCCACCGGTGCGACCGAGCAAACAACCAGTAGGATCTGCCGCGCCAAAAGGTCACTCCGCCACTCGGAGCGTGACACGCCACGCGTGACGGGGTTGTGCCAGGGGCTGGGGCTCGCGCGTGGCTGATTGGCGGCAAGGCGGCCTTTGCCACGGGGTGGGTGCAGCCACAGGGGAGATTTCTTGGCGAAGTATCCACGCGCGATGAGTGACGCGCAGTTCGTGGATGCTGTGATGGCGACGGTGAAGGGCGCAGATGGGGTAGATCTCGCCTCACAGCGCGGGGCATTGATCAATCTGTATGATGGGTCTAGCGCTCGGTTTAGGCAAAATTTCCGGAACTAAAATCTCATCCCAGGCTGTATCGATAGGCCTTTAGGCAAATCGGCGAGATTCCACCCGTCACTTTTGAGTAAATAGCCGAGCCCGATGAGGGGCGCGCAGTGTAGGGAGACGCGGCTTGAGACGATGCAGGCAACTGACGGGGTGGATCTCACGTCACAGCGCAGCATATTGATGAGCTAAATCGAAACTCGTGAATGGTACACTGGAAATTTGCTTGTTTTCGCCGCAACCCCTGTTTTTACGGCCTTGCTGTAGTTGAACGTGAAAAATTTGGTTGTACCAATCTTGTAAGTTACTATCTTATCGGAACTGGTATAATACATTCAGAGGAGCTGTAATGTCGCACCTTCCACACTACCGTTTACGCCCTCTGCCGAGTAAGAATGCTCGCCCCCTCCTCTCCGGTCGCCTTCCTCTCCTGCTCGGGCTCAGCCTCATGGCACTCCTGCTCGGTTGTGGCGTCTTCATTTTCTGTGTCTCGGCGCAGCAACATATTTCGCCCGAAGATCGAGAGGCGGCATTTAATCTCAAAGCTGATAGATTATTGAGGGCGGTGCGCCGCGCCGCAGATGAAGACCGGCTTTCCGCTCGTGAGGGCCGGTTGCGGTCGGACCATTCACAGATTGAGGCCCTCTCTCACCTGGCCCGTGTCAGGCCTCAGCCTGATGGCACGGCCAGTGTGGGTGTGCTCGTCAAGCTGGCGAAGACCAGCACTGCGGAGTTAAAAGCGGCCGGTTTTGCGGTCGGGGCGCGGGTGGGTGACGTGGCCACAGTAGAGATAGACGTCAATCGGCTTCCCGAGCTCGCTTCCTTGAGTTCTGTGCGCAAAATATCGGCCTCCGCCTACCGTCATCCGCTGAACGACAGGGCGCGGCAAGCCATCGGCGTGGACAATAGCTCCGGTCAGCGCGCCGTCTCACAGACTGGGCGCGGCGTGGTCGTCGGCGTGATCGATTCGGGGGTGGATTTCCGCCACCCGGATTTCACCCTTCCTGGCAGCAACGGCCAGCGGACACGGATCAAGGCGCTGCTGGACATGACCGTCTACGGGTCGCAGACGCCCGACCCGGGCTGGAATTACACGCTGGCGGGCGGGAGTGCGCCGATCGGCCGCCTCTACACGGAAGCGGACATCAACGCCGCGCTGCAAGTAGCGAAACCAGCCGACCAGAATGCTGATCTAGTTAAAGAAAGAGACACAAATGGGCACGGGACGCACGTCGCGGGGACGGCGGCCGGCAACGGTCAGGCGGCCACTGCGGCGCCGGGGACATACTCGGGGATGGCGCCCGAAGCTGATCTTGTGATTGTGAAGGCCAGTCGCCAGAACGATGGTCATGCCAGCTTCGGCACCGACGACATCATCAACAGTCTCAATTTTATCCAGCAAAAAGCGGCGGAGCTGGGCGAGCCCTTTGTCATCAACATGAGTCTCGGTGGGCATGGCGGCAGCCCGCACGACGGGACCGACCCGGACGAAAGAGCGATCGATAACCTGGTTAATGGCGGGCTGGGTCGCGCTGTCAGCGTGGCCGCCGGTAATGACGGCGGTGCGGGCGTCCATGCCAGCGGCAGTGTGCCGGCGGGCGGCGATCTGACGCTTAATCTTAATGCTTCAAACAATCCGCAATCTTTTACCCTGTATTACCCGAATGCCGACAGGTTCAACATCACAGTCACTCTCCCTGACGGCAGTAGGTTAAGCTCCGGCACCTTTAATGGGCCACCGGTGAGCAACAACTACCTGACCATCTATAACGGGACGGATGATAAACAAGACAGCGACCCGACGAATGATCAAAGCAGTATCTATATTGTTTTTAAGAAGGGGGCCGAGAAGCTAGGGGCGAATTGGACATTTACACTGCATGGCGTCACGGTGACGACCGGCCACTTTGATGTCTGGGTGGAGGACGGCCGCTTCGCCGCTCCATACGTCGACGATTCACACCTGGTCGGCTCGCCCGGCACCTCGCGCGGGGCGATCACGGTCGGGGCCTTTGTCACGCGCTCAAT
>CAYLJO010000290.1:0-6550 GCA_964383905.1 uncultured Blastocatellaceae bacterium
CCGGAACTATTGGCATGGGTAGGGCTTTGTAAGGAAATACTACGAGGGAGGTCTTCCTTCGCCATTATCCCAGGCAGGAGGCCGTCTCATAAAGGAGAATTAATGATGAAACATCTCAAACTTAGGAAGCTTATCGTCATCTCGCTCCTCTCGCTGACCACCTTAGCCAGACCAGGATTCCTGTCGGCGGGAGACGAGAAGGGTACAACTACGGCGTGGACGCCGGAACTGATGATGAAGGTAAAGGGCGTCGGCGCCGTGTCCACGCCTCCCGGTGCCGTGCGCGTCTCGCCCGACGGGAAGCGCGTTGCCTATACCATCACCGACGCTGTGATGACTGCCGACAGGAGTGAGTTTGTGTCACAAATTTACGTGGCGGACACTGACGGCGGCAATAGCTTTCAGTTAACCTACTCGGAGAAGTCGTCGACTAACCCGCGGTGGTCGCCCGACGGTAAGTGGTTAGCTTTCGTCTCCAACCGCAAAGATAATAAGAACAACCTCTACCTGCTGCGGTTGAGCGGCGGCGAGCCGGAGCAGGCTACCGACGTCAAGACCGGAGTGGGAAATTACGCCTGGTCGCCGGACGGCCGGTTGCTTGCCTTCACGATGAGAGACCCGAAGAGCGAGGAGGAAGAGAAGGCGGACAAGGGGAAAGATGATTCCCGCTGGGTCGACGAGAGTCTCAAAATGAGCCGGCTCTACGTGTTACCTGTCGAGGGGGACACTGCGGGCAAGCGCGAACCGCGCAAACTGACTGCCGGCGACCTCAGCGTCGATAATGATTTTGAGTGGTCGCCCGACGGGGCGAAGATTGTTTTCAGCCATACCAGGACGCCGAAAGCGAACGACTGGACGAGCGCCGACGTGTCGGTTGTCGAGGTGGCAACGGGACAGGTAACGCCGCTGGCAATGACCACGGCGGCCGAGTTCTCCCCGCGTTACTCGCCCGATGGTAAATCGATCGCCCTCATCGTCAGCGACAATCCGCCGCGCTGGGCGCAGAGCGGTTTGATCAACGTCATCCCCGCCGGCGGCGGGGCACCGAAGGCGCTCGCCGCTTCCTATGACGGCCAACCGAGCATCATCGGCTGGTCCGCGGACGGCCGGCGTATCTACTTCAGCGAAGCGCGCGGCACGGGGACACGGATCTATTCGCTCGACGTGATCAGCAACGCCATCACAGAAGTGAGCCAGAGCGGCGGGGTGCTCTCAGGTATCGATCTTAACCGCGCGCGCACGGCGCTCGGCTTCACGATGCAGGCGGCGGATCGCCCGCCGGAAGCCTATGTCAGTCGTCTCGACAATTTTGCCCCCCTCCAGGTCAGTCGTGCGAACGCCGATCTGCCGAAACCACCCTTGGGTAAGACTGAGGTCATTACCTGGAAGAGTACGGACGGGAAAGAGATTGAAGGGTTATTGACTTATCCGGTTAACTACCAGGCTGGCACACGCGTACCGCTGCTGCTCAATATCCACGGCGGCCCGGCCGGGGTCTTTCAGCAAACATTCATCGGCTACCGCGGCGCGTACCCGATCGCGGCATTCGCGGCGCGTGGCTACGCCGTACTCCGGCCGAACCCGCGCGGCTCTTCCGGCTACGGGGCAGAATTCCGGCGCGCCAACATCAAGGACTGGGGCGGCGCCGACTACCAGGATTTGATGACGGGCGTGGACAAGGTGATCGCGATGGGTGTGGCCGACCCGAATCGCCTGGGGGTGATGGGGTGGAGTTACGGCGGCTTCATGACTTCCTGGGTGATCACGCAGACGCATCGCTTCAAGGCCGCGTCGGCCGGCGCGCCGGTCACCAACCTGATGAGTTTCACGGGTACCGCTGACATCCCGGGCTTTGTCCCGGACTATTTCGGCGGGCAGCCGTGGGAAGATCTTGAGGCTTACCGCAAACACTCGCCGATGTTTAATATCAAGGGGGTGGTGACGCCGACGCAAATCCAGCAGGGTGATGCTGACGAGCGGGTGCCGATCTCTCAGGGGTACGAACTCTATAACGCACTGAAGGCGCAAGGGGTGCCGGCACGGATGTTAGTGCTGCCGCGCCAGCCGCACGGGCCTAATGAGCCGAAGATGCTATTAAAGGTGATGCGGAGCAATATGGAATGGTTCGACAAATACCTTAGCGGTGGCTCCTAACCCACTTCACCGAGTCCCGTTGGTATGCAAGGAGGCTGTACATAGCGTGCAGCCTCCTTCATATTTAGGACTGTGGCCGGGCGGTTAGTGAACACCCGGCCACCTTTTGAGAGCGGACTTGCCGCTGAGGGCAGAAGTGTTCGGCACAAGATTTGACTAAAAGGGTGAACTCCATTAAGCAATACTCTTCTTATCCAACTAAGTTGAGTGTTTCTAATGTGTTCACCCCTTAACATTGAACCCGATCCTTTGCTCACAGACCGCGCTGTTGGCTCCGCTTGAGCCTCTCTTATCCGATCTTGACCAGCAGCCTTTGTCTCATGCCGCGCGCAAACTCGGCTTCATTTTCACCAAATCGCGCTCAGTTTCTTTTCCGTCTGTTAAGCAGGCCCTTGCCGAAGGAGAATCATCTCATCCCGGACGCTTCGGCGAACGATTTACTAACCTTCTTCAGCAAGACACCTGTAAATGACCAGGCGTACGCGGCCAACCTGGGCATGATCCGCAAAGTGATCGAGGAGGAATTTAAGTTCCCACTTTCTGAGCAGGATCGGGCGAGCCTGGAGTATGTGTATAAGAACTTCCGCAACGAGGGGCTGGATATCGCATTCCGGATCGCTGGCGGTGGGGCGGCGGCGGCCGCTTCCCCACCTTGAGGGATCTAATCATGCAGACAGACCTGCACGGAAAGCTCGGCAACTTTCTAGCAAACAGGGGGGACTATGATTTCGTGCGTGGCTTGCACCGCAGAAATCTGATCATCCCGATCGTGGGTGATTTCGCCGGAAAGAAGGCCCTGTCAGCGGTGGGCGATTATTTGCGGAATAGCGGCTTCACAGTGACGGCCTTCTACACGTCGAATGTGGAGCAGTACCTCTTTGAAAACTTAACCTTCACCGCCTTCGCTAACAACGTGCGGAAGTTGCCGATCAACGACCGAAGCATTTTCATCCACTCCGTCGCCGGACGTTATTCACATCCGGCGCAACTGCCGGGACACCGATCCGCCACATTGTTGCAGCAGATCAGGGTTTTCTTACGAGACTTTGAGGAGGGGCGTTATCCGAGCTACCGTGATTTGATCACGACGCATTACATGGCGGCCGAGAAACCTTAGTCCCCGAAGCTATTTTCATGAGATAAGTGGTGCGGCCACGCTCAAGGGTCTTCAAGTGGCTGAACGCTCCCCAAACTGATTGGCGGTCAGCTCACACCTCATATTGACGTCCTATACGTGCGCGTGTATCCTCATATAGAATTTCTATATGAAGGGCCGTATGGGACCTACCCGGACCAATTTACTCCAGGGGACGCTCGACCTCCTGATCTTGAAGACCCTCTCGCTGGGCGAGCTGCACGGCCTGGGAATTTCACGTCGCATCGAGCAGATCACGCGGGGAACTTTCCGGGTCAAGCCGGGCTCACTCTTCCCGGCCTTGCACCGGATGGAGCAGGCCGGGTGGCTCGTCTCCTTCTGGGGTGAATCGGAAAACAACCGCCGGGCGAAGTATTACCGGCTCAGCCGCGCCGGGCAAAGGCAGCTCAAGGCGGAAACGGAGGAATGGGATCGTATCGCGCTCGCGATCGTGAGGGCGCTCGAGGCCACCTAAATGTGTCTCGTGCCGCTACTGCCACTCGTCTCTTCCTTCTGGCGGGCCCTTTTTCACAGGTCTCGGATGGATGAAGAACTCGACGAAGAGATCCGCGCTTACGTGGGGCTGCTGGCGGAGGAGAAGACCAGGGAGGGGCTGGGGGCAGAGGAAGCCGTCCGCGCTTCTTTGATTGAAGCCGGCGGGGTCGAGCAGGTCAAAGAGCGGGTGAGAGAAATAAGGGCAGGAGCAGCTATGGAAACCTTTTTACGTGATATTCGCTACGGCGCGCGCTCACTCGCCAGGAGTCCCGGCTTCACAGCCGTCGCCGTATTCACGCTCGCTTTAGGCATCGGAGCGAACACCGCCATCTTCTCGGTCGTCAACGCCGTGCTGCTGCGCCCGCTGCCCTACCCGCACGCCGAGCGCATGGCCTACGTCTTTGAGACGAAGCGGTCAGACCCGAAGGTCGAGCTTTCGCTCTCGCCGCACAACTTCACGGACTTGCGCGGTCGGAATCAAAGCTTTGATTCCTACGCCGCTTTTAACCACGGGAGCTTCACCCTGACGGGTGGCGACCAGCCGGAGGCGCTGAACGGCGTGATGGCCTCGGCTGATCTGGGGCGCGTGGTCGGGGTGGCCCCGGCCGTCGGCAGGTTCTTTACCGCCGAAGAGGACGCGCCGGGGCAGAATCACGTCGCCCTGATTAGCGACGGGCTATGGAGGCGTCGCTTCGGCGCAGACCGGCAGGCCGTCGGCCGGAGCGTTCAGCTCAACGGCGAGCCCTACACGATCATCGGCGTCATGCCGCCGGGCTTCGACTTCCCGAACATGAGCACCGAGGTGTGGGCGCCGCTGGCGCTCGACCTGTCGAAGTACCAGCGTGGGACGGCGTTTCTGCAGACCGTGGCGCGGCTCAAACCGGGCGTGACCCTCGAACAGGCGCAGGCCGACGTGCAGAACATCGCTCAGCGGCTCGGAAAAGAGTTTCCGGACCTCGGCCGGGATGATTTCAGCGTTAAAGTGAAGTCGCTGCACGAACACCTCTTCGGCTGGATCGAAAAGCCGCTCCTGGTCCTGTTCGGGGCGGTCCTGCTGGTGCTGTTAATCGCCTGCCTCAACGTCGCCAGCCTAGCGCTCGGGCGGGCGACCGTCAGGCGGAAAGAGATGGCCGTACGCAGCGCACTCGGCGCGTCACGGTGGAGTCTGGCGCGGCTACTTCTGACTGAGAGCGTGCTGCTTGCGCTGGCGGGTGCCGCCGCCGGGCTGCTGCTTGCGAAGTACGGCGTGGACGCGCTCACGATGATCGACCCCGCCGCGCTCCCCGACCGCCGGAAGGTCACGATTGACGCCTCCGTCGTCGCCTTCACGTTTTTAACCTCGCTCGTCACCGGCGTGCTCTTCGGCCTCGCGCCGGCCTGGCAGGCCGCGAAGACCGACTTGAGTCAGGCGATGCGCGAGAGCAGCCGGGCGGTCGCCGGGGGCGGGTGGCTGCGGAAGATTCGGGGCGCTCTGGTGGTGGCCGAGATCTCGCTCTCACTGGTGCTGCTGGTGAGCGCGGGCCTGCTGTTGAAGAGCTTCTGGAAACTGTTGCAAGTCAACCCCGGCTTCCAGCCCGAAAACGTCGTCACCTGTTCGATCAGCTTGCCGCAGGCCAAGTACCCCGAGGAGTGGCAGAAGGCCGAATTCTTCCGCCGCACGCTGGAGCAGGCGCGCGCCATCCCCGGCGTGCAGTCCGCAGGGTTCAGCACGAGCCTGCCGTTCAGCGGCTCGCGCGGCTCGAGTTCCTTCAGCATAGATGACCGCCCGGGCCCCCGCGAAAGGGGCCCGGTGGCTGACAGGCATGCGGTCGCGCCCGGCTACTTCGCCGTGATGGGCATCCACCTGCGCGCGGGCCGCGACTTCAACGACTCGGACGGCATCTCGCACCCTGCCGTGGTGATCATCAACGAGGAGGCCGCCCGGCGCTTCTGGCCGAACGAAAACCCGGTCGGAAAGCGCCTCACGATCGGCATGCCGCAGGAGGTCAAGCTCTACGGCAAGCCCGTCTCGCGCGAGATCGTCGGGCTGGTCGGTAACGTCAAACACGAGAAGCTGAGCGACGACTTCGAACCCGAAATGTACATCCCCGCGTACCAACTGCCCGCGCCCAGCATGACGCTGGTCGTCCGAGGCCGCGTGCCGGTGGAGGGTCTGACCGAGGGCATCCGCCGCGCCGTGCAGTCGGTTGACCCTGAGCAGCCGATCCGGCGCGTGCAACTGCTGGAGACGTGGGTCGCCGGCTCGGTCGCACCCCAGCACTTCCTGGCGATGCTGTTGCTGCTGTTCGCGGCGGTCGCGTTGCTGCTGGCGGCGGTGGGCATTTATGGTGTGATGTCTTACACGGTCACACAGCGCACGCACGAGATCGGCATCCGCATGGCGCTGGGCGCCGGGCGGCACAACGTGCTCAGGCTCGTCCTCGGGCAGGGCATGGTCCTGGCGCTCACCGGGCTGGGCGCCGGCCTGGCGCTCGCTTTAGCTTCGACACGAATTTTGGCGAGCCTGCTCTATGGCGTCAGCGCCACCGACTTCGCGACCTTCGCCGGCTTCTCGTTGCTGCTCGCGCTCGTGGCGCTGCTGGCTTGCCTCGTGCCGGCGCGCCGCGCCACGCGCGTCGACCCGATCGTCGCACTCAGGTACGAGTAACAACACAGTGTAATGGCCCGTTCCACATTTGAATCGGCGAGGTCGCCCTCAGTATCGAGTCTTGGGTTGAAGATTTTAGCGGGTCTCAGATGAGTGCGACCAACAGACTCACCACAGAG
>CAYLJO010000291.1:0-6531 GCA_964383905.1 uncultured Blastocatellaceae bacterium
CGGTCGAGTAACTCAGCACCCAATTCAGCCTCCAGCCTTTGCAGTTGCCGGGTTACAGCCGAGGGTGTCCGGAATAGACGATCAGCCGCGCCGGCAATGGACCCGGCCCGGGCAAACTCTACGAGCGCGTGTAAATCGTCGAGCACGGGAGCCTCCTAAAGTAACTCCTAAAACCTCCTCCCAAACAATAGCAGAATCGTGCGAAAACAGCAACATCATTGTGAGAATAATGAACTTGTGGAATTGCCGGTACTCCGCTACAGTCGGTAAGTCGGTAAGTAGAGGCAGTGGAGGTAGCGTGAACAGATTAGCGTGTAGAGTGATGGTGGCCGTCGCCGGCATGGCGGTGCTCGGGATGACCGCAATGCTGGCCGGCGCACAAACCCATCCAGCGACCTATACACTCAACGATGT
This sequence comes from uncultured Blastocatellaceae bacterium, assembly GCA_964383905.1. Lineage (GTDB taxonomy): Bacteria > Acidobacteriota > Blastocatellia > Pyrinomonadales > Pyrinomonadaceae > CAYLJO01. The sequence continues at coordinate 415 of CAYLJO010000291.1, forward strand.
GATGCAGGCGCCATTTCCGCACGACATGGTGGCCGCGCCCACGGGCGCAGCCGTGGCGTGGGTATTCAACGCGAAGGGCTGCAGTAACATCTGGGTAGCAGACCCATCCCATGGCGCGAAAGCGCGCCAGATCACACCGTACACAAAGGACGACGGTTTCGATATCGGCGAACTCGCCTGGTCGCCGGATACGAAGTCGATCGCCTTCACACGGGGCCAGAGTCTTGAGGACGAGACTCCGACCAACGTTAATAACTCCCCGCAAGGCCCAATGCCCAGGGAAGTATGGGTGGTTGCCACGGCCGGCGGCGTGCCGCATGAGATCGGCGCGGGAGACTCCCCTAGCTTCTCGCCCGATGGCAGCCGGCTGCTGTTTGTCGACAAGAAAAGAATTATGACGGTGGCCGCGAGCGGCGATGGCGACGCTCAGCCATTGCTCATCGATCAGGGAACAGTGGACTCGCTGACCTGGGCGCCGGGCGGCAAGCGCCTGGCGTTCGTGAGCCATCGAGGCGGCCACTCGCTGATCGGTGTCTACGATTTCGTTGACCAAACCATCGTCTGGTTGAGTCCGAGTCTCGACTACGACAGCTCGCCCGCGTTCTCACCGGACGGCGCGCGGATCGCCTTCGTTCATGTGCCGGCCCAGAAAACTCCCCCCGCATTCTTCTCTCAACGCAGCGGACGACCGTGGTCGATCTCGACGGCGGACGTGAAAACCGGCCAGGGGCGACGTGTCTGGATTGCCGACGCGGGACCCGGCAGTGTATTCCATACGACGACCTCGGCGAACAACGACGGTCCCTCGGCGACGAGCCTGTTCTGGACCAACCATGATGATCTCGTGTTCCCCTGGGAGAAAAGCGGCTGGCTGCATCTATATGCCGTCCCCGTGCAGGACGGGACGGCCCGCGCACTCACGGTGGGAAAGTTCGAGGTCACACACTTCGTCTTCAGCCAGGACCGCAAGCGCCTGGTCTATTCGTCCACTCAGGATGACACCGACAGGATGCATATCTGGACGGTCGATGCCGAGCACGGTTTGGCGGTGCGCACCGCCCAGAGCCACGCCATCGAAGACTTTCCGCAGATCGGCGCCGACGGCACTCTTTTCGCATTGCAGAGCGACGGCAACCAGCCGCTGCATCCGGTCGCGTTGAGTGCAGGGGGGCAATGGCGGCGGCTCGCTCCGGAAGCCATCCCGTCCTCCTTCCCGAGTTCCAAGCTCGTCATGCCCCAGGCCGTGACCTTTACGGCGAAGGATGGCCAGGAAACGCACGCGCAACTGTTCCTACCACGCGAAACCACCTCCAAGCCGCACCCGGCGATTCTGTTCTTCCACGGCGGCCCTCAAAGACAGATGCTGCTGGGGTTCGATCCCAAGCGTTCGTATAGCTGGATATACGCATTCAATCAGTACCTCGTCGCCGAGGGCTACATCGTGCTGTCAGTCAACTATCGCGGCAGTACCGGCTATGGCCTTGACTACAGAGAGGCCGACAACCTCGGCCCCGGCGGCAGCAGCGAGCTCAATGACCTGGTCGGCGCCATCACCTATCTGCGAGGCCGACAGGACGTCGACTCCCATAGATTAGGCATCTGGGGACCTAGCTATGGGGGACTCATGACGGCCCTTGGTCTCGCGCGCGCCTCAGATGCATTCGCGGCCGGTGTCGATTATGCGGGCATACATAACTGGTCGACGTTCCTGTCCTCGGCGGGCGACCCAATCGACGGACGCGATGCGAACCGCCAGGCGGTGGAATCCTCCCCCATCGCGACCATCGATCAGTGGCACTCACCCGTGCTGCTTGTGCAGGCAGACAACGACGGCGTTGTACCATCCCAGCAGGCCGCCGAACTCATCGAAGGCTTGAGGTCGCACAACATCGAACATGACGTAATCATGATTCCGAACGAGATTCATGACCTCGCACGCTACTCATCGTGGATGATGTTGTTCAATGCTGCGGATGTGTACTTCGATCGGCAACTAAACAAGCGGAGCGCGCCCTCTCCGTAAGCAGGTCCATCACTACGGTTTTGATCGACGGTGTGTGAGCCCTTCGCTGTTCTCGGCAAAGCAATTTTGCCGGTCTACTGGTCTAGGTTTGCGAACCGGCAATCGGGCTGCCTGCGGCGCGCGGGGGCCCTCCACGGCTCTTCCCACGGAATCACGCCTGCCTTGAGGCTTGAGATGATGCGGTCGGTAACGGTCTGATCGAACGCATCCGTGGCAACAGTATTTGACGGCCAACTCTGACCGCTTGTCTCGTTGCGGACACCGCATGTCACTTTTCCTGCAAACATTGGTTCTTCGCGTCATATTATTCAGTGGGCACAGGAGCATCGCCAAGAACGTATTGGCGTTGGGATGACGCTGTGGCCCGACAGGCCTACAAGAGGAGAAGAAGCGAATGAAATCGAGATTGGCAGCTTACATGAATCTGGGGGGGCGCATTCTGGTCTCCACGGTACTGGCGGTAATCGTAGCGGCTACCGCCGGGGCGCAAAGTGCACGTGCCCAGGATGTGCGCCAGTATACTGACGGCCCAGTCATTAGGTTGGACTACATTCAAGTTGAGTACGGGCATTTTGAAGAATACGTCGATTGGCTAAAGTCGACATGGAAGCCGACCATGGAAGCCATGAAGAAAGCTGGGCTAATCATCGATTACAAGGTCGTCAGGGCCACTCCAAAAACACCGGATCAGCCCAATATAATTCTTATGATCACTTTTAAAGACGGGGCCGCTGCTTTGGATAAAGACGCCGAGCAAGACGAAGTGGCCAACAAAGTAATCGGTAGCACCGAGTTTCAGAACAAGGCCAGAGTGGGCCGGAATCAATACAGAAAAGTTCTGGGCATTGAATACGTTCGTGAACTTATTTTGAAATGACAAGTTTTATTTGTGTACGTATTCAAAGAGGGCGCGTAAGATGGCTATTACGCGAATGCTGAGGGACGTTTGTGGGTATGATCGGCCATGTTCATGCTTACTTTCAAGCGTGACCATCCGATTGATGGTGCTCGCCACAGTGAGCCTTTCTCCGATGCTCGCTGTAGAGGACGCGCCTCGAACAGCCCCACCCGCCACTCCCGAGCATGACGTCGTCGAAAACTATCATGGCAGGCAAGTCCATGACCCCTATCGGTGGCTCGAGGAGGCGGGAGCGCCCGCGGTTGAGCAGTGGATCGACTCGCAGAATGCTTACACGGACGCCGTCATGAGCGGCTTCCGGGACCACGGCGCGATCATCAAGCGTGTTGGTCAGCTCGCCCTGAGCGGTGCGGCACTACCGATGCTCGCATAGGACGCCACGACAACATCGCGCGCTGCGCGCATGTGAAATTCATTGCTCGGATTCACCATTAAGAGTGCGCAGGGAGACTCGGAATGAAGGTGTTGATTGTGGGTATCGGTGCGCTGGGCGGAACGATTGCGGCCCGTGCAATCAACGCAGGAGTGCCCGTTCGGCTGGCAACTCGCAGTTCCGAATCCGCGGGAGTGCTGCGAAGATCGGGACTGCGCGTCTCCGGGATTGGAGGAGATGCGTGCGCGGTTTCGGTCGATGTTGCCCCTATTGCCGACTATCGAAAGGGGGACGAATTCGACCTGATCCTGCTCGCGACCAAAGCGCAGGACGCGCTGGACATTGCGCCACGCTTGGGACCTTTGCTCGCGCCCGGCGGGGTTCTGTTGCCGATACAGAACGGCGGCGTCGCGCGTATGGTAGCGGATTGCCTGGGCGAGGATAAGGTTCTAGGCGGAGTCTCCAATCTCGCGGCAACGATGGTGGAACTGGGTATTTACGAGCAAAAAAATGGAGGGCTGCTGATCGGCGAACTGACCGGCGGAATAAGCGAGCGCGCCGACCGCGTTGCCAAGGAACTGGGCCGAGCTATCGAGGTGCGAGTATCTCCGAATCTGACCGGCGCGATTTGGTCGAAGCTGCTGATCAACTGCTCCGTCACAACCCTGGGCGCGCTCTCCGCGCAGACCATGCGCCAGTATATGGAGACAGAAGCAGGCAGGCGGATGTTCCGCAACACGTATACGGAAGCGCTGTCCGTGGCGCTTGCCATTGGCGCTCGGCCGGAGCGGTTGGCGGTGGAGCCGATTCCGCCCGGCTGGGACGGCAACGGGGCACCCGACGGACGTTATGAGTCGTGGGTCGACGGGATCATCGCCTTCTACGGGGACATTAAACCCTCCATGCTTCAAGATTTTGAGCGTGGAAGGAAGACGGAGATCGACTTCATAAACGGTTACGTCGCGCGGCTCGGCGGCGAATTCAATGTGCCGGTGCGGATGAATGCGGCAATCACCGATCTCGTGCACGGTATCGAACGGGGAGAGACGCAACCAGCTTTCGAGCGCTTAGACGATCTCCGCCGCATTGCGGACATGTGAATCTGAAAATCATGAACAATGATCGGCAAAGCAAGAAGAGCTCCTTCAACAGCTACGCCCTCATGGCAATTCCCTATGCGACTTTTTGCCCGGCGTCGGCCCCGGATCGACGGACAATCGGAGGTGACGCGGTTGCGAGCTTAAGACTCCACGTGCTGCCATCCCAATATACCCAAGCGTTTGAAACGGAAGGTACAAGTGATTGGCCGCCAACCGCCCAGACGTTTGTGCTGGACAGCGCTGCCACGTTTGAATTCCGGTTTTGCCCTGTGAACGGATCCGGTAGGGTGACGAGATTTATTGATGTCGAAGGTGCAATTATAGCCGAGGCCGAAGTGCTCCGGATGTTGAAAGGCCATTCACGGGTCAAGAGACTCTATTTCGTCGCACAGCCGACGTGGGCTTGTGATACCAGCGGCGCTGTCCTCAATGAGACAGCGCTCCTTTTTTTAGAGCTTGAGCCTGCTGGCGTTGACGAGTCTTCTCCCTTTAGTCAAAGGCTGCGGGGAGTTATTGGTGATAATCCCCTGTTGCTTATCACATGGTCGGGGCGCGGGCGATTGCCTGTGATTAGGGTCGGGCAAACGGACTATTTACCCGTTCTGGCTGATGCTAAAATGGCTGATGTGAGATTCCCGAAACAAATCGGGACGATCCCCATGCCTGAGTCGCGGGAAAGGGATGTGCGTTTAGCGAGGCTTGAGGACGTAATTACATTCATCAAGCGGAAAGCGGGAAGTTGAGTAGTGGGGACACCGCGTCTAACCACCACTGCACCGGACTCGGCTGAGGGCTGCAACTACCTGTCTCTTGCTTAACAGCTATGTGGCTTTCGCTCGCCGGTGAGTTTTATCGTTGGGGCGCGCAGTATCTTGCGTTCAATACAACCTGCCGGGTAAGCCGGCGCACAGAAGGAGGAGCTATGAAGAAGGTTGCTAGTTTGGTTGGGATACTGATTGTCACAGCGACAGTTGTTAATTCGGCAAGAGCACTGGCTAGTGATCGCGATCAAATTCGCGCCCTCGAAGACCGGTTTGCACAAGCATTCAGGGCGAAGGATGTCAATCGCATCATGTCTGTCTATGTGTCCGATGCGACTCTTTCGGTCTTTGATGTCGTTCCGCCACGCGAATATGTAGGCGCGGCGGCTTATCGCAAAGGATGAGCACGTTGATGACACCGCCTTCAATGCTCTGGTCGAAGCCGGCGAATCGGCCATACCTTGCCTGATCGAGAAGCTAACCGACACCCGGAAGATGCGTGATCCGCGCAGCGAGCCGGGTTATGCTGGGATACAGGTGAGGGTCGGTGATGTCGCGTACTTCGTGCTGGCCGATATTACGAAGACTGCCTTCATTGAATTATTGCCGGCCAAGGTGCAGCAAGATTATCGTGAGGAAGGGATATTGGCCTACTTCAAGTTCGTCCAGAAGAGGCAGAATCGTGTCTGGTTTCAGCGGAAGCTGGAGGCTTGGTATCGCAGCAGATATGGCAAGGATGTAGGTAAAGGCGCAGCATAACATTCGGATGAACCGGACCCGCAGAGAGCGGGCCTCGTATCACCAATCGTTCATGCTCGCCGGTTATCCAAGCGTTGATATGGCTGACAGAAGTCAAGTGGAAAATAGTTCCCCTCCCCCGTCTCTTGGTTGCTTAAGCCAAAACCAATGATAAGTGATATGAGTCTTTGTCTCCTCCTGGC
>CAYLJO010000292.1:0-6513 GCA_964383905.1 uncultured Blastocatellaceae bacterium
CTCACCGACGTTCAAGGCCACTCAGGTGAAAATAACCGATTGGCTCTTGTCGGGGCTAAAATTTATCCATCGCCCGCCGAATTCCCAATAACTAATGGGGTGGTTCTTATTAAAAACGGTCGCATTACCGTCGTAGGCGAGAAACATCGAGTCAAGATTCCTAACAATACCACCGTTGTTGATTTCATTAGACTTTGCAACAATCCTGCATCAAGAGCGCATAACTGCATAATGCGAGGAAGCGCATGATGTGGTTTCCAACTTACTTGAGCAGCTGGAGTTGCTGGTAGACCTGGATCGAATGTCTGAGGCTTAAGGCGCATCTAACACACGTCTGAAGCAGAGGCGAGCGGAGATTTGAGCAACGCGTTCGTTTTCGCGCTGCTCCTCCATTATGGAGTTCTCTTGATCTCCTTGACTCCAAGACTGAGGTCACGCGCCGCCGGGATAATCGGCGAGGCTGGTTACCTATTGGGCCAATCTAACGCGGCGTAACAAATCCTGGAACCTCGGGTCGCCGCGCAGCGGGTCGTATGCGGGTTCTACCTTGAGCTTGGTAAGGGCATTGGAATGCTGCGAGTACGCCTTTTCCAGCCATTGAAACGCCTGATCCTTTTTGCCCATGCCGATGTAAGCCCAAATAACCCCTTCGGCATCCATCTGCTCGTGACGATTCAACCCTTGTAATTTCTCAAGCGCGCGCTGCGCTTGCGCCTGCTGATCGGAGCGGCCACAGACGTAGGCCAACTCCGACCAAGCCCACAGATTAGGGTCCGTCCTGAGCCATCTCTCTACCTCAGCCCGCGCCTCAGCAAACATTCCTTTCTCTATATAGGCGTGAACAACAAGACGGGCCCGCCCAAAGCTCGGCTCCATCTCTTGCACGGCGCGAAACTGTTGGATAGCGCGGTCATATTGACGTGAGTAGTACAGAATCTCGCCGTTGTCGGCGGCGATGATAAGCGAGAGTGGGTCAAGCTGGCGCGCTCGCTCACTTTCGCGGAGCGCCTCGTCGAAACGGCCGAGCAGCGCCAGGTGCTCTGCGTACCAGTGGTGGGCCGTGGCGTAGTTAGGATTCAATTCGATCGCCCGCCGATACTCTTTCTCCGCCGTTTGCCAGTCCCAGTCGTAATTCTGGACGATCAAAGCCAGCGCGGTGTGGGCCTCCGTTAAGCCTTGGTCAATCTCCAGCGCTCGCAACGCCGCGGCGCGCGCCTTCTGCATGAACTCGGTTTGCGCGATCATGCTGTAACCGCCTATTAAGGCATATGAATCCGCCAAGCCGACATAGGCGCGGGCGTAGGTAGGGTCTTTGTCTATGGCACGCTGAAAATACTCAATTGACTGTTGAAGACCTTCGATAGTCCTCTTGTTCCAGTAGTACAGTCCCTTGAGATAGAGGTCGTATGCCTCGTGATCCTTCGGAGAGAAAGAAGTCTGGTCAGTCTCGGTCCGCTTGTGCTCGCCGAGCGTTAACCGAATTTCATCTGCGACTTTTTGGGCAATCTCGCCTTGCAGAGGCAATAGATGAATTATTTCTCGATCATACTCTCGTGCCCAAACGTGGGTCTGGTCTTTTGTTTGGATGAGCTGGGTGGTGATTCGCACCCTGTCGGACTCACGCCGCACGCTGCCTTCCAGAACGTACTGGACCCCAAGTTCACGGCTGACCTGGTCCAATGGCTGCTGGGTGTTCTTATAGTGCATGACAGAAGTGCGTGCGATCACCCCGATTTGATCAGGGTCAAGGTTTCCCAATTGGGTGATCATCTCTTCCGTGAGTCCGTCGCTGAAGTAGTCCTGTGTTGCGTCGCCGGTGAGGTTCTGGAAGGGGAGGACCGCCAGCATCACCTTTCCACCGGATGGTCGTGGCCGGAGCCAGGAGCGTGACCACAGCAACCAGCCACCAAGGGCCACCACCAGAACAACCGCAATCCCAAGAAAGGCTGGCAACCGCCGGTGAGCCGGACGTGCGAGGGCGCCCGTGCCAGCATCTCTGTGTGTGTCCCAGGATGCTCTTGTCTGGACTGAATCAAGATTTCCACCTTTTATGCCCCGCGTGGGCTCATCCGTCGCGACCGGCGCGATGAAGCGATAGCCGCGACGGGCTACCGTTTCAATGTAGATCGGCTGGCGAGCATGGTCGCCGAGTGACTTTCTGAGCTGTAGAATGTTGGTACTTAAATTTGCTTCTTCGACAAAAGTGTCGGGCCAGAGCCGATTCATCAACTCTTTCTTCTCAACAATGCGTCCGCCGTTCTCAACCAGGATTAGCAGCATGTCAAAAACCTTCGGCGTCAGGGGCAGCGGCGTGCCGTTGCGCCGCAGAACCTTCTGGTCGGCATCCACGGTAAAGTCTCCGAAGCGATAAAAGTGCTTGATTGCCAGGGACATAATCGTCTTTCAGAACTTTTTTAGAACTTTCCTATAGGTTTTTCAGGACTTCCCAAATCGTCTCGCGTAACTTCGCGGAAAATTAGGGGTCGGAGACAGGCCGGAACTGATTCTAACAGCGTCCTTCGCGGACAGCAATGCAACCATCTTGCGCCACCTTGGCCGGCCTTGTCGGGTGGTGTGTGTCGAGTTCTTGACCCGAAATGAAGGGTTTCTCGAAATGCCTTATACAGGCAAAGGAGGCAAGATCCATGAGAAGGATTTCACTTCTAATCCTGGTGTTTTCTGTTTCCGCAGCCTTCAACGTTCAAACAACCTCGGCGCAGCTTCCAAAGATTAAGCTTCCTAAACCGAAACGGCAGCCGGCTTCGACAGTAACCGGACAGCCGGCGCCGAGCGGCGACACACAGCCGGCGCAGCCGCAGCCTGACACGCGCGAAACGGTGAAGCCTGGAGCGCCAGCGGGAAGCCCTGCTGCACAGGAAGGCCAGCCGATGATCGCCAAAGACTCCATTCAGGTCTTCACTGCAAACATCAGCGGGAGTCTGGACGCTCCGAAGGACAAGCAACTTCAGTGGAAACCCGGCATCTCTTTCCGCGTCAACAGCCCCATCACGAGCGGCAGTCAGCTATGGGTGGAGTTTGGCTATCCGGGCCGGCCGAACTGGGCGAAGTTTGACTGCAAGACGGGCGAGGTTGCCCAGGGCCAGTCGTGGCAGGTGGACGAATGCCTGGCGCCTGACAGAATGACCACGCCGTATGTCGGACGGGTGGATTTCTCCATTCACCTGCGCAATGAGCTGCAGGGTACGACTGCGACGCTGTTCACGGGCAAGGCGAAAGTGGCGAAGTTTATCGGTCCGGCCGGACCGCAATACCCGGAGTTTTATGTGGACGAGGACTGGCGGATCCCGATCGGCTACGTCTTCTACGAAGGCAGCAGCGGTCACCGGGCAACGTTCCTGAACGTTTTGTTTTGGTATCGCGGCAATCCGGCGACAGTGGAAGCCCACCTGTTCTATAAGGGCAAGGAGATCGCCAAGTGCGACTCCGCCGGCAATGAGGGATCGGATTGGAATCCGGCGAAGCATCAGTGGAGCTTTGCCAATTGTCAGTTTGTGGGCGTGTACAAGGACGATCCGGGAGAGGAAGGCTACGATCCGCGTTTCGCGGTGGCCGCGAACCCTGGCGAGTATGAAGTCAAGGTTCTGCTCGCGCATCATCTGGCGCGCTCAATCAAGTTCACGGTGAATGCCAATGGAAGCTTTGATAATGGAATCGCCAGCGCCAACAAGTTGGGCAGCGACCGCGTGATCGTGCCCGTCCAAGTAATCGGAGACTTGAACGGCCCGTGGGATCGAAATGCGTGGAAGACAGATGCGTTCTACGGAAATCCGCTGACGAGTTTTAGCGCGCCGTAAGCTTTCATTGAGTGCAAAGGTCGGCGCGGCGTGCCGGCGAGGGAGGCGCAATTGACTCGCATCAACTCCGTCAAAAACCTCAAGGGCGCGGCGAAGTTGGCCTGCGAATCTGCTGCTCACAAGGTGACCGGCAACATCGAATTTGAGAGTTGCCACTAAGGCGTTCAGTCCAGGTGTGCCTCGTGCTTAGCAAAACAAAGGAGCTGATGATGAGAAGAAACCTGAAATCCTTATTAGTATTAGCAGCGTGTGTCGCTGGCCTTTCCGCATGCGGTTGGAAGCCACCTTGTCCATCTGCGACGCTTACCGCTCCTTGGAATAAGATGAATCTACCTGTGCAGGAAGACGCCGCCGTGTGTCGAAGCACTGCCGACCAATTTCAGGCCGCATACAAAGGCCCGAGGGAAGAAGTCAGTAAGATGTATCTCGACGCTTTGGATAAGGATGGCTGGAAGATGACCAAAAGAGACATGGGATCGGATAGATACTATTTCGACTTCGAGAAGGGCGGCGAGAAAATAAGGCTGGAGGTGTACGATTGGAAGAATACGGGTGTTCTCATCAAGAAGAGCACGTGATGGCCACGCAAGTGGTCGATCAAGAGCTGATTCGCGGCCGGGTCCAATGACGGCCGTAATGTTATGAAGCAAGCACCTCCAACCCATTTTGAGTTGCGATAAACTCACAAGGGGCATGAGATAGAAAAAGGAGGTGCTTGCTGTTACAAACTCATCCCGGCGTGGGGCTGTTGACTTCATTAGCACTGGTTCACGCTCTGATGAGTTGAAGAAATTCTATCAGCGTATAGCCAATCGGCGCAGTAAAGCGAAGGCGAATCGAGGAAGAAATAAAAGGGAAAGATGATTATTGAAAAGAAAAGCTGAGATGGAGACGATGGAAATGAAAACGAAAGCGAATCGAGGCGTTTGCAGCGCGCTCATGGCAGGTCTCTTATTGCTCGGAACTCTCTTGGCGTGCAGCTTTTCAGTTGGAGACGAGACTGACAAGGCCAACAAACTCGTCGCCGAAGGAAACGCGGCGATCAATGAGGGCAAGAAATATTTAGCCGATGCCGAGGAGAAGAAGAACAAGATGCTTCACACGGATATATCACAACTGGCCGAGGCCCGAACTGTCGCCAACGAGGCCATAAGGGCGTACGACCAGGCTGAGGAAAAGGCCAAAGAAGTTGCCGGGAAGTTTGAAGAAGCCAGTAAGCTGAAGATTAACGACAAATTCAAGGAATACCTGTCGCTCAAAGTGAAGGAATTCAACAAGCGCGCGGAATTAGTCGAGACCTTGAAGAGCACACCGCAGGCTTTGATAGATAGCCAGAGTCGATCCAGTTTCATAAGCAGGGCAAACGCAGCCACCGAAAAGGCCGACAGTCTGGGTAAAGAAGCCAATGATCTGGGTGCTCAAGCAGACAAGCTTCAACAGGACAACCCCGACGCTTTTAAGAAATGAGATCGACGTAAGGGGTGACTTCATTAGTTGCGGCTAGTAGTTGAGAGCTTGGCGGTGTCCGGTTGTTCCAGGAGTCCACATGAAATTTAAAGCCCCGTGCCAGGTATCGGAAGCTATGTCGGAGGGGGAAGATCAAGCAGCAGTTTAAGGCCTCTTCGGTCTGAATTGTTATAGATCTCAATCCGCTCGACAATTCCGACGCTCACTAAACTGTTCACTACATTGATACATTGTCGTCTCTTTAAATGGGCTGCTGTCGCAAGTTGGTCTTGCGTCGTAATGCATTCAGCGACGCCGCGATCATGCGTCATGCCGAATAGCGCCCGCAACACCTTGACTTCACCGCGATGCAGGCGCAGGTACTGCTTCCATTTATTAAGAAATTCGTCAAAAGATGAGGAAGCAGCCGGCTGCTTTTCTCCAGCCTCTACCTGCGTTTTAGGAAATATCGGCGCAGGACTCAAATTAGATGCTCTGAGATTTGACCGACTTTGAGGAGCGATCTTATTGCGGTCCAGAGAGGCGGGCGGCGCAGGCGTTGCCGGAGTCGTTGATGCCTCTTCGACCACACCCCCTTGGGAAGCAGAGGCGGCAGCCTCCTGCTCCTCCCGCGCCTTTCGTTCTTTCTCCAGGCGTAGAAGGGCAGCCAGGCCTCCGGTCGTGGGCTTCGAACTCATTCTTCTTTCTCTTCCTCTAGTCGGAGCTCACGAAATGCGGAATCAATTAGCTCTGGCGAGGCGCGGCGCATCACCAACGATTTGAGTAATTATCGGAGAATGAGCCTGACGGCAGACTCCGGCGCGCTGGTCGCCGTGCTACGTCGTTTTCTCTTCGTACCGCGCGGGTGATGCTAACATCTGGAGAATAGATATTGACGGCGGCAACCCGAAACAATTGACGCAGAATAACAGCGCATACTATCCAAGTTTTTCACCTGACGGTCAATGGGTGATTTACGATTCTCGTGAGTCCCCCTTCTCGCCTAGGCTGTGGAAGGTTTCCATTGATGGCGGCGACCCGGTGCAAATAACCGATAAGATGGCGACGTTATTAGAAGAGACAAGCACAGCCGGAAGATCAGCCAGAGATTGAAGAGGGTGAAGGAAAGATGACTGCCCCCTCCGCTACGTTTCCGACGACTGCGTGCTCTTCGAAATCGAGCCGGGCGAGGTGCGGCAGGCGCGAGAGGTGATTGTATACGTCCAAGCGCGGGCTACCGGTGTTAACAGGT
>CAYLJO010000293.1:0-6429 GCA_964383905.1 uncultured Blastocatellaceae bacterium
ATGTTATGGAAGCGCTCGATTGCGTGCGGCGTAGGCTACTTTGATTCGCGCCGCCGCGTCAACTCGCGGCCCGTTGGGTGCTTTCCTAATTCTGCTTATGATTAAATGACCAAAACAAAAATCCTGTCCCTGTTGCTCCTTCTGCTTATTCCATCCTTGACATTCGCCAGACCATCGCGTTCAACTTGGGCTGCTGCTAATGCGAGTTCGCAGAACTTTTACGCGGCGCTTCAGTCTCGTGATCTTCGGCGTCTTCGCAGGAGTCGCGCTCATGCTTGCGATGCTCGGTCTCTACGGCGTTGTCTCTTACACGGTCGCGCAGCGAACGCAGGAGATAAGCATACGCATAGCGCTCGGCGCGCGAAGCCGTGACGTACTGCGGCTCGTCGTAAGACAGGGCATGACGCTTATGCTCTGCGGCGTAGCCGTCGGACTCATTGCGTCGTTTGCGCTCGCGCGCCTGATGTCCAGCCTGCTCTTCGGCGTGACGGCACACGACCCTTTGACGTTAGCGGTCGTGACGCTGCTTCTTGCCGCAGTCGCGTTAGTCGCGTGTCTCCTCCCTGCGCGGCGTGCGACGAAAGTTAATCCGATGGTTGCGCTTCGTTACGAATAGGAGAAGTAATGAAAGTCCTGCTGCAAGATATACGTTACGCCTTGCGAATGCTTTGGAAGAGTCCTGGCTTTTCGCTCGTAGCCATCATTACGCTCGCTCTTGGCATCGGCGCGAACACTGCTATCTTCAGTGTGGTGAGTGCAGTCTTGCTTCGCCCGCTGCCTTTCCCTGAAGCGGACAGGCTTCTGTTTGTGGGGCAGCAGTACAAGGGAGAACTCGCAGGAGTGGGCGAGCCTAAGTTTCTCTTCTGGCGCGACGAGAGCCAATCGTTCGAGGCGCTTGCCTGCTACTCGAACTTCGGCGGCGCGGGCGGAAACCTATCGGGCGGGCGCGAGGCGGAATACGTGAGCGGCCTTCGCGTCTCCGAAGATTACTTCCGAGCGCTCGGCGTCTATCCAGCCCTGGGGCGAACCTTCACGCATGAAGAAGATAGTCCGGGCGGCGGGCGAGTCGGAATCTTGAGCGATGGATTATGGCGGCGCAGTTTCGGCGCAGATAAGGGCGTAATCGGTAGGACCGTTACGCTCAACGGCCAGCCCTTAATGATCGTTGGTGTCATGCCGCCGCATTTCAGGTTCGCATCTGGCGCTGACCTGCTTGTGCCAATGCGCGCTCGCACCGGCGCTAACGTCGATCCGAACGCAGAGGTGGTCGGTCGCCTTAAACCCGGCGTTCGATTGCAGCAGGCGCAGGCGGAACTGAAGGTTATCGCGGAGAAATATCGAGCGGCGTTTTCCGACCAGATGATGGAGTACGAAAGCATCGGCGCAGAGCCGTACCAGAACCTGTTCACCAAAGGCATTGCGAAATACCTCTGGATTTTCTTAGGCGCGGTGAGCCTTCTGCTTCTGATAGCGTGCGCGAACGTTGCCAACCTGCAACTGTCGCGCGCGACCCGTAGGCAGCGTGAGATAGCAGTGCGAATGGCTATGGGAGCATCGGGCGGGCGCATCGTTCGACAGCTTCTAACAGAAGGTCTGGTGCTCGCGCTCATCGGAGGCGGAGCCGGATTGCTGGTCGCAATCTGGGGCACGGAGTTGCTGACCCGCTTGATACCGCAAGGCTTTCTGCCTCGCGTTGCCGAGATCAGTATGGACTGGCGCGTGCTCTTGTTCGCCCTCGCGGCTTCCGTTTTGACGGGACTCTTGTTCGGCGCGGCCCCTGCGTGGCAGGCGCGCAAAGTGGATGTCAACACGGCGCTGAAAGAGAGTGCGAGCAAAGGAGGCGCTACTGCGCGCGGGCCTCTTCGCGGCGCGCTCGTGGTAGCAGAGGTCGCGCTTTCGCTCGTCCTACTTGTCGGCGCCGGGCTTCTCATCCGAACTTTCACGAACCTGCTAGGCGTCGCGCCGGGCTTTGACTCTCACAACGTCCTGACATTCCAGATCAACCTGAACGGAGAGCATTACAAAACGACCGGCCAGTCAGCGGCCTTCTACCGCGACGCGCTCGAACGAATGAGCCGCCTGCCCGGCGTCGAATCTGCGGCTGTAACAAACAAGCTGCCGCTCGACTGGCAATTCAACCTGTCAATCTTCTTGCAGGATAAACCGGACCAGCCGCAAAGCGTGCAGTTCCGCATGATTTCGCCCGACTATTTCCGCGTGATGAGGATTAACGTGACCGGGGGCCGCGCCTTCAAAGACTCGGACACTCCGGCAGGGCAGCCTGTGGCAATCGTCAACGAAGCATTTGTCCGCAAATTCTACGCAGGGAAGAGCGGGCTCGGGCAGCGGTTATCAATCGGACGAAATAATGATGAGCCTGTGCGTCAGGTGGTCGGCATTGTCGGAGACATTAAGCAGCAGGGATTGGACCGCCCTGCGCCCGCGATGGTCTATGTGCCCATCGAGCAGGTGTCGGACAAACTGCTCGCGGCGGTACGCTCATTCAACTCAACCAACTTCGTCGTGCGGACAACGGTCGAGCCGACGAGCTTGGTCTCTTCCATCAGGCGCGAGATCGCCTCGATAGACGCAGCGCTTCCGCTCACGCGCATCGCCACAATGGAAGAGGTCGAAGCGCGCTCAATCACATCGCAGCGCTTCAACATGCTGCTTCTGGGATTGTTCGCGGCGCTCGGATTGTTGCTGGCAGCGGTCGGCATCTACGGCGTAATGAGCTACACGGTGGCGCAGAGCACGCGCGAGATCGGCATCCGCATGGCCTTGGGCGCGCAAGCCGGAGGCGTACTGAGACTCGTCGTAAGCCGTGGGATGACTCTGGCTTTAATCGGAATGGTCGTAGGAATCCTGGCGTCGCTCGCGTTGACGCGGTTGATGAAGAGTCTTCTTTTTGGAGTGAGCGCGACAGACCCTCTGACATTCATTCTTTACTCATTGGTATTGATCGTCGTGGCTCTGGCCGCATGCCTCATTCCGGCCCGGCGAGCGACGAAAGTTGATCCAATGGTGGCGCTTAGATACGAGTGAGGAGGATAAACTATGCAAACACTACTGCAAGATTTGCGCTACGGCGCGCCGATGTTGAGGAAGAAGCCTGGCTTCACCATCATCGCTGCCATCACGCTCGCTTTGGGAATAGGCGCTAACACTGCCATCTTCTCTGTCGTCTATGGCGTATTGCTTAGACCGCTGAACTTCGCCGAATTCGATCGCCTGATGGCGATCAATGAGTTCAATCCGCAACAGAACACAGAGCCGGTAGAGCTTTCTTACCCTAACCTGGTTTCTGCATCAGTTATTCCTCACATTTCAGAAATCTGAGAGTGTTCTCTCACCAAAACTCGAAGCAGCATAACGTCGGAAATCAGCCGCCGGACGAGAGTGCAATATCATGCGGCCTCTTATCATCCATTGCTCTTCATCCCTCATGGTCGAATATCAACGGCCGGGTGGGGCACCCGGGGTCATGCGCCCGCCCTTGCCAGGTAACACTGGGACGACAAGGCAAAAACTGGTAGATAAAGCTTTCATAAAGCTTCCTTCCTTTCGGTCTCTCTTACATCGATAAGACGATTCGGCAAAAACATTTCCTTCCCTTCAGAGACCGGGTTGAGGATTTCGTAGCCCCGCCGCAAAAGGATGACACCCCGCCGAACTGACCCCTCTGTGTGAAGGAACGCCGGAGAATCAAGGTCTTACAGAGGCGGTACGGGAGGACGTCCGCGCGCAAGGCATCCTCCGGCACACCCGTCGGGGTGAAGTCACACCCGAGGGTCTGCCTGAGAGGGATGCGGGGCGAATGCTGCCCTCGCCCCGCGTCGGACGCGTACCAGTGACTACCCTAGGACGCGGAAAAGGATCTCTCACGCCCGGCGCTGGCTCGTTTCAGAGGGTCCAGCGGGACAGGCAGGACGGTGTGCGGCCGGTGCCGGACGAACCGCACGCAGTCGCCCTGATCGTCGAAGGGGTTCGGGAAATTAAACATCGCCCAGCCGCCCTCCTTGCACTGGCTGACGTCACTGGGCGGCCCGCAGCGGCGCTCGTTACCGGGGATGTTTACCGTCGTCGGCCTTCCCTGCGGGACGATAAAGGTGTTGTACACCACCACGTCATGCAGGGAGCGCCCGCCGACCTGTTCGCCCGCATCCGTTTTAGTGGTCGTCGCCACCTGATTCTCTACCTGCCAGCGCGCGACCTCCTTAGGCGCTTTCACGTCCTTAAAAGCAGGAGAATGAAATGCGAAGCCACCCATTCAGAGTCTATCCAAACGGATAGACTGACTAACCTTGCAGATAGATTGAAGAGCCGTTAGGGAGATGATAAATGTCAGGCGGCAGTATCGGTTCCGGTTATTTCTTCCCGCTCGGTCATGGCTTTTAGACGCTGACAATCCCACGGCAAAGGCTTATCATTTGCGTCAAGCTGAACCTTTTAGCTTAGCATCTCGACGACAGAAGAAGCGCGACGGCGCGCCGCGGGCGCATGAATCCAAGACTCGTCTCCATCTCGGGGCCTTTGCAGGGGAAGACCTTTCCGCTTGTGGACGAAGCCTGCTCCATCGGCAGGGAATTGGGCAACCGCATCAGCATCTCGGGTGCCTCAATCTCCCGCCGTCATTGCGTGATAAGCGCAGACCAGGAGGGGCGCTACAAGCTCTCTGACCTTGAGAGCCTGAACGGCTCGTTCGTCAACGGCCTGCCCGTCAAGGAGCGCTACCTTGAGCACGGCGACCAGATAAAGCTAGGCGACACTGTCTTCCTCTTCCTGCTGCATGAGGGCGAGGCGCAAGCCGCGCAGAGTCCTCCTGTGCTCTTAAGCGACGAGATGTTCATCTCCACGCGCTCCACCATGCGGATGTCAAGCAAGGATTCGCTCCTGCTTCAGTCCGACAAGCTGATGGAGAGTTTGCCGCCCTCTGCGCGGCTGGCCCGTCATCTGAACGTGCTCTTGAAGATCAGCACGGCCATCAATTCCGTGCGCGGCCTCGAGGCTTTGCAGAGACATCTGATGGAACTCATCTTTGAAGTCATCCCGGCCGAGCGCGGCGCAATCCTTTTGACCGGAGAGAGCAAGGAAGAGTTCTTCTCCATCTTCGGCGTGGACAAAGCGGCTGCTGAAGAGAACCGACCCGTGCAGGTGAGCCGCACTATCATCTTCAAGGTGCTCGAAGAAAAGTCGGCGATTATGAGCAATGATGTTATGGGACAGCCAGCGCTGGCCACCGCCCAGAGCATCATAGCCTCGCGCATACATTCCATACTGTGCGTGCCGCTCATCTCGTTTGAAAAGCTACTGGGCGTCATTTATCTGGACGCAAGCGACGCGCGCTCGCGCTTTGATAAGGAGCATCTGGAATTGATGACCGCCGTGGCGAGTGTCGCGGCAATGGCCTTGGAGAACGTGCGTCATGTCGAGTGGCTCAAAAGCGAGAATCGTCGCCTGCAAACGGCCGTCGAGGCCGACAACAGCATGGTTGGGGAAAGCAAGCGCATGAAGCAGGTCTATCAATTCCTGGCAAAGGTCGCGCCGACCGACTCGACCGTCCTGATTCGCGGCGAGTCGGGCACGGGCAAGGAGCTGGCCGCCCGCGCCATACATCTTCACAGCCCGCGCGCCACGAAACCCTTCGTCGCTATCAACTGCGCCGCTCTTACGGAAACGCTCCTCGAATCCGAACTCTTCGGCCACGAGAAGGGAGCTTTCACGGGCGCGCTCGCGCAGAAGAAGGGCAGGCTTGAGGTCGCCGACACGGGCACGATTTTTCTAGATGAGATAGGCGATCTGGCCCCGCAGATGCAGGTCAAGTTGTTGCGCGTCCTACAGGAGCGCGAGTTCGAGCGCGTCGGCGGCACGCGCCCGATAAAGGTTGACGTGCGCGTTATCGCCGCCACCAACAAGGAGCTTGAAGAAGCAATCAAAGCGGGCGATTTTCGACGGGACCTCTATTATCGTCTTAACGTGGTCTCGCTGGTGATGCCGCCACTGCGTGAAAGGCGCGAGGACATCCCGCTGCTGACGAGCTACTTCGCCGCCAAGTTCAGCAAGAAGTCTAAACGGCAGGTGATGGGCATCTCTCAATCGGCGCGCGCCTATCTGACAAACTACGACTGGCCGGGCAACGTGCGCGAGCTGGAGAACGCCATCGAGCGAGCCGTGGTGCTCGGCTCGGGCAATCAAATCCTGCCGGAAGATTTGCCGGAAGCTGTGATGGAGACCGCCACTTCGCCCTCGGGAGCCGCGCCCGCTCAATATCACGAGGCTGTCAGAGAAGTAAAGAAACAGCTTATACTGAAGGCTATGCAGCAATCGGACGGCAGCTACACGGAGGCCGCCAAGCTCCTTGGCGTTCATCCCAATTACCTGCACCGTTTGATACGCAACATGGGCCTGAAGGACGAGCTGAAAAAGTAG
>CAYLJO010000294.1:0-6427 GCA_964383905.1 uncultured Blastocatellaceae bacterium
TAGTTGGGTTGTGCCCGAAGGTCAGCCAGCGGCTCTTACCTCTCCATAGCTGAATAGTTACCCCACGGAAGGATGGTTCCACTACCTTTCTCGTAGTGGAACCATCCGGCCTTGTGGGTCGAATTTCTCTGATCCCATCTGTGAATTCCATTCCCTGTGAAACTTACTCTGATTCGCCAGGAACGCCGTAAAGCTAATTAAATTTATCTTGATGCTTTCTAAAGCTTCTGATATTGTCCCGTGCGATTTATGAGGAGGGATACATGCCTAACAAAGAGCCTAATGACCTGATTACGGTCGCCGAAGCGCGAAAGATGCTCGGCGTCAGCACGGTTAAGATTGCGCAGCTCATCAAAAACGGGATGCTCCACCACTCCCCCGACCCGCTCGACAAGCGCGTGAAACTCGTCAGCGAGGCGGAGGTGCGCGCCCTGCAGTTGAGGAGCAGAAAGGCGGCCGCCTGATGGGCAGAGTGATTGCGGCCTGTAACGCCAAGGGCGGAACCGGTAAAACCACCGTCGCCGTCAACCTGGCTGCGTGCCTGGCTCTCCAGCACGGCAAACGGGTGCTCGGGATTGATCTTGATGCGCAGGGGAATTTCGGGATCTATTTCGGACTGGACCCGCGCCAGCTACAGCTTACGTCTTACCACCTGTTGACGGCGGAGACTCCGGACATCAGACAGTACATTACCGAGGCCGCGCCCAATCTTCACCTGATTCCTAATGCCATCTCCGTTGACCTGGAGACTCGTCTTGAGAGCAGCCACAACCGCGATTCCCTGCTCCGGATCCGCCTGCGGCAAATCAGGAACCAGTACGACTACATCATCATCGACACGCCGCCGGCGATGCGCACGGCGACTATGAACGCCATCGTCGCCGCCGATGAGGTGATCGTTGTTGTGGACTGCGGCTACTTTGCGCTCTACGGCCTCAACGACCTTCTGCGCCAGATCGCACGCATCCAGGATGCCTACGAGAAGAAAGAGATCGTCATTCGCGGGCTGCTCAATATGTACAACAAGGGGCAGAACCTGGACCGCGACATCAAGAAGGAAGTGTTCGAATTCTTTGGCGGCCTGATGATCCAGACCATCATTCACAAGAACGTCAAACTGGCCGAAGCGGCCTCGGCCCACCAGCCGGTCGTCGAGTACGACCGCACCGCGGCCGGCAGCTTCGATTTCATTAAACTCAGCAAGGAGTTGCTCTCAGAATATGAGCCCGAAGAAGAAGTCAGGTCTGCACGACTCGCTAAGTGACATCATCAAGCGGCAGAGGGCGCCGATCGATGAGAAGGCTAAGCTGAGTTCGAATCTGCTCTCCAGCTATGCCGAGCCTGACACACAGCCGCCGCGGCAGATTGAAAAAGCAGACCACCCCCTCCTACCTCCTCCTACCACCACCCTCCAGCCACCTCCACCCAGTAAGAAAGAGCCGGTAGCCCCGGCCAGGGATTTTGCGCGGGTGGCGAATTCGATCGCTCGCGACGCGATGCCGGCGGGGCTGTTCAAGGGGACTAGCAAAAAGCTTTACGATGCTCTTTACCAGAGGACTCGGGGGGCGATCCAACCCCGACGCGAGATTAGAGCCAAGCAGAGCGATCTCATGTACTGGGCCGGGATCAGCCACAACACATTAAGGAATCATCTGAAGCATTTGACGAGCGTCGGCCTTCTTACGGTCAAGTGGGAGCTTGGGGACAATGAAGGGGCTGTGTACGAAGTGCTGATACCGGAGGAATTGACCCCTCCTACCACCTCCTACCACCTCCCACCACCAGCTATGACCGACCAGAAATCGGGTGGACCCTCCAGCCAAAAATTGGTGGTAGGTGGAGGGAGTCAACCAACTAAAGAATCAACTACTTCCGAGAGTCCTAAGACTTCCTTTAAGACAACTACTATTGATGATGAAGCGTTCACAAAAATGAATGGTCTCTTAAGCAGAGCAACCTATCATCTGACACTAAAAAATCCGACTCCCGCGGATCGGGATGCTTGGGCCGAAGTCGCCAAGGTCATTATTGAAGAGTTAGAAGCCGCGGCCAATCGCGCAGGCAGCGTGTCTTCAGTGCCGGCGTTTCTGGCCGAGCATCTGCGCCGCCGGTTTGCCAAGCCGCTGCGAAAGAGCAGGGAAGAGAAGCCGGCGAGAGTTCCCGAAACACCTCCACAGCTTGAGGGGGACCCGGACCGGAGGCTTACACCGGAAGAGATTACCTCCTACGCCGCGACGGTCACGGACCTGCTTAAAGACGGCGCCACCCTTGAAGACGTCACGGCACAGTTTGCCGGCAGCCTCCACCCGGAGGACTGGAGTGCAATCCGCGAGTCGGCTACGTCGAAGGTCGAACAGAAGGGGAGTTGAAAGGCGCGCATGA
This sequence comes from uncultured Blastocatellaceae bacterium, assembly GCA_964383905.1. Lineage (GTDB taxonomy): Bacteria > Acidobacteriota > Blastocatellia > Pyrinomonadales > Pyrinomonadaceae > CAYLJO01. Next base: position 2,383 of record CAYLJO010000294.1, read on the forward strand.
AGCAGCGCGCTACCACCCATGGCCCTCGCAACTGGTACACGTCTAGGCCGCTATGAAATTCGCTCGCTCATCGGTAAAGGCGGCATGGGTGAAATCTATCTCGCACAGGACACGGAATTAGAGCGCGCCGCTGCTTTAAAGCTCCTGCCCGCCGAAGTCGCTTCGGACCGGCAGCGGATGCAGCGCTTCATCCAGGAAGCCAAAGCCATTTCAGCGTTGAACCACCCGAACATCCTGACCATCTACGAGGTCGGGCAAGCGGATTCATCACGCTTCATTGCCACTGAATTCATTGAGGGCGAGACGCTGCGACAGCACATGTCAAACGGGCGGATGAAGCTCGGTGAGGTGCTCGACATCGCCGCGCAAGTCGCTGCCGCTTTGGCGGCAGCCCACGCCGCCGGTATCGCACACCGCGATATTAAGCCGGAGAATATCATGCTGAGGCGTGATGGCTATATCAAAGTCCTGGACTTCGGCTTAGCCAAGTTGACCGAGCACCCCGCGAGCCAGTCAGGCAGCAGTGGAGAAGCGCCGACTCTGGCGATAGTCGATACGGAACCAGGTTTGGTGATGGGGACAATTAAGTACATGTCGCCGGAGCAGGCGCGAGGGCTGACGTTGGACACTCGCACCGACCTCTGGAGCCTCGGCTGTGTGTTCTACGAGATGATCACGGGACGCGTTCCATTCGAGGGGGCCACGACCAGTGATGTGCTCGTCGCCATCCTTGAGCGAGAGCCCGTGCCGCTGGTGCAGCAGGTGCCTGATCTTCCATCAGAGTTGCAACGGATCGTGAGGAAGGCGCTCAGGAAGGAGCGAGAAGAGCGGTACCAGACGGCCAAGGACCTCGCGTTGGATCTGAAGAACCTGCGGCGGGAGTTGGAGATGGAGGCGGAAAGGGAGTACTCCGTCCAGCCGGCATCGAGTAGTGAAACCCCTTCAGTCAGTGGCGTGCCAGCGGGCACAGAAGGTGCTCGGCAATCGGCGGCGAGCAGCACCGGGGTTGCGGAATTACATCCGACAACAAGCGCTGAGTACATCGTCAGCGGAATCAAGCGGCACAGGCGCGGCGTGACCGCCGCCCTAGCGGCACTCGGCCTGCTCTCGGTCGTAGGCATCTTCTACTTCTTCTACTCCGCGCGAAGCGGCAAGGCGATAGATTCCATTGCCGTCTTGCCGTTCGTCAATGCGAGCGGTGATCCGGACACCGAGTACCTCTCCGACGGCATCTCCGAAGCTCTGATTAACAGCCTCACCGAGTTGCAGCAGTTGCGGGTCGTCGCGCGCACGACGGCTTTCCGCTACAAGGGACGTGAGATTGACCCGCAGGCGGCCGGGCGCGAATTGAACGTGCGGGCGGTGCTGACGGGGCGCGTGCGTCATACGGGAGGCGCGCTGAACATTCAAGTGGATTTAGTTGATGCCACCACGGGCGCGCAGCTCTGGGGCACGGAGTACGAGCGCCAAGTCTCGGACGTGCTTTCGATCAAGCAGACGATCGCGCGGGAGGTTACGGAGAAGCTGAGGTTGAGATTATCCGGCGAAGAGCAGCGACGGCTCGTCAGGCGCGATACGACGAACGCGGAAGCTTACGAGTTTTACCTGCGAGGCCGTTATTACTGGAACAAGCGGACGGCGGATGGGCTGAGGAAGGCGATCGAGCAGTTCCAGCAGGCGATAGAGCGCGACCCTACTTACGCGCTCGGCTTCGTCGGGCTGGCCGACTGCTATCTGGTGCTGGAACAATACGCCGGCACTCCGGCGAGCGAGACGTTGCCGAAAGCAAAAGCTGCCGTGCTGCGTGCGCTGCAAATCGACGACTCGCTGGCGGAATCGCATACCTCCCTGGCGGACTTAAGCACGGATTTATGGCAATGGGGGGAGGCTGAGAAGGAGTACAAGCGAGCGATCGAGCTGAATCCAAATTACCCGACAGTTCATCACTGGTACAGCCTTTATCTGGTTGCCGTGGGGCGGCTCAGCGAATCTATGGCGGAGATCAAACGTGCACAAGAGATTGATCCTTTTTCGCCCGTGATCAGCGTCAACGTCGTGGGCCGCTACTTTCAACAGGGCGATCTCAACGCCGCACTGGAACAGTGCCGAAGGATCATCGAACTCGATCCGAATTACCCTGAAACCCATTTATGGCTGGGGTTGATATATCAGAAACAGGGGCGTTACGCGGAAGCGATCGTCGAGTCTCAGAAGGGAGTCGAGTTGTCTGGAAGAGAGGGTTTCTTTCTCGGTGCGCTTGGGCAAAGTTATGCGCTGGCGGGGAAGCGGGCCGAGGCGCTGGCGACGCTGAGGGAGCTCGAGGAGAAATACACAAAGGGGGAGTCAAATGGGGCCAATCTCGCATGGGTGTATACGGGCCTCGGGGAAAAGGACCAGGCATTTGCCTGGTTGGAAAAAGACTATCAAGCGCACAGCGGCCATTTGGCCTTCTACATCAAAGTTTTCCCGGTTCTTGATCCACTGCGCAGCGACGCGCGCTATACGGATCTGCTGCGGCGGATGGGGCTTCCGCAATAAGAAGGTGACTACATGATCGAGCAGGCGAGGCAGCAGTTTGGGGTCGGTCTTCATGAGGATGATTGGGAAGTGATCCGGAGCGCGGCCGTAAGTGAAACCGGGTAGGGGATTACTAAGCATGTCTGAGGACTGAGGGATCTACGAGGGATGAGGCCCACCGCGAGAGAGCTTCGCCTGCAAGCCATCGAGGCCCTGCAGCAGTCTACCGAGTTGTTACTGAAAGCCTGTGACCTGCTTAAGGAAGGCAAGCATGAGGAGGCCAGTCTTTTGGAAAGCGCCGCCCGGCTGCTGCGTCAGAAATCGATCCGGCTGACGAAGGAGGCGGCCGAGCTTGATTAGCTTCTGAGACCGGCGCGGATTCACCCCCAACTGCCAACCAGCGGAGCGGTGAGAGAGAAGCTAAAGAAGTATTGCCCTAACTGCGGGCACCGGATCAGCAGGTCGGCCACCAAATGCCCGTACTGCGGGCGGCGCATCCTCACCCGGCGGCCGCTCATCACCTGCGTCCTGATCGCGGTGCTGATCGTCGCGGCGTTCTTCCTGTGGCTTGACTACTTAAACATTGAGTTCTTCAAGTAGCCGGCGACACAGAATTACCCCGCTGCCGCTTGTCGCCATAACCGGTGACCGCCCTGCGGCCTGTGACACAGCCCTATGCTTGGGGCTTCGATCATGGGGGTCTCCCAATTGACCCGACAACAGAAAGGATTCCTCGTGCCCGCACCAGCCGAATCTCGCCCGGAGTTGACAAACCGCATCCTCGCCGCCCTGCCCGACAAGGAGCTCGAGCGCTTACTGCGACACCTCGAACCCGTCTCGCTTGTCGCCGGCGAAGTCATCTACGCGCCGGGCGAGCCGATCCGCCACGTCTATTTCCCACTGGACGCGGTCGTCTCCATCGCTTCCATTACCCAAGACGGTCACTCGATCGAATTGGGCCTCATCGGGCCGGAAGGGATGGTCGGCCTGCCGGTCGTGTTAGGCCAGGCGTCAGCCGCCGCCTGGCGGGCCACGGTGCTGGCCCCGGGCGCGGCCATGAGGATGGAGGCGGGGGTGATCGAAAATGAATTCAATTCCTGCGGGCCGCTCTTGAAACTCTTGCTGCGCCACTCGCAAGCGACGGTCATCCAGGTCTCACAAAGGGCGGTCTGCAACACGCTGCACACAGTCGATCAGCGGCTCTGCCATTGGCTGCTGTTAACGCACGACCGCGTCGGGTCGCAGGAGTTTATGCTGACCCACGAGGGGTTGGCCGGCATGATCGGGGCGCGCCGCGCCGGCGTCTCAGAAGCGGCCGCGAGGCTCAGGGGGATGGGGCTCATTAGCTACAGGCGGGGTAAGGTGAGGATCAATGACCGGCGGGGGCTGGAGTCCTGCGCCTGCGAGTGTTACGGGGTGATCAAGCAGGAGGTTGACCGGTTGTATGGCGACCGGAAGTGAACGCTAAGGGCGTGGTGGAAGAGTTTGCGTCCTATAACATTGATATGCGTAGCAAGAAACCAACAAA
>CAYLJO010000295.1:0-3576 GCA_964383905.1 uncultured Blastocatellaceae bacterium
CATCATTAGTGAAGAGCCTTCCGGTCAGTTAATTTCGCTGTGGTATGCGCTGAGCAAAGGAGCATCAGTCATGTCCGCAACCCTGGCCAAAGATGTAATCATTTTAGGTCTGTCCTTTCGTAATGTTGCGCAGGATTGTGCGCCCAGTTTCAGTCGACGACAACTCCTAAAGGGTGACGGGTTGCACAAAAACGGCAGGCTGGATGCTCTCTTTGGAGTAGCGGCAGAGGCTCTTTCGGGCTCTCGCGCTCCGCTAGGAGCGTCATGTTTATAGCCCAACCGCACCAAAAGCTCCCACGCTCGGGTAGGAGCGCCATGTTTTTGCCAGGGGAAGTACCTACACAGATGGGTAGGTAACGCCGACGAACCGGACTCGCTGGAGCGTGCCGCTCGACCGCCGTTCGTCATGGCTGGAGTCCTGACCGCCGGGATCGCACTTTGTAGTGCTCATCCCATCTGGTCATCCCTTTCCCGTAGGCGCCGGGAAGCGCCGCCCGCAACTTAGCCTGCACTTTGTAGCGGGAGAGTATGAGCGAGTTGAGCGCCCCAGTCCTCAGGAGTTGCAGAGACAATGATTAGGTGGTTGTGTTGCTCGCCTCCTTGACCTGGGTATCCTAACGAACATTGAGAAATATCTCTGATTAGCCCGCCGCCCATCAACGCATGACGCCCGGCCTCAAGTGGGGCGTCCAGCGCTCCCTCAGGTGACGCAACTGCTGCAGTTGCGCATCGGCGAACCGGTCGGCCTCGATCTCACAATTGCGGCCCCCGATTTGCCGCGTCCGCCGCAGGAAATGGAAACCTTCGTGGGCCATGATCCAGACGATCGCCTCATCCAGCGTCTCGACCTGGGTGAAGCCGATGACGCGCTTCCACTCCCGGATCACTCCGTCCCGCTCGGCCTTGCACAGAAGCCCCTCCACGCAGCCCTCGGGGAGGGGCGGCCAACCCCCCTCCGGCTCACGGTACAGGGGAGGTCGGCGCGTCTGGATCCGGTGCGGGAAGGGGCCCGGCACCTGGCATGAAATGCGGTAGTAGGGTAGATCAGGTGTGGGATACCAGCACCTGCCGTAGACCCCACGGGCATTGCCGCGGCCGCTATTAATGCGGACCTCGCCTAAGAGGGTCGAGTCGTAGCGCGCCAGGAAGTCGCGCGCCCAGTCGAGGCCGCTCGCCGCCCCGTGGCGGTCGAGATTAATCACCCATGTGGTGTGCTGCCTCATTCACCAGGTCGGAGGAAGTCCCGGGGAGGTTCTGTTGCCAGAAACCGATTCACAATTATAAACCATGAGCCAATCAGGTTGCGTTCTAAAACTGAGGCCAACGTGTCAAGAGTTTATTGATCTCAACTGAGGATTATTCTCGGCATAGCTCAGCAGTGGGTGAGCTCCGCGTTGACATAAGCCGGCGATCATTATTTTCGCCGACGACTCATCCACATCCGCATCTCCACCTTATATCCGGTCAAATGACAGAGTGGGTGAAAACTCAGTGTATATCTTGACTGTCGATGCCGTTGTGGCCTCTGGATGGTGAGGCCTATCAAAATCCTCTCCCTTAACGCCGCCCATCAAGGAACGATGCTTGAGACCACCGCTCCCATCATCGGCTCAACTCCCAGGATCTTCACCACCCGCTTGATGTTATAGGCCAGAACCGTCAAGCCCATCGCCGCTCCCACTTTCTTCAACCCCCTCATCAAGAAGGATCCGGCATTCATCGCCCGCTTCATCGTCCCGAATGGATGTTCTGAGAGCTGCTGCCGCTGCTTCATCAATTGTGGATTCTCTTTCACCCTCTGTGCCATCTCGTCCAAGAGGTCTTCGTCGATCCAGCGGGTGATCCGTCGCCCGCCCTTGCTCGTCGTACACTGCGCTTTGAGGGGGCAGCCGCGGCACCGCGGCGTCGCGTAGTACTTGATGTGCCGACCCAATTCGACAGCTCCCGCTCGGCGATCCAGTCCTTGACAGTGCTGGCAATTTCCCGCTCGCAATGGCTCAGGGTCTTTTGTTCTGGCCAGCCTGTTGGCTCGCGCGGCTAGATGCGCTTGTTGCGGAAGGATGGGCCATCCGGACAGAAAGGGCTCTACCGTGAGTACTCTCGACGGGGCCGCCTCCCGATCGATTTTGACGATCACCTCATTCACTTCACCGTGAGTACTCTCGACGATAAAACGGCGCTCGGCCCGCCCTTGCGGCGGGGCCGATCGATCATCTGTGTCGCGCCGGATGTGAAATCCGTTCAAGGTCACAGTCCCTGTTAATGGGGACGGTTTCTTGCAGCCGTTTTCGGCGGCCGAGGCGTGTTCCGCGTTTGTGAGGTCAGTCAAAGTTGACGGTTTTGATAATGCCGCGGCGACCGCGTTGCGCAGGGCATCGGGAGTCACCGGCTGACGGACGAAATCGGTGGCGCCAAGCCTCATCGCATCCACCGCCAGTTCAACCGGGGCGCAGGCTGTCATTACCCGAGCTGTTGTGTGACGTTCTTTGACGCGACGGAGGGTTTCAAGACCATCTATGCCGGGCAGTTGCTGGTCCAGCAAAACCGCGTCCCAATTCGATCCGTCGCCGAAAATCTCCAACCCCCGCCGGCCGACGGCTGCCTCCTCAATCTCGTAGCCGGCGGTTTCAAGCGTCAGACGCGTCATCCGGCGAATGCGCTCTTCATCATCGATGATCAGAATGCGTTTGCTCACACCTTTACCATTTCAGCGCAGCTCGCCTGGTTAAGCGATCCGCCATCACCGCCGCCGTCTTATCGTATCCGCCGCCAGATACCGGTCGCATAAATAATCAAGAACATCACTCCAAAACCGAGCGCGAGCGTTACCCATCTCTCACCCTCAGCTGTGTTCTTCGTCCGCGCAGTGACCCCGATGACGAGAACCGCAAGGGCGAACTGAAAGAGGAAGAGAGGTAGTACCACCTCTCCAACAATTTTGATGACCTTGCCCTCACGCACAAAGGACAACGTATCTATGAAGAATGCTTTAGCGACGTGGGGCGTCACCTGCTTAACACCGTCATAGGCACATCCTCTGTCACCGGCAGAGTAAAGGTGAAGGTCGAGCCGCGTCTCACTTCTGACTGAACACTAATGTGGCCCCCGTGGGCCTCGACAATCTCCTTTGAAATCGCGAGGCCGAGACCCGCGCCGCCCGCTGGCGCGTTCTGAACCTGCACGAACTTGTCGAAAATATGCGGCAGGTATTCGGGCGGAATGCCGCCGCCGGTATCGCATACCGAGACGGCGACATGGCCGTCACGCCGCGCGGCGGAGATTTTGATCTCGCCCCCGCGCTCGGTGTGGCGCATGGCATTGGTCACAAGGTTACTGATGACGCGCTCCATCTGCGTACGGTCGGCGCGTACTTCCGGCAAATCGGCCGGCAGGTCGGTCACGAGAGCGATCCCTTTGGCCTCCACTTGTAACCTGAGGGATTCGGCGACCGCGCTCATCAAGTCTTTGAGGCGGAGAGTCTCGAAGTGCGGTAAGCTTTTACCCGCCTCAATTTTAGAGAGGTCGAGAAGGTCACGCACCAGCCCGTCCAACCGCTCGCAATCCTCGCGACACGCA
>CAYLJO010000295.1:3676-6411 GCA_964383905.1 uncultured Blastocatellaceae bacterium
CAAACTCCGACTTGAGGCGGTCGATCTCGCGCAGGTGTGTCACGTCTTCCAATAGCGTGACGGCCCCGAGGAGCTGCCCCCCGCTGTCGCGCATCGGGGTCGCGCGCAAACGAAAGGCGCGCTCCGATCCGTCCACGGCAAGCGGCAAGACCATCGCCGGGCCTTCCTCCGCCACCGGAAGATGTGAACTGAGGGCCTCGGCGACGGCGACGGCGATCCGGCTATCGCGCGCGATCTCTTTGACATGTTTACCGATGTTTTCTGCTTCCCTGCCGAAGATCTCTTCGGCGGCCGGATTGAGCTTCGTCACGCGCCCCTCGGCGTCCGTCACCAGTACCGGATCATACAGCGAATCGATCGCCGCCTCGGTCGTCTGTTGCGCGATGACGAGCCGACCCAGGTCGGAGCGCCGCAGCTGGCGAATCCGCTCGGCCATGCGGTTAAATTCGGCGGCCAGAAGACTGACCTCATCATGCGAAGCGACCGCCGCCTTCGCGTTGTAGTCGCCGCCGGCGATCTTCGCCGCCGCCGCCCTCAATTGGCGCAGGGGCCGGACGATCCGGTCGGAAAAGAGAAAGGCAAAAGCGGTTCCGGCCAGCGCCAGCGCGATGGCGATCAAAACCGTCAGCGTGAACCAATGCCGGGCCGCGCTCGCGGCCCCTTCTGATTTCTCCAGCATCGCCACCTGATTGATCCGCAGAAGGTCGTCACAATGCGCCCGGATCCGGTTGAAAACGGGCTCCAGCCGCGCGAAGTACTCGCTTCGGCCGAGCGCCATTTCCTGCGGCCCGATGCCCTTCGCAGTGTCGGGCCCCGCGGCGTGGACGTCTGTCAGGAAGCCATCAAAGAGCCGGTAGTATTCATCGCGGTCACGGCGGATCGCGTCGACGATCTCGGCCTCGCCGGGTTCCGTAATATTACGCGCCTCTTTCTCAAGGGCCGCGTCAAACCTCCGGCGATGCTCAAGGAGTTGCGCCCGCGCGCGCTCGCGCTGGCCGAGGAGGGCGAACTGCGCGGCCGAGTCCTGGCGCTCGAGGCTCTCCTTCATTTCCTGCGTGGCGATCACCGAGTCATAGTTGTCGGCGAGGATCCGCCGTGAGACGCCACCCATTTCGCGCAGCCGCCATGCGCTCCACCCGCCCAGGGCGACCAGCGCAGCCACGAAAAGCAGGTACCCGGATAATAGTTTAATGCGTAAGCTCATGCCGCCACCTCAATCTGGCACCCTCCGGGGTGCTCATGCGTCAGAAGATTCTTTGACTCTTCTCTCCGGCTCCTCCAGCGGCACAACCTGGACGGTCGCATCACGGACTTCATTCAGGAAGCGATTGATGACCGACCCGTGCAGCAGGATGTCCCAGCGCGAACGGGCCGATTGCCCGAAAACAACATGCGTGATGCCTTCGCGCCGCGCGAACTCGATCAGCGCGTCCGCCACCCGACGCCCTTTGAGTTTGACGACCTTCGCGCCCAACTCTTTGGCGAAGCTGATGTTCTCCACGAGCGCCGCGTGATCCCGGGGTCTGATCCGTCCGGGCTCCTCGCGCGGCGTCTCGACATAAACGGCATACCAGTCGGACGCGAGCCGCCCGGCGACGCGCGATCCAACGCGCAAGATGCGTTTAGCGCTGCCGCGCGACGCCATCGCGACCATCACCTTTTCGGGGATCACGGCCTGCTCCAGCCCTTCCCGCTCGCGGTAGTCGTGTGCCTTGGTGGCCTGATCATCGGCGACCTGTCTGAGCGCCAACTCGCGCAGGGCCGACAGGTTCCCCTTGCGGAAGAAGTTATTGAGCGACTGCTCGATCTTCTCGACGCCGTAGATCTTGCCCTGCCTGAGCCGCGTCCGCAGCGTATCGACCGAGACATCGACATTGACCACCTCGTCGGCCCGGCGCAGGAAGTAATCGGGGATCGTCTCACGCACGCGCACCCCCGTGGTGCGTGCGACCACATCGTTCAGTGATTCGAGATGCTGCACGTTCACGGAGGTGATCACCGAGATCCCGGCGTTCAGCAGGTCCAGGACATCCTCGTAGCGCTTGTGGTTCCTGGAGCCGGGGGCATTCGTGTGCGCCAGTTCGTCGACGATCGCTATTTTCGGGTGACGGGCGATGACCGCCTCGACGTCCATCTCTTCGAGTGTGACGCCGCGGTACTCGATTCTTCGCGGGGGGACGCGCTCGAGGTCGCCGATCAGCTCGGCGGTCTCGGCCCGCCCGTGCGTTTCGACGACGGCGATACAGATGTCCACGCCCTGCCGCTTGAGCTGCTGCGCGTCTTCGAGCATCTGGTAGGTTTTTCCGACCCCCGGGGCCGCCCCGATGTAGACGCGCAGGGTGGCCCGCTCGCCCTCCTTGAGCTTGGCGAGAAGTGATTCGGGGGAAGGCCGGCGGTATTCAACGTCTATCATCTGGTTCTGGTCTGACGGATACCCGAAGCTTGATTACTGACCCCCGCGCGCTTGAACGTGTCGCCTCCTTGCCCAACAGAGACCGGGCGCACGACCACTGCGCCCAAACGCTGCTGCCACCAGACCATGATCGGGCTGGCGATGGCGATCGAATCGTAGGTCCCGAAGATGATGCCCATCAGCAGGGCGAGCGCGAAGGGGCGCAAGGTCTCCCCGCCGAACAGCACGATCGCCAGCACCGATAGGAAAACCAGCCCCGCCGTGATCACCGTGCGGGAGAGCGTCTGGTTGATCGACAGATTCGTTACGTCATAGAGGCTCA
>CAYLJO010000296.1:0-6382 GCA_964383905.1 uncultured Blastocatellaceae bacterium
CTCTGCTCATGCGTGACGCGCGGCCTGTTAACCCGCTCACGCCTTGGCGCCGCCATGAACTTTCCGACCCTCATCTGCTGATTCATTTTCGGGTCGAAGGGGTAGTCGCGGTCAATCATCGCCAAAGCGTCGCCTATTTTGCCATCGGTTACGAGGTCGCAAATCGCAGCGATAACGCCAGCTTTCTCAATCATGGTTGCACCAGTATTCTGTTTTCCTCTTTCTGTTACGCTGCCGCATTCTGTTTGACTGCCTCTAGGATCGCCACGATCCCGTCGGCATCGATATCGCTGAAAGCTCCATCAAGCCCTGCGGGGCTGTTATCTGTGAACGGGGGCTCATAAAGAAGGCCCGGATCCATCACGCCGTTCTGTGTCAGATAGTCGATGATCTGATCGATGAATCGAATCTAACTTGCAGTGAGGTTGTTTCTCGCAAGAAATTCCCCCGAAGGCCACTTTAGCCGCTTCCCTGGCTTAGGCCGCAGCCGCAATATCTGAAAGGACTGGTTGGCGAGCCAAACGCCCTCGATATTTGGCGGCGCGAGGCCAACTTTAGCCCACAGACCCTTCGTCGCCAGCAGGATATCATTTGGCTGGAGGATTTGATGGCGCAACTTATCGAAAGATGTTTCGGAGACGGTGAAGCTCTTTTGGGGACGATGGATATATCCGTCCTCCCCGATGTCGCTGACTGACACCTCTGAGACATCAACTCCCTTTTTCACTGCTTCGTCTTTGAGATACTGCGGGCGCATGATGTCCACGATCTCACCTAATTGTACCACCTTGCTGTTTTTGAGCAGTCCTTCGAGTTCCAGAAAATAGGCGGCATGTCTTCAATTTTTCTTGCGTGCTGACCATATAAAGTATAACATCAAATGTGATTTAAATTTTGTGCTGTGAGGAGATGTATATGCTCAACATAGGCCGTGACATTCATTCGCTTTCAGACTTCAAGCGGAAGACGCCTGAGTTCATCGAGCAGCTAGAGAAGACGGGCGAGCCAGTGGTGCTTACGATCAACGGACGGGCTAAACTCGTGGTGCAGGACGCGGAGAGTTACCAGCGAATGCTTGAGCTGCTCGACCGAGCCGAAACCATCGAGGCGATCCGAGAGGGGCTGGAATCCGTTAGGCAGGGGAAAACGATGTCGCTCGACCAATTCGACAAGGAGATGCGGAAGAAGATTCGCGCTCCGAAAAAGCGATGAAGAGCTATCGGGTCGAGCCGACCGAAAAAGCCCTGGCTGACGTCGGCGAAGCCTACTTCTGGATTAACGAGCAGTCGGAAGGGGCGGCGCTACGCTGGTACGAGGGGCTGATGAAAGCCCTTCGGTCGCTGGAAAAGAACCCTTTGCGCTGCCCGCTCGCGCCGGAGAGCGCGTTTTTCGAGGAGGAGATACGCCAGCTCATCTACGGCAAGTATCGCATTCTCTTCACCGTTGAGGACGAAACGGTGTTCGTGCTCAGAGTGAGACATGGGGCGCGGGAGTATCTGAGGCCAGAGGAAGATGAGGGCGAAACCGAAGAGTAAAGCCGGCTTTCTGGTTTTATGGTTTATTTTCACGAAATCCGTTTAACGATCAGCCAACTTTTGGAACAATCTTCCCTCTGGTCAATTACCACGAAATCCGTTTGAACTCAATCAAACGAAGAATCAAATCAAAAATTTGAGATTGTGTTTTCCGGCAATGGATTCTATTTTTTCCACGTCGGGCGGCATCGTCGTGATCTCGCGGCTGACTTCCTCGAAAAACTTCTCAAAGCCGCCGGGCGTGATCGTTACCCAAAGTTTTCCGTCCGCTTCGCCGATGTTGCGAAAAGCGTGCGGCACACGGCGCGGCAGAACCGCGACATCGCCTTTCCTCGCAACGAAAGTTCTTTCGCCGCAAGTGATCTCAAATTCTCCTTCAATGACTAAAAAAATCTCGTCCTCGTCGGCGTGAATATGTGGCGGCGGACCCTGCTGGGGGGCGACGATGTTTTCCAGCATCGAATAAGCGCCGCCGGTTTCTTCGCTCCTGATTTTGCAGAACATCTGCGTTTCCATCACGTTCCACGCCGCGCCCTCGTTTGTGCCGACGACGATCGGTTGCGATAAAGTATTCGACATAAGTTTTTCTCCTTCTATTAGATTCCGCGCTTTTCTCGTTCACACATTAACGCGCAATTTAAAAGAGAAAAGAATCACTCGAGTGAAAAATTAGATCTCTTACAAAACTTTAGCTGAACTAGAACTACTACGGCGCATCGGTTTGAAGGCGGCAACGCCAAATAGAACCTAAATCGAAGCAAGGGTAATCGGACAGTGACAGTTCATCAGCAGACCTTGACGAAATAGATCGTTTAACCTGTCCCCTGCATCTTTCCACTCATCGGACTCCACACGCTCCGGCGAAGCGATCAATAACCAAATCAGCGCGGTAGCTCGAAGACCTTTTGCCATCATACTCAATCCATTCACGAAGTATTGCGTCTGCCGCCAAGGGGGCGTGCGGCTATCATTAACATGAGCGCCTATCAACTTCCCTTCTATTCGACTAGGGCCGTAGCTGTCTCCCGGATCGCCCTCCAATCCTCCGGGTGAAGGCTGCCAGTAAACTCTACGTCTGAGAATGCATTTGCTGGCCGGAGTAGTCTTCCTCCTGCTCTGCGCCGGGTCGGCTGCGGCCGTACCTGCAGACATAGTTAACGTCACCGAGGGAGTGAATGGCGCAGGTTTTACCATCAAAATAACCGGGATCGGGCCGCTGGACGTGAATAACCCGGAATTCGGCTCCGCGATTTTCAACTTCACGACGCCGGCACCAGTCCAATTCCTCTACCTCAGGGACTCTACGAACGGCACTGTTAGCGATGTCTTGTTCTTGTTCTCACCCACTGACTCCACCCCCACACCCACAACTTTTGCGTTGGTGGTTTCTGACGACAATCCGGTTTTCTCTCAACTTTTAGGTCTGAATTTCCCTCACACCGATGTGACTGTGAGAAGTTCCATCGAAGGTACTAATGAAATAGAGGGGTTCATCTTTGGTGCCCATTTTTTCAGAATCATAAGCCCGCCGGAAGCCCCAGTTCCCGAGCCGGCGACGATACTGCTCTTGGGTACGGGTTTGACAGGGGTGGCGATAAAGGCGCGGAAGCGTCGGAAAGCTGAGGAGGGCACATAAGGAGTAGTCTCACCGGCTGATACCTAAAGAATGGGGCACCCGTTTGGCCAAGTTGAGGACGGCGGGTGCTTTTCTCTGGCGCCACACTCACGTATTATCTTCACCACCGCCCGCGACCAAAGCAGCCAGCCCGGCTCATTCAGAATATATACGGCGCGTTAACAATGTAAACGCCAAATCTATAAGCCTACTGATCGCGTGAGTTAACAATGTAAACGGGCGTTAACAACGTAAACGCCTCATCCCGAAGATTCGGGGGTGACGTGTCCCGTAGAAATCAGATGCGTGAGCATCTCCCTGAGCCTACTTTCTAGTTTTTGTATTCCATAAACATTGCCCGCTCCTCACCAAAACATGCGCCAGATTTGACCTACAATCATTTGAGGGGGCTCCTTGTCGGATTAATGCCCCAACGTGCGCGCGGCGCGCGGGACAACAAGCAGCGGGCGATTGCCGGGAGCCGGGTGTCGCGGGGGTTGATTTCACCGGATCAGCCCTTGCGGATGGAAATATTCACCATGAGCGCCTCCGGCGTTCATTCTGACAAACTTCCCTCATCCAGTTGATCATCAAGTGCAAGCTGGCTCGCGGTCGGCTTGAGCCTCTATTTCTCGGCACCGCGCTACGCTCTCGCGACATACTCCTCATGCTTCTCCAGGTTAACCATCATGGCAGCCCACGCCTCCTGCTGCCCGGCGGTGAGCTATATTCACTGTGCAAAACCGACTCGCCGCATCAGCTCTGTGAATCGCGGGTCCGAGCGCAGACTGTCGTAGATCGGGTTCACCCTCAGTGAAACCAGTCCCACTGATCGCGCCTCATACTCCTTTTCGAGCCAGTGAAAGGCCTGCTCTTTCTCCCCCAGCCCGATGTAAATATCTGCGACGTAGAGCGGGTCAATCTGCTTGTGCTTGGAGAGTTGCTGCAACTCGTTGAGCACACCTCGCGCCTCGCTTCTTCTTCCCGCCCTGGCATAGACGTAACCAAGATTTGATAACCACTGGTAGGAATTATCCACTCTCTTCGTCTTTTCAAACACCGCGATGGCTTCCTCATGTAACCCCTCAAACTCGTAAGCCCAACCCAGCCAAAATAGCGCCGGAAAGTAGTTCGGATCCATCTCCAGCGTCTTCCTGAGTTGTTCGATCGCCTCCGTATACTTCCGCCCCAGCAAGAGATAGGTCCCCGTATCCGTGCTGATGATCAGTGACAGCGGATCAAGCTCGGCGGCGCGCTTGATCTCCGTCATGCCTTCATCAAACCTGCCGACTAAAACTAAATATTCGGCGTACCAGTGGTGGGCCGTCGCATAGTTCGGGTTCAACTCAATCGCACGTTTGTACTCCCTTTCCGCTCTCGCCCAGTCCCAGTCCCAGTTATTCGAGATCGCCCCCAGCGCGGCGTGCGCTTCCGAGAGCGTCTCGTCCAGTGAGAGCGCCTTCTCGGCCGCCCTTCTTGCTGTGGCATAAGCCTCGGCTCGTGAAGCAACACTGTAGAAGCCGATGAACGGGTAGGTCTCGGCCAACCCGGCGTAGGCCTCGGCGTAAGTAGGGTCGATCGAAATCGCTTGATTGAAGTACTCGACGGCTTTCTCGTGCCCTTCCTCGCTCCGCTTGTTCCAGAAGTAGCGCCCCTTCAGGTAGGCCTGGTAAGCTTCGATATTGATGGCCGCGCGCTTTTGAAATTGTTCCCTCTCCTCCTCGCTTAACCTCACCATCAAGCCTTGCGCCACTTGCTGTGAGATCGAATCCTGCACCGCCAGGATGTCTGTCAGCCGTTCGTCGAACTTACTCGACCAGAGCAGCACCGCGTCCTCCACTCGGAAAAGCTGCACCTGTACGCGAACCCGCTCCCCGACCCGCTGCACGCTCCCGTCCAGCACCGCATCGACACGCTGGTCGCGCCCGATCGCGATCGGGTCCTGACCCGGATCATTGTAGCGGCGCACGGCGCTCGTGGGCCGCACCCTCACCTGGCGGATGGTGCCCAGTTTGGTGATCAAAGTGTCGGTCATCCCCAGCCCGAGGTACTCGCTGCCGCCGCTGTCCGAGCCGATCACCTTAAAGGGCAGCACCGCCATTGACCTGAGCTGAGGCCTGACAGCCACGTCGGCCTCCCCCCTGGTTGGCTCTCGCCGGGCCCAGGTGTAGCTCAGCGCCACGGCCAACCCAATCACTAACCCGCCTCCCAAGCCAGTGATGAGGTGTGATCTCCACCTTGGCCAACCTCGTTTATCCCTGTTGGCGGAATGCGACATCTCCATCACTGCTAAAGCGGCCTCATCACTGTCGGTGGTCTGCTCCTCTTCGGTGGTGATCCGCGTGAGGGTATGCTTTTCCACCACCACCATCTCTTGGCCCGCGCCCATCAGCTCTCTGACACGAGCAGTAAAGCGATAGCCACGCTTGGGCACTGTTTCGATATAGCCAGACCCGTGGCCGTCCTCGCCCAGTGCCTTCCGCAGCGCCCAAACATTGTTGGTCAGGTTGGCCTCCTCAACGAATTGATCGGGCCACAGCGCCTCCATCAACTCCTCTTTCTCGACCAGCTGACCGCTCCTCTCGACCAGCACCACGAGCGTGTCAAAAGCCTTCGGCGTCAACGCCAGAGCGTCGCCCTCGCGCCAGAGCCGCCGCTCCGCCGTGTCTAAGCGGAAAGGGCCGAACTCGTATAAGTGCTGCCGCTGCTTACGCATCGCCGCTGGAGAGATTTTTGAGAGATTTTTTAGATAACTCTCTTAGGACTTTCTTGCCGCCGGAAGAGTACCCTCTGCCGCGCAATGGGACCATTCATGGGAGGCCGAAGAGGGGCGCTTGACGACCGCGCGCCATTGTAACCCCCGGCGGTCGAGAGTGACAACCATTTTAAGAGAGGCGGGCGTGAAAAGCTGGAGGAGGAGACGGGCGACCACCATCGAGACCCATGAGGTGTGGGTCGTGAGCAGGACCAAGATGAGCAGTGCGGTGTGGTGTGAGGAGTGCGCCTGTCAGGCCAGGATGCTCATGCCGGAGGAAGCGGCCTTGATGCTCCATGTCAGCTTGCGCAGGATCTATGCCCTGGTCGAGGCCGGAGCCATCCATTTCAGTGAGAGGACGGATGGAGGAGTCTTGATCTGCCTGGCCTCATTATCTGCTTTCATTCAGCAACGGGAGGCCGAGAGCGTCTGAGCGTTTCTCGCCGATGTGAGGAGCTTGGAAAAGATCGCGCCCGA
>CAYLJO010000297.1:0-6363 GCA_964383905.1 uncultured Blastocatellaceae bacterium
CTCTTGATATTGCCCCAGATTGAGACTTATCAGGCGTCGCTCCGCACCGGCTAGCGCTCATCGCACGACCCGACGCGTGCCCCGATAGCAGCGATTCGGGAGTGGCTGCAACGGGTCCGATTCCGGTCCTTCGCGAGTATGTGGATCAATTGCCTCACGCTGCCGTACGTCATCCCACATATCGCGAAAGAGCTGATCCACCAACACCAGATGAAGGTCTGGTTTGTCCCGGCCTACAAGCTCGTCTCGCAGCTGCTGGCGGCGAAGAACGGGCATGAGCTGCCGCAGTTGCTGGAACGGTTGGGAAAATTCGATGCGATTTATCTGGACGATATCGGGTATGTACAACATAGCGCCGATGAGATGGAAGTGCTGTTCACGTTCCTCGCCGAGCGACTTCAGCAGCAGAAGACTCTCATGCTGACTTCTAACTTGGTGTTCAGCGAATGGGATCGAGTGTTTAAAAGTCCGATGACCACGATGGCGGCGGTGGATCGTCTCGTACACAGAGCGAGTATTCTCGAGTTCTCGCGCGAGAAGAGTCACCGCGAAGAAGCGGCAGAACAACGCCAGGAGACCTGAAGCGCCCGGCGTGCCCGGTCGATCCCGCGGGGTCGACCGGGCCTTTCCTCCTTACGTACCTCGGGCTATCGATGGCCCGCTGCCTCAACCCCTTCACAGGCCTCCCTGATCCACTGCCACCGGCCACCGATGTCGCCAACAGCCTCACGATAGTTTCGAAGCGCAGTCTCGTTGCACGGCCCAACAGTCTCGTCATTAATCAACACAGACAGACTGCCTCTGCGCTCGCCGATAAAACCGTACCGGCGAGAGTAGTCCGCTGAAGTACAGCGTTTCAAATGCCTCCATCACCCGCGCGTCGTGGTCCTCGTCCCAGATGATGGCGAAGTCGAGCAGCAACCCCTGCGCGAGCGGATTGAGCCACACTCAAAACGGAATAATGCGTGCCGCGGTCAAGCTGGCCGGCAGGTCGAGGGCCGAGGAGTAAACAAAGGACGAACCACGCAGAAGCGACTTTAGCAGCGACACCACGGCGCTGTCAGGATCAAGGACCGCGGCTGGGCCAGAAGCAAGCGGGAGGCTTGACAGGTTTGCCTATCCTCGTCATACTGAGTTGGTTGACTGACTTATGAGCAACATGACTAGGACACATATCGACAAACGATCGCGGCTGGTTAGTGCGGCAGTGGACTTGGCGTACCAGAACGGGTTCGGCGCCACCTCGCTTGCCGACATCGCGCGCGAAGCCGAGGTTCCTCTGGGCAACGTCTATTATTACTTCAAGACCAAGGACGAGATTGGCGAGGCGATCGTCGAGCTGAAGCTAGCGCAGCTGTCCGCGCAGCGGCAGCGATGGAACGAAGCTGGATCGCCCAAGGATCGACTTTGCGCCTGCGTCCAAGGCGTCTTCGAGAACAAGGATTTCTTGGCACAGCGCGGCTGCGCGGTCGGGACGTTTTGCTCCGAGCTCCACAAGGCGGGCGGCTCGGTCGCCACCAGAGCGACCGAGATCTTCGCTCAACACCTGGCCTGGATCGAGAGCCAGTTTCGGGCACTCGGGAAGGGGAAAGACTCCAACGGCCTTGCCGTGCACCTGCTTTCCGCCATGCAAGGCGTTTCGATCCTGGCACATTCCTTTCATGACCCCGGTCTTGTGGCGACGGAGACCAAGCGCCTCAAGAGTTGGATTCAAAGCTTGTGAGACGCCAAGCGGGCTGAACCCGGAGGCTCACACGGCGAAGCCTGAAGCGGGCCGAGCAAAATGCGCGCATTGCAGTGAGTTAGTTATTAGTTAACTGACATAACACCGGAGGGCGACGTGATCGGATGACAGAACAAGCCCTAAGCAGGCAGAACGGAGCAAAACGATGAGAGCAGTACTCGATAAAGAAAGGTTCGGCCCCTGGGCACTTGTCACGGGTGCCTCGTCCGGGATAGGCAAGGAATTTGCGCGGCAAATCGCAGCTTCAGGAATCAACATTGTCCTCGTTGCGCGTCGGGAGGACTTGCTTAAGGAAGTAGGCGTTGAATTTAGCAAGCGTTACGGTGTGGAGCATCGAGTCGTCGTGCTTGATGTCTCTCGGGAGGATTTCATCGGGCAACTCGCCTCCGCCACTGACGATGTCGACATCGGCCTTGTCGTCTCCAATGCCGGCACCGGAAATCCTGGCGAGTTCTTGAAGCTTGATCGGCAGTTGCTTCAGGCGACTTTGCGGCTCAGTACGATGGCGCATCTGGACATCGCCCACCATTTCGGCGCGAAACTCGCCGAGCGGAGGCGGGGCGGCTTGATCCTCGCGGGGGCAATGGGCGCGGAAAACGGCGTTCCCTGTATGGCGAATGACGGAGCCGCGAAGGCGTATGTACACAGCCTTGGCGAGGCGCTTCACTATGAGTTCAAACCTCTAGGTGTCTACGTCACTGTACTGGCAGCCGGGTTTACGAACACAGCGGTGCTCGAAAAGTTCGGCCTCGATCCGAAGACCATGCCGATGAAACCGATGAGCGTCGAGCAGTGCGTATCTGAGGGCCTCAGCGGTCTGCTCAAAAACCGCTCCAGAATCGTTCCAGGCCGGCTGAACCGCATCATGAACGCCCTCGTGCCCGCTTCTCTTGCGCGGAAGATGGAGGCGGACCTGCTTGGTAAAGGGCTTGCCAGCAAGTCCGCATCTGCCGGCCCGTCATCATCCCTGGCCGGGTCAACCGGATCATGAACGCAGTCATTCCGGCCGCTATGGCGCGCCGGCTGCTCGCTCGGCCGTGCGCGCTCTCGGAAATGAGCACGGGCTTGCTCGCCGGAAGCGGTCCGCAAATCCGAGCCTTGCTCGAGCCTCTCCGGTTCTGATCGATCTGGCTACGAATTCGGCGCCGGACTTCTGCCGCCAGGGTCGTCAGGCCGCCCTGCTGCTTCCCCGCTGCACCTTGAAGGGTCTGGAGAAGGACGGGCTCGTCAACCGCACGATGTATCCGACCATTCCGCCGCGCGTGGATTACGAGCTGACCGACCTCGGACGGAAGTTGATCGTGCCGCTTCAATCACTCTATGACTGGGCAGTGGAGCATCGGCCGGCGATGCTGGCCGCGCGCGAGAAATTCGCAAAGAAGCAGCGAAAGGCCGCATTACGGCAGACGAGCTTCACCGCTGCGAAGTAGCCTCGGATAGTAGTTGTTCAGCGTGATCACTCCGTCTGAGCGCTTCAACGATCAACGCGAATGGATAAAGGCGAGCGCAGAACATCAGGTCGACCTTCGCGTCTGCGTGACGCTCGCGTCGTCAGTTGGCGTGACCACCTCATCGCCCATCAGAGCGTCTGCTTTCCCTAGTCTCAATGACCGCTTTCAGGAAACGCAACTGTCGCCTTGGGGTCGACAGCGAGCGTACTGCTGCGGAGCAGCATTACCGGAGCCTACTGTCCGTGGACGGCACCGACCGGCCAGGAGCTGTCGTTTTCGCGAAAGCGTCCTATAGGGTACTGGTCTAGGCAGTCCGAGTGCGCAGCCGGCCCTCGTAATCGCGCTTTCCGAGCGGCACACCCCGCGTGCGCAGGATGTCGTATGCGGTGACGGCGTGGAAATAGAAGTTGGGCAGCGAAAACGAAAGGATGAGGGTCTCTGACGTGAAGGCTAGCCTCCGCGGGCCGATCTGAAGGTCTAGGTCCTTGCCCGCCCAGCTGTTGACCTCGTCGGGGGTGAACGCCTCCAGCGCCGTTTCCGCCAAGCGGATCATGGCCTGCAGGTCGGCGAAAGGAACCGGTCCGACCAGTGAGGGCGGGGCGAACACGCCGGTCTTCACGGCCTCCAGCCCCCACACTGAATGATGCCAGGCTGCTTCGATCTGGAAATGGAAGGGCGCCATATCGTCGAAGAGCCGGGCGTGCACGAAGTCGTCCGGGTCTGCGTGGGTCTCGGAGCAGTGCCTGACCGCGCGGTCGAGGAAACCCCCGACGGCTTTCACGGTTTGCAGGAAGGTCGGCACGCTGAGGTCGTAGAGTAATGTCGCCGTCGGCTTCCCCTTAGCTTAAACCGGCCTCCGTTAGTGCCGGGCGAGCCCTGCGCTGTCGCGGAGGTCAAAGCCCAATATACCCGACACCGCCGATCCCGCTTTGCCCACGTAGACCGTCTGTTCCCGGGAAGCGCCAATGTCCGAGAAGGGTCGTCAGGAGTCCATGGGCGACGGCGGTGTCCGCGAAAGGCGGCCAAGTCTTGACCCTCCAGCGCGCCGGCTGTATGTCTCATTAGCGGCCACATGACCCAGCCCGTCTTTCCACGCCAGGCGCGGAGTAATTGTCGATGAAAACCATCAAGACCTATTTGACGAGGGTCGAAGCGGATCTGGCGAGGATCGCGTTAGACGCTGCCGGCGTACCCTCAGTCGTCGTCGGTATAGGCGTGGGCATGGAAGGCGGAGCGGCAGGTGTGCAATTGCTCGTGCCGGATGATCGCGTCGAAGCGGCGCTGAAGGTGCTCGGAGACGCGTGAAATCCGGTCCGTCTGGGGTCTGCGGGCCTCGCGCACTCCAGTGCATGTGCTGCACGGCCCTACTATTGTCCAAAAGAGCGGACGTTCAAGATCCGGGCTGCTTCTCACAGAGCGTCGGTGGGCCCAACGGCGCTTCCAGCAGCAGCTCAGTCTTGCCATCTTGATTGCGAAAACTGGTGATCGAGCCGTCGGGAAGACCTTCGGGCTTATAGCGATTGCCCTTGAGGAAGGTGAGCGAAACATCGGGGAAGCCATCGACGTGTTGCATCAGCCGACCGTCCTTTTCGAGGATCGTCACTGTCGCACCCGGGCCGCTCTCCAGCGCGTACGTCCCGACGATCTCCGCATTCGCTAGGTGAATCGCACTTCCCGACTCCGCCTCAGCGATTGACTGCAGTTTCATGGCGACCGCCTTGAGCCTGGACCGCGTCATTGGATCGGTTGCTTCGATAATGAGTCGGTCGATCGCGAGCGCATGCGCCTTGCTCAGCGCAGTCGCAGCGGGCACGGGGATGTCAGGCTTCACACCCATACCCTCCCAGCTGGTCCCAGTGATCGGATTGACGGCCTGAGCGCCGGGCATGTTCACGAAGAACTGATGCCCCAGCGGCACGGGGCCTCCGGGGTTCGCACCACCGCCGGTCACCTCACCGATGACCAATGCGCGCTTGAAAACCTGCAAATCGTATGTGAGTTCCTCTCCGCCGGAGAATGTCAAAGGCGAAGTAAGCACGAACACGGGCTTGTGCGCACCGTAGGCAAGCTCTCCGAGGTCGGTGGTCTTGAACTCCTCCACGCGATTGCCCGCGCGCCAATGAAACGTATTGACGATGTACGGTTTGCCCTCGCTCAAGTAACTGACGTACACCGCAACGGTGTTTGGATCTCCACCGCCATTGCTGCGGTTGTCGATGATCAGCGCATCAGTGTTGTGTAGAAACGCAAACGCGGCAGCCACCGCCGAGCGAGCGGTCTGGACAGGGGGCACGCCGTTAACGCGCATGTAGCCCACGTTGCCGTCCAGAATCTCCACCTTCGGAATCGCACCATTGAGCTTGAGCATCTGATTCAGGACTTCTTGCGAGGGTGGGCCCGGAGGACCTTGCGGAAGGGGCGCAAAGCTGAAACCGATACGCAGGTGCTTGTCGTGCGCCACCGCGTACAGATCGTCGGTCAGCGCGCGGGCCAGCTCAGGTGCGGCCGTGATTTTTCTGTAAGCGTTCGATCCCTGCTTGGCCCTTACGCCCTCTGCGAGTTTCCTCGCCGTTTCCGGGATCGCGTATTGGGATTGAAGCGCCCGTGCGAGCTCGTTCAGCACTTCTTTGCGGACGCGTGCATTGATCTCAATGGCGGGCACCGGCCGAACGGTGCTGGGCGAGGGCGCCTCTTGGTGTGCCGGTCCTGCTACGGCATGAACCGAACGGTCATCACCAGGCCCGGCAGCGGCTGGACAGAGTTGGGGGATGGCACAGGTGAGCAAAACAGCGCTCAGGCAGATCTTCGTCATCAGCCGGCACTCCGTTCGCGTGTGGATGCTACCTCTTTTGCCAGTGCGGGGCGAGATCGAACTGCGCGAAATGCCGCGGACGTAGTACCGGTCGCAATTGCGAGCGGTGCTCCGCGCACCGGGTTCGGGAGGAGGGTCCGAGCCTTCCCTGTATGTGTCTCGATCATCGTGGGCTCGCGCAGCCCGATCTCGATCCGGATGGTCTCGCGCTGGTCTGCAAGAGAAGATGGATAACTGACCTCAGCGTTATACTGCGTCGACCCGTTGGATCCGGTCAGAGGTATTGCGACGCGTAACTCGGCTCGATCTCTCTATTCGTGTGGCGCTCCGTAGTTTAAGCCATCGCCTCGGCCTTA
>CAYLJO010000298.1:0-6351 GCA_964383905.1 uncultured Blastocatellaceae bacterium
CGGCCAAGTTGCGGGAAGCGCGGTTGTCAACGCACAGGATCCGCTGTTTCGTCGGTGGCATTAGTGTTCTCCTAAAATCGGGTGAAAGTCAACTTTACCGGGAGGGCGAATGTTTAATCTCGAACTCCCGCCTCGCCTCAGCGATGTTCGACCTTGATCCGTCGGTCGGCATCCGGCTCAAGCGCCGGCAAACCCGGCCCGTCCAGGCGCGCCAGGATGAGCGTGATGTTATCTTCGCCGCCGCGCTCGTCAGGATCAGGCCGTTCGCCATGGTTGAATTCGACCGCCTCCCGGCCGTTGACTGCTTCCACCACGCGGCAGCCCTTCCTCTCCGGCCAGGGCTGCAAGAGATGGCGCGGATCCTCACAGTTATCGGCGACCATCACTGTTGGATGATTGACTGCGTTACTGGTCTTTCGTCGGCGCTCACCTCCTGTTCTCTTTCTGCTAGCCCTTCCCTGCAAAGTCATTGAGGAAGGGTTGTAACATCTGCTTGTGCCGGGTCGCTCCCGCGATCCCACTTAGTACCCGGAGGTCTTCGCCCCATCGGCGTGTGAGGCGGGAGCGGCCAGCGGTTCGGCCTGACCCTCCCTGAGCGCCGCAATATATCTGTCAAGTGCGGCATCGTACCTTTTGGCCTCCTCGTAAAAAGCCCTCATTGATGCCAGTATCTCTTCTTCAGCCCCTATCATGTTTAGGGGGGATCTGTTTAATCACCTCACGTCCCGCCTCTCTTCACACCACTAATCCCAGGTGAACGGCTGCGTAAACTGCACCGCCACGTCGCACGTCCCCAATGGCTGCCGATAGGCGGTTGTGTTGCAGCAATTGGTTTTGAGATATACTCGTCCTGCTCTACCGACTCCGCCATTCATCAAGGTCTGATCCATGACGCGCAACCCCTCGCCCTTTAAATGGCGCCACTTCGAGCCCACGATCATTCTTCTTTGCGTCAGATGGTAAATGGTTTAATCACAAATGACAAATTCTGCATGAATTGGAGATGGAAGCCGAGAGGGCGTACTCCGTCCGGCCAGCATCGAGCAGTGAAAGCCACTTGGGTAGCAGCAGCCAAGTGGTCCAACCGAATGTCCCACAATCAGCCTCCAGCATTTCCGAGGTTGCAGAGCCGCATCCGACATCAAGCGCTGAGTATTTGGTCAGTGAGATCAAACGCCACAAGAAAGTCGCAGGATTGATTGCCGTTGCGGCGCTCATCCTGGCATCCGTCAGCCTTTTCGCTTATTTCCATCTCCACCAAGCGCACGCCTTAACTGATAAAGATACGATCCTGCTGGCGGATTTCGTTAATACGACCGGAGATGCGGTCTTTGACGGAACGCTCAGGCAGGCACTGACAGTACAGCTCGGACAATCTCCCTTTCTCAATATCTTCCCGGATACGGGAGTGCGTGAGGCGCTTCGTTATATGAATCGTTCTCCGGACGAACGCGTGACGAAAGACGTGGCGCAGGAGATCTGCCAGCGCCATGGCCTCAAAGCCTTGCTGACGGGTTCCATCTCAAACCTCGGCAGCCACTACGTCATCACATTGGAAGCGTTGAATGGACAGACCGGCGAGGGCATTGCGCGTGAACAAGCTGAAGCGGAGAGCAAGGAGCAGGTGCTGCATGCGCTCGGGACGGTAGCCGTACAGATGCGCGAGAAGCTAGGTGAGTCGCTCAGCTCAATTCAGAGGTTCGATGCTCCGGTAGAGCAAGCCACTACATCATCACTAGAAGCACTGAAAGCCTTCTCCATGGGCAATGAGTTACGTAACAGTGGTAAAGAACTGCAAGCGACTCCGTTCTACAAACGTGCCATCGAGCTGGATCCAAATTTCGCGCTCGGTTATGTCCGATTGGCTGTCATCTACAGCAACATCGGGCAACCAGAGCTGGCTGCTGAATACATGCAGAAGGCATTTGATCTGCGAGATCGGGTGAGCGAGCGGGAGAAGCTTTATATTTCGTCGTGGTACTACGCCGCCGTCACCGGGGAGATCGACAAGGAGATTGAAGCGCTGGAGTTATACCAACAGACGTATCCACGCGACAGGATACCGCCCAACAATCTTTCCGTCGATTACCGGTATACGGGTCAATCTGAGAAAGCGATGGAAGAAGCCCGCGAAAGCATTCGCCTCGATCCGAATTCTGCTGACGGATATGCGAACCTATCATGGGCATTTGTACAACTGAATCGGTTCGATGAGGCCAAAGAGGTTCTGGATCGAGCACTGGCCCACAAGCTCGATCTAAACCGCTTTCATGAGGCTCTTTATTGGATCGGCTTCATCCATCATGATGCCGCCTTGATGAAGCAACAGATGGATTGGGCGAGTGGGAACCCATATGAGCACGATGCGCTCGACTGGCAAGCGCAAACAGCGGCATTCTCTGGTCAACTAACCAAATCTAGAGAATTCACTCGCCGCGCCATCGAGTTGGCCGAGCGTCGCGATTTGAAGGAAGTGGCAGCGGTGTATGCCGCGGGGAACGGTGAGTGGGAGGCGGTTACCGGTAACTGCCAGCAGACACGCCAGGACGTATCTACCACCTTTGCCCTTGCACGTAGCAGGATCTCTCAGTTCGCAGGAGCGGTCGGATTGGCTCTGTGTGGTGAAGTCCGCCAGGCGCAGTCCATCTCTGATAACCTGGCCAGGCAATATCCGAAAGACACCCTGGTCAATGCATTCTTAGTGCCGACGATTGAGTGAAGAAGGCTGATAGTAGTAGTGAAATGGTAGGTACTGTTATCAACATAGAATTGCTGTAGCTATCTGCTGTGAAAATAATGAAGATTGGATGTGTGTTGGTGCGCTCCAAAGGCTCCACGGCCCGCGTCTCGTCGAAATGAAGAACAGCATCGAATTGCTGCGGCAGCCGCGCGTAGAAGTAGTGGCTCTGGCGCTCGGTCTCCGGGCGGTAGATCACTCCGATGGCGCGCTCAAGCCGCGGCTCACTGAGGCCCGCGACCGCCGCGCCGCCGTCTCGCAAGGAGAGCAGGAATCGCGGGATTTCCACTTGATGAAACAGCGTCTCGTAACTTTCTTTCAGCGCGGGTCGCACCCGCTTGCGCTCGGCAGGCGCATCCCAGTCTGAGGCGGCTGTCACTGTTCCACTATAAGTAGTGAACCCGACGAGCGCCGTCTCGCTCCCGTGACGCTCACGCACGAGTTGCCCGACATTCCACTCGCCCGCCTCGCCCATCTGTGTCGCGCGCGCGTCGCCAAGATGGGAGTTATGTTCCCAGACAACGATCTTCGGATGTTGGCCCTGCCTTTCAAGGTGCGCGACCAGCGCGTCCAAAGTCTCGGCCATGTGCTGGTCACGCAAATTCCATGATGAAACGCGCCCGCGAAACATGGAGCGGTAATACTCCTCGGCGTTCTTCACGAGTCGCGCGTTCTGGAAGGCTGTGAAGAACTCGTCTTCGGCCACGCGCCCGTCGCGGCGTGCGTACTCGGCGGCGCGGCGGCGCAATTCGACCAGTTGATTGACCACCTCGTTTTCGCACGACTCGGTGAGGCCTAGACCGGCGACGTAGCCATAAGTCTGCGTGTCCTCCCCGAAATGGTCGAAGCAGGAGTAGCGGTGGCGAGCGCGCTTTGCAGCCTCAGGATCAATCTTGTCCAGATAATTAAGGACGGCCTCCATTGAGGCGTGGAGGCTGTAGAGGTCCAGGCCGTAGAAGCCGACCTTTTTCTGATCTGAAGAAAGCCGGTCGTTGTAGGCGCGCAGCCAGCCGACGAAGTCGAGCACGTCGGCGTTGCGCCACATCCATGTGGGGAAGCGCTTGAACCCTAAGAGGGCGTCCACCGCCTCGGCGTCGCTGCCAGCGCGCCCGCGCACGTAGCGGTTGACGCGGTAGGCGTCGGGCCAGTCGGCTTCGACCGCGACGGCCGTAAAGCCCTTCTCTTTAATGAGCCGCTTGGTAATCTCGGCGCGCTCGCGGTAGAACTCGTGCGTGCCGTGCGACGCTTCGCCCAAGAGGACGAATCGGGCGTCGTTAACCAATCGCATCAACGGATCATAATCAGTGCTCGCGCCCGTCAGCGGGTGCGCGGCATCTCGGACGGCGTTGCTCAGGATGAAACTGGCTGCGTCGCTCATCACTTTCAACCCCCGGTAAATCTTCCGCGATCCCAAATTGTTATTCGGCCTGGGCGCTGGCTCGCATGTTCGCGGATCGTGCGAGCAGGTCGCGCACCTCCTCATCAGTCGTTTGTGAGAAGTCTTTGTACCAGAGGCCGACCGCGTGGAACGGCTCCGGCGTCACTGCGCAGACGAT
Source organism: uncultured Blastocatellaceae bacterium (assembly GCA_964383905.1). Lineage (GTDB taxonomy): Bacteria > Acidobacteriota > Blastocatellia > Pyrinomonadales > Pyrinomonadaceae > CAYLJO01. The sequence goes on from CAYLJO010000298.1 coordinate 4,294, forward strand.
CTCGTCCACGCCCATCCTGTACTCGATCGTCAGCGGCTCAGCCTGCCAGATTACGGTGATGCGGTTATCTCGGGGGAACATTTCTTCCAGCGGAACCATCTCGTCCACGCGCCCGTGGCAGGTCACGCAACCCACCCCCTTCTTAAGGTGGATGCTGTGATCGAAAAAGACGAAGTCCGGCAGGCGGGAGACGCGCGCCCACTCCAGGGGCCGGCCCGTTTCGTAGCTCGCACGCACGGGCTGGAGGATCGGCTGATTCGTCCCGACATGTGAATGGCACTGCATACAGGTCTCTGTCGGGGGCAGCCCCGCGAACGAAGAAGTTTCGACCGAAGCGTGACAGTAGCGGCAATCTAAATCAAGGCTCCTCACATGCCGCTCGTGGCTGAACGGCACCGGCTGTTCACGACCTATACGGACGCCCGTGTTCAGAGGCGACTTCATGATCAAATAAGAGACTACGACGGCCCCGGCCAAGAAGAAGACGAAGCCGAAGACGATCACCCTCGCCAGCTTATTGGTGAAGCGCGGGAAGACTCTGGGACCTATCCTTATCGGCGTCATGCCTGCTCCGTCACTTGATCGCGGAAGGGCTAGTACCCGCCAGTGAACCAGTCAGTAGTAGAGTGAACCGGTGAGCGTGGGTAGGTCTCCCGAAGGCGACCCGCTCAGATTGTCGTTGCGCACTCCTTGACCGGGCAGTCTTCATCAACTCGGATTTCCCCTTCAGGGTGCGAGCACGGTGCCGCACCCAAGCGGCGTTCCTCTTCCCCTTCCAGTTTGAAGTACACGCGCAAGGTGACCTGGTATTCTAAGTGACCCTGCTGCAATCCTCCGCGCTGCTCCTCAGACAACGAGCCGCGTGTGAACGAATTCCGCGTCAATTCGACGGGCAACGCGGTCGCGTTGTCACGGCGCGTGTAGATTCTCCCGCCGATTCGATCACGCGCCTCCAGCACGCCGCCGCCGAGTCCGGACATGCTCAACTCACGCGCTGCGGCCAACCCGGCAGCGCCAGCTCCTATAACCAAAACGTTCGCCTTGTCTCCCATCCTCAGTCCGAAATGGATTCTTCGACGAAGATCTGTTCGCTAAAAGTAACTTCATAAGCCGGCGGCGGCGAAAACACGCTGTCATCAGCGCAGTCATTTGATAATATGCGCGAGTCGGATTGGTCTTCTCAGGGCAACCTTACTTTGATCCTTTAGGGAGGCATGGCGGAAAGGCTACTCAGGGGATAAGAACTTATCACGCCGATCGTTAGGCCATACCTCTTTGTTATTTCTCCTCAATCCTCATCTTCATGTGGCTGCCCGCCCCCTTCCACATTTTCCGCGTCGCCACTCCCCGGGAGCGTGTGCAGGGTGAACGCCTGATGCCCGTTGGTCTGCGCGCTCCCGCCGTTAAGAGGTGCGCCCGCTGGAATGAAGATATAATTCCCGACCGTAGCCGCGCCCGTGCCGTGCCGCGACAAAGGCACCGGCGTGAGAGTCGCCCACATGTCCGTTGCCGGATCATAAGCCTCCGCTTGATTGAACGTGCCGTTCAGCCGCTCGCCGCCGAAAACGAAGATGCGTCCCGCGAGCACCGCGACGGCGCAGCCACTGCGGGCCGTCGGCATAGGCTTCTTTGACTGCCACTTGTCGGTAATTGGTCGTACACGTCCAGGTAATTCGTATTGTACTCGAAAGTGCTGATGCGCTCGCCGACGGCGTAGAGTTTTCCGTTGATTGCGACGAGCCTCATGTGATCGCGCCCGATCGGCAGAGGCGCGCGCTCGCTCCATTTATTGGTTGCCGGGTCGTAAACTCTGTGCGTGCCGACGCTCAACGTGTCGCGCCCGCCCACGGCGTGAATCTTTCCATCAAGGACAGCCAGCGAGACCGAGCCGAGCATTCTTAGCTCTCCCCTCCTATAAACCACAGAGCGTATAACGATGAGTTCAGCGGGCGCAATCAATATAGAAGGAAAGCGTCAATCTTGATGCGCTCCGCTGCAACGCCTGTTGATTGACATAGGTAGGCTCTCACGAGCTGTCCCTGTCACACCACCGTGCAT
>CAYLJO010000299.1:0-6341 GCA_964383905.1 uncultured Blastocatellaceae bacterium
TTACCGCCCCCGCCCGTACCGGTACCGACCGGGCCGATGGGCCCGCCGCTCACATTCGCCTCGGTGTTTGACGTGCCAATTGTATACGCCCCCTTCGGGACGGGCGGGATCTTCACCTGTTCAGATGAGATCGTCTTCGGGGCGATGGGCTGGTCAACGCGGGCGATCAACTCGGTACGGGTGGCGACCGTCCGCTCCTCGATCTTCGGGGCCGCCTTCGGCTGCTCCTTCTGCTCGGGCTCAGTCGCGGGCGGGACGGGGACGGGCGCGACCAGTGTCGTCAACTCCAGATTCTGGTTGCTGAGTTCCGCGTCATACCAGTAGATGCCGGCCACGAAAAATGCTACGAGCAGCACGACATAGATCAAGGTCGTGACGATAATGAAAGAGCCTTTTCTCGTCAGGTCTTGCTTATGCGAAGTAGACTCGACTAGGTTCTCGAACATGTTGTTTTTGTCCTCCCTACTCCGGTGCCAAAAGGATCGGGGGTGCGAACTTTTAGAGCTAATAGTATTACTTCTCAAACAGCAATCAGCATGCCCGGATGAGTAATAACCTAATTGAAGGGTGGTGCAGCGGCGAACCGGCGCTTAGATCACGCCGTCAGGTTGAAATCCAGCCGCTGTGCGAGAATAACTTCAAACCCGCCAGCCACTTTTCAACATAGAACAACGCGCATCCAGACCGTTCACTTTCGTGAAACGCGGGCACGATTTCAATACGTATTAAATTGGCCAGCAACGTGGGCAGTCTATGCCGCAACGTGTGTGAAAGTCAAGGGCAAAATGTGATGTCGATCAGGGGCGGGCCGCTCCCTGCGGCTGGGTGGCAGCGCCACGCACCTTTGGCCGGCGCGCCGGTGGCACACCACCTCGTCCGGCGGTCACACCGCTATCCCTGGCCGGCGGAGTGGACTTGCCGGATGCCTCCAGGCGCTGCTGCCACCAGACCATGATCGGACTCGCGATCGCAACGGACGAGTATGTGCCGAAGGAAATCCCGATGAGCAGGCAGAGTGAGAAGCCGCGTAAGACCTCGCCGCCGAAGATGACCATCGCCAGCACCGAGAGGAAGACCAACCCCGACGTGATGACCGTGCGTGAGAGCGTCTGGTTGATGGAATCGTTGGTCACTTTATAGAGCGATTCGCGCCGGTGCAGGCGCAGGTTCTCGCGTATGCGGTCGAAGACCACGATGGTATCGTTGACGGAGAAGCCGACCAGCGTCAAAAATGCGGCGATGACGGTCAGGCTGATCTCCCATTGGAAGATCGAGAAGATACCGAGCGTCACCAGCACGTCGTGAAAGACGGCGATCACCGCGGCCGCGCCATACGTCCATTCGAAGCGGAATGCGATATAGATGAGGATACCGACCAGGGCCGCGATCGTCACGGCGATGGCCTGATTGCGCAGTCGAGCGCCTGCCACGGGCCCGACCGCATCGGTCCCGACGATTTTGTAAGCGGCTTGAGGATCCGCATTTAAGTCATCTTTAGCCTCCGGCCCGAAAGTGTTCAGCGCTTCTCTGACTTTACTACGCCCAACATCAACCTGCGCCTGTGAATCGGGTGTAGCTCCGCCCGCCCCCTCTAAGGGCAACCTAATCAACATCTGGGTCGGCTTGTCAGTGGTGGGTTGCACGACGGCGTCGCGGATCCCCTGTTTGGCGAGCGCGGCGTGGACGGCTTCGGCCGACGGCCGCTGCTTAAACTCGACCGTGACGACTGTGCCGCCCTTGAAATCCACGCCGAGGTTGAAGGCCTCGGTGCCATGCGGATGCGCCGCCTGCCGGTAAACGGCGGAGGCGAGCCCGGCCAGCATTAAAGCAATCGAGACGACGATAAATTTGCGGCGGTTCGCCAGCCAGTCGATATTAACGTCTTTAAAGATTTGAATCATAAGCGCAAAGTAGTTGGTAATCAGTAGTCAGCCGTCAGTGAAAGCTGACTACCGATTCATTTAAATGCTGAGTGACTCCACACGCCTGCCTTTACGACTCAGGAGCCAGATAAAGATCGTGCGCGAGACGTAGACGGCCGAGAAGAGGTTGACCAGAAGGCCGAGCACCAGCGTGACGGCAAACCCGCGGATCGGGCCGGTGCCGAACACGAAGAGGAACAGCGACGAGACGATCGTGGTGACGTGCGTATCGATGATCGTCACGAAGGCGCGCGCGAACCCCTGATCAACCGCCGAAGGGATTGTCTTGCCGGTGCGCAACTCCTCGCGGATGCGCTCGAAGATGAGCACATTCGAGTCGACCGCCATACCGATGGTCAGGATGATGCCGGCGATGCCGGGCAGCGTCAGCGTCGCCCCGAAGATGATCAAACCGGCGATCATCAAGATCATATTCAAGAGCAGGGCGACAACGGCGTTGACGCCCGCCCCGCGATAGTAGAAGAGCATAAAGGCGATGACGAAGGCCAAGCCGTAGAGCGAAGCCCTGACGCCCGAGCGAATCGAATCCGCGCCGAGGCTCGGGCCGACGGTGCGCTCCTCCAGATACTCGATGGGCGCGGGCAGTGCGCCGGAGCGCAGGGTCAAGGCCAGATCTTCGGCCGACTGCTGCGTAAAGCGCCCGCTGATCTCGCCCGAATCGGTGATCTGCGATTTGATGTAAGCGATGGATTTGACTTCATCGTTCAAGACCACGCCCATAAACTCATTGATATTCGCGCCCGTCCACTTACCGAACTTATCCGCGCCCGTCGGCTTGAGCGAGAACATAATCTGGTAGTCGTCGGCGCCGCCGCGCCCGTTGACCGCCGAAGCGTTGCGCAGCTCACTTCCGTCCACGACCGCCGGAGATTCCACCACGACCCAGCTCCTGGGCTTCTGCGCGTTCTGATTAGCATTGTTTGCCGTCGTCGGCTCATTGCGCTCGGCGTAAGGCAAGACGCGACGGTTGGGCGGTACGGTACCCCCGAGCGAGGCGACGGCCTCTTCCCTGGTCGGATAGGTTTGAACCGGGGCCGGGCTGGGCGGGCTGACGACGTGAACGAGCTCAAGGTGCGATTCGCCGGCGAGCAATTGCTTGACGCGCTCGGGATCCTGAATGCCAGGCATCTGCACCAGAATCTGGTGCGAATTTTGCGCGCCGTGCCGCTGCACCAACGGCTCGGCGACGCCCACCGCATCGAGGCGACTCTTGATGATATTCTCCGCCTGGGCGGTGGCCTGCTCGGCCAAATCACGCTGGGCGGCGGACGTCAACGTCCAGACAATCGTGTTGCCGGAGACTGAGGGCGACCACTCGGAGGTCGGGCCAATCTTATTCTGCGCGGCGTCCCGGATATCATTGATCTTTGAGGCGTCGTTGGCTTCGAGGATCACACGGTACGCGCCGCCCGATGTATCAGCACGCGCCTCTTTCACGGGGAGACCGGCGTCTTTGGCCGCGTTCTGCGCGGCCACCGCGTTGGCTTCCGTCAGCTTCCTCAGGAATTCATCCGTCTTGACGTGCATCACAAGGTGCGAGCCGCCCTTCAGGTCAAGGCCCAGGTGAATGTTCTCCGCGAGCGTGTTCTTGATGCCCGTAGGGGTAAAATCTTTGAGCGTCGGGCGGTGACGGGGGCCGATGACGATGTAGAGGCCGACGAGAGTGACGACGGCGATAATAATAGTTCGCTGGACAAGATTCTTTTTCTTCATAACCTAAAAACCCGTTTGACGCGTGCGGTGCGCCTGGAAAACTTGCTACTTCTGCAGCTCTTCCCCGGGGCTGTCTACCCCGGCAATGGACGTGCGGGCGACTTCCAGAATGGACTTGTCGGCGCTGCGGACAATGAAACTTGTTTCGCGCACCTCCGTGATCTTGCCGATAATACCGCCCGTTGTGACAACGCGGTCGCCCGCTTTGAGCTGCGCGATGGTCTCCTGCAGCTCGCGCTGCCGCTTCTGCTGCGGCCTGATGAGAAGCAGGTAAAAGACGACGAAGATTAAAATAAAAGGGGCGAAGGCAATGAGGCCACCGCCGCCGGACTGAAAGTAGATTGCGAAAATGGTCATTCGTTTTTGGGGTTACAATAAAATCGGCAGCAGCGCGAGGAGACCCGGCCCGGACGCTGACGGCCTCATATCCGACGCGCGAAAGGACGGGGTTTTTACTCAACACCCGCGCTGAGCTGCACTAGGAACTCTCGACAAAATCTTGTGAAATCGCCCGACCGAATAGCTTGCCTCACGTGTCGCATAGTGTCAAGGAAGAAGGCGAGGTTGTGGTGTGTGAGGAGGATGCTGCCCAGCATCTCCCCTGTCACGTAGAGGTGCCGCAGGTAGGCGCGCGAGTGTCGCCGGCAGACGGAGCAGGCGCACGCTTCGTCTAGCGGCCGCAGATCGCGCGACCACCGCGCGTTCTTCACGTTCAACTTGCCGCGCGACGTAAAGGCCTGCCCGTTCCTTCCGTTGCGCGTCGGCAGCACGCAGTCGAACATGTCAACACCGCGGGCCACGGCTTCGACCAGATCTTCCGGGGTGCCGACGCCCATCAGGTAGCGTGGCTGGCCGGCAGGCATCGCCGGCGCAATCTCTTCAACGACTTCGTACATCACGCGCTTCTCTTCGCCGACGCTGAGGCCGCCGATGGCATAGCCGTCGAAGCCGATCTCGACCGTGCGGGCCAGGCTCTCGCGCCGCAAATCCAGATAGGACGCGCCCTGCACAATGCCGAACAGAGCCTGCGCGCCGCTCAAACCCTCGTGCGCATCCAGGCGACCAGCGTCCATCCCCTCTTTTTGCAGGGCATCGAAGCGACGGCGCGAACGGGCGGCCCAGCGCGCGGTCAGGAGCATGCTCTGTCGGGCCTCTTCATAGGGGGCTTCGCCCGGCGCGCACTCGTCGAGCGCCATCACAATATCGGAGCCGAGCGCGGACTGTACCTGCATCGACACTTCGGGCGAGAGAAAACAGAGACTTCCGTCAACGTGCGAGCGAAATTCCGTCCCATCTTCGCTGATTTTGCGCAACGACCCCAGACTCCAGACCTGAAATCCGCCCGAATCCGTGAGCAGGGCGCGATCCCAGCCGGTGAAACGATGCAACCCGCCGCACGCCCTGATCGTTTCAGCGCCGGGTCGCAACCAGAGGTGATAGGTATTACCGAGAATGATGCGCGCATCAAGCTCGGCTGATTCGAGGGCCTCGAAGCGCGTGCCCTTGACCGTGCCGAGCGTGCCAACGGGCATAAAAACGGGCGTCTCGATATGGGCGTGGCGTGTTCTCAAAAGACCGGCGCGCGCTTGGCCCTCACGCGCCAGGATTTCATAAGGGATGGCTTTGGCATTCATGCGGAGTTGGCAAATACGGATGCCCCCCATAGCGGGTCTCACATGAGTGCGACCAAAACAACCACCAAAGAGAGGCGCAGGGGACACAGTTTAGCAGAGCCGCAGCCAAAAATTTGAACTGGAGAGGACCTCGCACAGGGTCTATTCATTCTCAGGATGAGCCAACTTCCGAAGATACGCCCTCCCTCACGGTCGGGCTTCTGCCTTTTAGCTTTGGAGAATGAGGTTAAATGATAGACTCTTTTTTGAGGCCATTTGGTTGTTGAGGGATGGGTTCAGTTTCGACAGGCAGGCGCACGGTAAAAGTTGCGCCGCGCCCCTCGCTCCGGGCTTCGACCTGCCCGCCGTGCGCTTCGACCAGCTCTTTGACCAGGGCGAGGCCGATGCCGAGACCGCCGTATCGCCGTGTGGAAGAACTGTCTGCCTGCCGGAAACGGTCCCAGATGTGCGGGAGAAATTCAGGCGCGATACCTTCGCCCGTATCCTCGACTTCGACCACGACCCAGCGCTCGATAGCGCCGTCCTGCCCGTCGCCTAAAAGCCCCGCGCCGTCGAGCAGGCGCGAGCGTACGGTAATGTGACCGCCTTCGGGCGTGAACTTGATGGCGTTGTTAAGAAGATTCCAGAGGACCTGCTGGACGCGGTGCGCGTCGACGTTGATGTCCGGCAGGCTCTGGAGCTCAAGCCGGAGTTCTTGACGGCGCGCAACCGCCGAGTGGCGAACGGCCTGCTCGGCGTCGTGCACCACCGAGTTGATGTCCGTCGGACGGCGGTCAAGCTGCAGGCGGCGGCGCTGGATGCGGGAGAGATCGAGGAGGTCGGAAATTAGCTGGGAGAGCGAAGCGGTGGAATTCTTGATGACCCCGATGCCGTCGGCGAACTCTTCGTCAACGGCCAGGGCTTCGTTTTCACTTAACAGCTCGGCCCAACCCTTGATCGCCGTGAGCGGCGTGCGCAGCTCGTGCGAGAGCGTGGCCAGGAACTCGTCTTTGAGCCGGTTGGCCTCGCGCAACTCGGAGATCAAGCGCGCGTTCTCCAGCGTCGAACCGAT
>CAYLJO010000300.1:0-6279 GCA_964383905.1 uncultured Blastocatellaceae bacterium
CTCGACCGATCAATTCATTATCACGCTCGGCATACCGCTCAAAGCCGCGCGCATTCTCTGGGCGGCGATGCTCGTGACATTTATCGTATCGAGTATCTACAGTTTATCTGCCTTCGTGAAACAGACGGAATGGCGCGCGATGACTGCGCCTATCGTCCTGCTCTCAACCCAGGCCGCCTGGTTTGTTATCCCGACGGCGCTCACCCTCTTTTCCGACATCGACTTCTTACAGGCTCGTTCCACCACGGCGATCCTTGCCGTGATGCACTCCGCCCAGTACTTGTGGATCACAAGCTATTACGCGCGTCGCGAATCACAGGCCGGTCGGGTCGGCGCGCAGGGTAATGGCTGGCGGCTGTACGCTTACTTTTCCGTCCTCATCGTTGGTGGCATCGCACTTTTCGTTCCCGGCCCGTGGCTGGCAAGCAGAGTGCTTCATATCGACTTTATGCCGAGCTTCCTTGCCTTCACCGCGCTCGTCAACATCCATCATTTCCTGCTCGACGGGGCAATCTGGAAGCTTCGCGACGGCCGTATCGCTTCCCTGCTCTTAAACACCCATGGAGCGGAAAACGGAACGCGCGCCGGTTCAAGCTTCAACCGATTCACGGGGTGGCTGGCCGGCCCCCGCCGCTCCGCACGGCTTTTCCGGGTGACGGCCGTCCTCGGCTTATTGTTCGTTGCTGGCCTCGACCAGTTGAAGTTCTATTACGGGGCACAGGCGAGCGATGCGGCCAGCCTTCACCGTGCGCAACAACTTAACCCTTATGATGCGGCACTCCAGTTGCGGCTCGCGATGGCCAACGAGCATGATGGCAACCGGTCGGGTAACCGCGCCGCCCTTGAGGAGGCCGTCCGCATCAACCCCACTTACCGTGCGGCCCAGGACGCGCTCGCCAAGCTGCTGATCGAATCAGGCGACTATGAAGGAGCCTACGCGCATTACAAGCAGATGTTTGCGCACGTCAGGCCGGATGTTAACTCGCTGATTAATTTCGGCCTCCTTGCCTCCCAAATCGGCCATCAGGACGAAGCAATCGACGCATGGCAGCACGCCCTCGATCTCGATGCAGGCCAAACAAACGCACACCTCTATCTGGCGGACGCTTTGGCAAAGACGAATCACTTCAAGGAAGCGATCCTTCATTACGAGCAGTATCTTGCCCTTATTGCTGACGACGCAAACGCCTCCACACCGCACGCCCCGCTCCCGCGTCCTAATGTTATTGTGGGAGTTATTCTTCAGCTTGCGAGTGCCTGTCTAAACTCGGGTGACGATGATCATGCCCTGCATTACTTCGGCCAGGCCGCCGCGCTGGCCGAAAAAGCGGGTGACCGGCAGGGGCTGGCATTCGCCTTGATGCAGTCGGCGGACGTTAAAGCCAGGCATCATGAGGGTGCGGAGGCGCTCTCAGATTTTCAGCGGGCCCTGACACTGGAAGACTCCAGCAGTTCCGGGGGTGAAGCCGCCGACTGGTTTAAGTATGGGAAATTTCTCCAACAGCGTCACGCATCTCCCCGCCTGGCCTTTGCCTGTTTCACCAAGGCTGAGGCGCTCCTTCATTCAGATCAAAGCTCCAGTAGCGGCGAGATACAGGATCTGTCGCGGGCCGTGAAGACAGAGCTAAACGCCGCCGGGTCAACCCTGGATGCCGCCACAATCAACTCGATCCGAACCGGCCTCAATTCGGTATTACAAGAAGCCCTCTCGCTTAAGCTTTAACAATTGTGGATATTTAGGGACAGCCTTGTTTTCTCTGTCTTTTCCTTTGTGAACCTCTCCGGCCCTGCGGTGGTTCAAACCGCCTTCTTCCATCCACCCAAGCGAACACTGCTCTATGACTCTGCGAATTGCCTGCCCGCTCAGGTTGAATATTGTCCTCCGATCTTCCGGCCCCGTTGCTCAGACCACTTGTGCTTTCCACCGCCCCCTCTGGAAGATCAGGCCGCTCACCACCGCCAGGGTCGAGAAGGCAATCGTCATCGCCAGAAAAACGCCGTGCGGCCCCAGACCGAAAACGATTGCAAGCGCGTAAGCGAGCGGGATCTCCCATAACCAGAAGACGAAAAAGTTGATCACCGTCGGCGTGAAGGTATCGCCCGCCCCGTTGAATGACTGCGTGAGCACCATGCCGTACGCGTAGAATGGGAAACCGCACGCGACTACACGCAGGCAATCCACGCCGTACGGGAAGACCGCCGGGTCGGAGGTAAAAAGCCCGACGATCACCTTCGCCAGGAGCACGAATAAGAGCCCGATGCTTCCGAGAAAGCACATGTTATAAAAGCCGGCCCGCCACACCGCCTGCTCCGCACGCTCAGGCTTCCGAGCCCCGAGCGCTTGGCCGACCATCGTTGCCGCCGCATTACTCATCCCCCACGAAGGCAGGAGGGCGAAAAGGATGACGCGGATGCCGATGACATAGCCCGCGAGGGCATCACTCCCGAAGGTCGAGAGGATCCGAATCAGTCCAATCCAGCTTGCCATGCCGATGAATACCTGTAATGCGCCCGAGGCCGATAAGCGTAATAGCCGCGCCATCAGCGCCGGCTCGACACGCAGGTGGCGTCGCGCGATCCCGATCCTCCCGCCGGGACGCAGCAGCCGGCTTAAGGCGTAGAGCGCTCCCGTCCCGCGACCGATACTCGTGGCGATAGCTGCGCCGGCCACCCCGAGCTTCGGGAAAGGCCCGACTCCGAAGATCAGACACGGGCCGAGACCGATGTTAATCAGGTTGGCCAGCCAGAGTACGCGCATCGCGACCGCCGCATCCCCTGCGCCCCGGAAGATGGCGTTGATCAAAAACAAGAACATGATCGAGGCATTCCCGCCGAGCATCACCTTCGTGTAAGTAGCGCCCCGGGCTACCACCCCTGGCGAAGCACCCATCAGTGAAAGGAGACGCGGCGCAAGCATGACCCCGCCGATGCCGAGCATCACCGACACGATCAGCCCCAAAAAGAGCACCTGCACGGCCGCGTGCGCCGCGCTCTCAGGGTCGTGTTCGCCGATCCGGCGCGCGATCATCGCCGTCGTCCCGATCCCGAGGCCCATCGCCATGGTGTAAACGAGCGTTAGCATCGACTCCGTAAGGCCGACGGTGGCGACAGCATCGGTCCCGAGCTTGGCGACGAAGAAGACGTCCGCCACGGCGAAGACGCTCTCCATGACCATCTCCAGCACCATGGGAATGGAGAGCAGCATGATCGCCCGGCCTATCGAGCCCTGGGTATAGTCGCGCCGCGATCCGCGCACAGCTTCTCGGATCCCATCCCACAAGCTGGTGGACGACTCGTCCACCGGGGCGACGTGCAATGTTTCAGTCGAGTCGTGCATTAATTTCTCGTGTCCTGTAATTACATAGAGCTGGTTGCAAAATTAACTTTTCAGATAGCGATGCGCGACGATGGCACAAGCCAACAGCATTAGAGCTTCATGAGTCGAAGCTGTCGTTTCCTCACGCATCCGTAGCTTCCTGAACTGATGTAGTTCTGTCCCCCATGTCGGAATCGAGCCTCTATCTTATGCTTTCTTACTCTTCAGTTCCTTTAATTTTGCAACCAGCTCTGAGAAACTGCTATTAACGAATTACTGGTGGACTAGGTTTCATTAATCATCGGCCACTGACACATGGTCTTAAAGCTTCCTACCGATCACTGGTAAGGCTCAGCGCGTCTTCAGTATCCACCGGGATAATGAGGTCGATGCCGGCTTGAGCGAAACGTCTTGCCGCCGCCATTGACCTTCCGTCTTTCTCCTGCTCAAGTGACCACTGGGCGTGCCCGAGCAGCAGCGCCAGCTCGAGCGCCCGGCCGAGGGTCATGGCGAAGCGGCGCGCCCCGGCCTCCAGCGTCGGCTCTCCTTCTTTACGGGCCCCGGCCAGCCACGCTTCCGCCCGCTCGAGCGCCTGAAGCGCTTTTTGCCCCGCCTCCCCGAGACGCGCCTCGCGCGCAGCCTCCACGCAGCGTTCTACTTCCACTTTCAAAGCTTTGAACACCCCGCTCCTTCCTTCCAGAACACGCAACGCATCCAGGGAGAGCACATTGGTCGTGCCTTCCCATATCGATAGGACCTGGCTGTCACGCAGGAGCAAGGGCAGTCCGGTGTCTTCCACGTACCCGGCGCCGCCGAAGGCTTCGAGCACCTCGCTGGCCACCGTCACGGCCTGCCGGGCGGTAGTTAGCTTCATGATGGGTGTGAGAAGGCGCAGCAGCCCGGCCTGCTCCTCATTGATCTCACCCGCTTCGTCGCGACCGACCAACTCGGCCACATAGAAGGCCAGGTGCAGCGCCCCTTCCATCTCAGCCTGTAGGCCCGCGAGAGTATCGACGTGGAGCGGCTTATCCTTTAGCGGCGCGCCGAACGCGATGCGCTTGCGCGCGTAGTCACGTGCGAGGGCGAGCCCCCGGCACATCAAAGCGACGGCGCTCACGCCGTTCCACAGGCGGGTGATATTAAGCATCGGCGCGATATGGCGAATGCCGTCGGTCGTGCCCACGACCAGCTCTGCCGGCGTACCCTCAAGGGTCAGTTCCGCTGTCGGAACCTTTCGTGTGCCAAGCTTATCTTTCAGACGGTTGATCCGAATGTTGCGAAGTCGTCCCGTCCCGTCGCGGGTCTTAACAAAAAAGAGCGCCAGACCCTGTCCGCCGGGTGCGTTGCCTTCCGGGCGGGCCAGGGTCAGCGCCACTTGCGAGGTCGTCGCCGACGTGAACCACTTCCTGCCATACAGACGCCAGACGCCTTCGCCATCCTGGCGCGCCGCGGTCTCGGAGAGACCCACATCAGACCCGCCCGTCGATTCGGTCATCCACTGCCCGCTGGTCCAGAATTGCTCGGGGTCGCGGCTGGTGAGGTGTGGCACCACCCGGTCGATGAGCATCCGTTTACCAGAATGTAGGAGCGTGCGGGCGGCGCCGTCGGTCATCGCCAGCGGGCAACTGTAGATATCCGTCGACGGGGTAAACAGGTAGGCCATCGCACACTGGTGCACGCGTGAAAAACGGCCGTGGGCGCGCTCGTAGCTGATTGCCACGAGCCCGTGCTCTGCGGCGAGGCGCTCGGCCACGCGCCACAGCGGCGAGACTTCAATCTTATCAATGCGCTCACCCCACGCGTTCCAACGTGTCAGCGCCGGCTCGTTGAGGCGGTCGGCGAGCTGCATCTGATAGAGGTTGCCGCCCGCGAGTCGGCCCATCTCCATGAGGGAGGGCTCAATTTCGCGTCGCACCTCGTGCGGAAGTATGCGCGCCAGATAGGAGCGCAGGACTCGATCATCTTCATATTGATTACCGAGCTCCGGTGGCGACTGATTGAATGGCATGATTGTCTCCCGGTGCAGTCCTCAACCTTCTTTCGCAGGCGGCTGGCGAGAACAAAATCTCGCCACTTGTCCTTCCTCTATGGCAAACTTAACACCACGATAGAAAACAAGCGCTATCAAGCCCGGCGTGATATAATGTTTCTGAGAATAGAGTCATGGGTAACGCCCTCCGCCATCAACGTCTTACCAATCTCCTCGAGCGATTCTCGCAGCGGCTCGAGGAGCTGCTGGTCGAAGTACGCCGGTACGAGACACACCTCCCCCCGCCCGAGCTCATCGACGAGATTGCTTCCACCACGGGCGAGCTGATGCTCGTGCTCGTCGAGCACTGGAATATTCATAAAACGGAGGAGGGTGCCCCAAAAGTTATATCTCATGCGCAGCGGCTGCGCGAAGGCATGCGCTCGCGTGAGCTCCGCCATGACCAGATTGCTGAGGCCGTTCACGCCCTGACGCAGGAGGTCGACTTGATCATCCGTCAAGACAAGCAGGCGGCATGAAGACGGTGCCCGGCCTCCATGTGCGCGCCCAGCCGGTATAGTACGCTGAAACAAAGTAATTTTCCCAAGGAAAACCTTTAACCACTCTCTTCGTCCATGGTTGAGCTACAGCGGTTTGCAATAGTACGTATGGAGGAGTCATCATTAATCGGCGGGGAGTCGGTACCATCTATCCTGAATTGATTTCGCTTTCCTCTGTGCCCTCGGTGGTTCAAATCGCCTCCTCCTATACACTCAAGTGAATCATGCTATAGGCATTTTATAATTATTCCCATTGATGAGAATCAGCAGTTAAAAACGAGGAGAAAGAAAACAACTGCCAGCTTTCCCCAGCAATGGATCATCAGCGCGTCGGTTGAACGCACTTTGCTCGCTCTTTGAATCTCTGTTTTCTCCGCTGTCCAGTTGCACAAACTCTCAATGGGTTGCCGGATGCGTCGCCCCAAACGGTTGTC